>JAZOXB010000233.1:0-14111 GCA_045659585.1 Faecousia sp. | reverse complement strand
TTAACGCCAACAACGAACATGGGGGTAGCGTCCTTGGAAGGAGCGGACATAACGACCTTCTTTGCACCTGCGTCGATGTGGGCCTGAGCCTTCTCCTGAGTCAGGAACAGACCGGTGGACTCGACAACATACTCTGCGCCGATCTCGCCCCAGGGAATATCAGCGGGGTTACGCTGTGCGTAGATGGGGATCTCCTTGCCGTTGACAATGATGGAGTTCTCGGTGGACTCGATGGTGCCTGCGAACTGACCATGCATGGTGTCGTACTTGAGCATGTAAGCCAGATACTTAGCCTCGCACAGATCGTTGATGCCGACGATCTCGATCTCGGGGAAGTTCACGCTGGCGCGGAACACCATACGACCGATACGGCCAAAACCATTGATACCAACTTTGATAGACATATTGTTTTCCTCCGATTATTGGATTAATTTTCCCTGCGTAGTACACAGGTTTAAATTTCTATGCGTCAAACGCATATCATTTCCCATATATTATATACGATTTTTGAACAGTTGGCAACTGTCAATTTTCATCAAATTCGCTTTTTTGGAAAAAATTTTTTGAGAATTATGCAGAAAATTGCAAAATTATAGGGTTTATCACAGAATTCCCAGTTTGCGAAGGGTGCCTAAGAATTCGGAAACATCCTTACGGAGTTCCTCTTCTTCCACCTCGTAGATCTCCAGCAAACGGGAGATCAGTTCCTCTTCGTCCTCGACCTCGGGGAGCAGACGCCAAATCTCACCGCCTACCTCGTTCAGGGTCAACATGCCGTTGAGGTCCAGTGCGGATTTTCCGGCGGGAACCAAAAGCAGATCCCCGGCAATGTCCCGCAGGACAAATTCCAGCTTTAATTTCATAATCTTCCTCCTATAAGCAAGCCTGTTCTCCCTTTGGGAAGGAGAAATTTACCGTCGGAAAGGAAGAAAACAGGGTTTTTATATTCTTTTGGTTATTATACCACATTTTCTCTATGGGGACAAGGGATATTTTACGCAACTTACGGGGATTCCTGCTTGAAATTCCATTCAGTATATGATAGTATATAATAAGGTATATATTGTTTTGACACCGCTTTGAAAGGAGGACCTCCATGATCGATCTACACTGTCATATTATTCCCTGGGTGGATGACGGTGCTGAGTCTGCACGGGAAGCTTGCAAAATGGCAGAGCTGTCCCTACGCAACGGCGTAGACACCATTGTGGCTACACCCCATTGTAATTTGCAGGGGGCCCGTAATAACTATCGGGGGAGAACCTTTACCAATGTTTTCTCCATGTTCCGCGCATTGCTGATCCAGCATGATATCCCTCTGCGTGTACTGCCCGGTGCCGAGGTATTTGCCCACAGCTCCAATCTGCGACAACTGTTGGAGGAAAAACGGGTGGTTACGCTGAATCATTCCCGATATCTGTTGGTGGAATTTAATTTCCAAACCTCGCCGGAGGAACTCAATGCTCTCCTGGCTATGGTCAAGCGTTATGGCTATATTCCTGTGATCGCCCATCCGGAACGGTATACAGCAGTCCAGCATTCTCCCGGATTGGCTGTTCAGTGGTACGAAAAGGGCTATGTGATCCAGTTGAATAAAGGTAGCCTTTTGGGGCGCTTGGGACAAGCTGCCTGTGAGACGGCACGGTATCTTCTTTCCACACAAACGGCTCATGTCATTGCCAGTGACGCACATGATGTGCGTGGGCGTGCACCGGGTTTCCATTCTATGATCCCTCTGCTAAAGGAATTTTGCTCCCCCGGTTATATTAGCAACCTTTTGGAGGAAAATCCTTTTAAGATCGTGACGGATCAGGATATCCGAGTCTATGATTTATAAGAGAGCCTACGGAATAAAATATCTATAGAAAGTGAAGATGAGGGAAACCCATGAAAAGTATTAAAACCATTGTCATTGTACTGTTTTTGGTGATCGCACTGGCCTTTTCTGTCATGTATTGCTACGACAAGATCATGGTAGACCATGTTGCTCCCAAGATTATCTGCGACGGTGCAAAGCTGGAGATCAGCGTCACCGCCACGGACGAAGAGTTGTGCCGCGGCTTGGTCGCTACGGATGATGTTGACGGAGATATTACCGATCGGATCATTGTTCGCCGTGTTTCAAGACTGACCGGCTCCAACAGTGCAGTAGCTCACTATGCGGTATTCGACTCCGCATCCAATTTCTGCACATTTACACGGAATGTATATTATACGGATTACTGCCAGCCCAAATATGAGCTGACACAGCCTATGATCTTTAATGTTAACAGCGTGGTTACCCTCAGTGACCGTATTTCCGCTTATGATGTGATCGATGGGGACATTACTTCCAGAATTCGTATTTCTGCCGCCAATATTTCGACGTCTGTTGAGGGCGAGTATCCCATGACTCTGCAGGTCACCAATTCTACGGGAGATACCTCCGCTTTGACTCTGACGGTACAGATCCGAAATTACACCTCTCGTCATCCTGTGATCACCTTGTCCGACTATCTGACCTATGTGGATCTGGGCAGCGAGGTGGATCTGGAGCAGTTCCGGGATATGATCCGGAATGTTCGAGAATTTGAGGACGGCACCCTTGGCTCCAAGAAGGATGTTATGATCACCGGCTCTGTTGACAGCAGCCGACTGGGCAGCTATGATGTTAAATTTACCTATGTCAATCAGGATAATCTCAGCTATAGCGTGAGCCTGACCGTAGTTGTACAATAAGGAGGTGGGAATATGAAAGATGATAAGAAGTTTGAACTTTCGGACTATGATCCTTTATGCTTGATCAAATTTGTTTTACGGCACTTTTGGATGGTGATCATCTTTGCGCTGACCTGCGTTATGGGTGTATACCTTATGCAGACCGTCTCCGATAAACCCATCTATACCAGTACCGTAACCTTTGCGGTTACTTCCCGTAGTTCTGCCAGTACTGCAGTTGTAAACATCGCCGCAACGGACACTGTCGCAGGTCAGTTCGGCGGTTTGCTGGAAAGTGATCTGGTTCGTAATGCGGCGGCCAGAAGTATGGGCTTGTCCCGATTCCCTGCGTCGGTTGCCATTCAAGTTCCCGAAAACACCAATATTTTGATCATGTCTATTACGGCAGATACGCCGGAGCTGGCATATAAGAGCGCTCTTGCCATCATTGATTGCCATACGGAGTATTCTACCACGGTTTTTGCACAGGCGGTTATTGACAGCATCAACGGCCCCACCATTCCCACGGAGCCTGCCAACCTGGCCTCCCGCAATTCCATGCTGAAGCTCGCCGGACCTGCGGGTGCTGCCGCTATGATCGCACTACTTCTGTTCCTGGCTATCCGAAACGATACGGTCCAGACCGTTGCAGGTGCCAAGCACCAGGTCGACGGCAAGCTTCTGGCTACGATCTACCACGAAAACAACCGCCTGAGCCTGAAGGAAAAGCTGAAGAAGGTCAAGAAATCCATTCTCATCAGCGATCCCACCTGTAGCTTCTACTACACGGAGACGATACACCAGATCCGCGTCCAGATGGAACGAGCCCGAGAGACCAAGCAGCAGAGCGTATTTGTCGTAGCCAGTTGCAGTGAGAACGAGGGCAAGTCTACGGTTGCCGCCAATCTGGCACTCTCCCTTGCACAGAAGCACCGTAAGGTTCTGCTCCTTGACGCAGATACCCGTAAGCCTGCACAGCACCTGATCTTTGAGACTCAGGTTGAAAAGGGAAATGATTTCGGCTCTCTGGTGGCTCACGGCTTTACTAAGGAAAAGCTGAAGGAATCTATCCGATACAATGAGCACACCAAGCTGTACACCCTTTACACTTCTTCTATCCGTCGCAGACAGGCTGAGGCAGTCTCCAAAGATTCCCTTATGCCCATGATACGAGCTCTGCGAGAGGAATTCAGTTACATCATCATTGATACACCTCCTATCGGCTTCTTCGCCGATGCCGAGGTTTTGGCAGATGTTGCGGATGCCTCTATTCTGGTTATTCGTCAGGATATGGCACCCTCTATGATCATCAATGATGCCATCGACAATCTCATGGATACCAACAGCGAATTTATGGGCTTTGTATTCAACAATGTTCGTTCCTTTAAAGCCTTTAGCTTCAAGACCGGCGGTTATGAGTACGGTTATGGCTACGGCTACGGCTACGGAAAGAGCAGCGGCAAACAGGCCTCTGTAGACAAGAGTCAACGCTCCGGAAAGGAGGGGAAGAGATATGGATGATCCCAGACAAAATTTATTTTCCGATTTTAATCCGAGAGTCGTGATGCATAATTTCTTCACGGCTTGTAAGAGACTGATTTGGATCGTTTTGGCAGCGGCCGTGGCTTTCGGATTCTACTCCTACCGTAAAGCGGACAAAAGCTACAGTCCTTATTATTCCTCCGAGGCGGTTTTCTCCGTCCAGGCAAGCTACTATGCCACCACGGATATCCTCAGCTATTCTTCCTTTATCAATACCACGGCGGCACAGACCCTGTCTGCTACTTTCCCTTATGTTATTCGCAGTGAAAACACCCAGCGTCTGCTGAAGCAGGAACTGGATATGTCTTATATCCCCGGCACGATCAATGCGACCTCTACTGCCGAATCCGCTCTCTTTACTCTGACGGTCACCAGTAGCAATGCACAGCATGCCTACGATCTGCTGAAGGCTACCATTAAGATCTATCCCCAGGCTGCCAGCACCATTTTGGGCGACACTCGAATCGATGTCATCAATATGCCTTTGGGACCCAATACCACCCCCATGAACTCCAATAATGCTGTAGAGCAGGGCTTGAAATCTACGATCCCTGTGATTTTGATCGGTTTGGTTCTGATCTTCCTGGTGGCATTGTCCCGTAAAACGGTTCATTCTGCAGATGACCTGCGTAAGCTGATCAATCTGAAGTGCATGGCCTATGTACCCGGCATTAAGCTGAAGAAGCGTTCCCACTCCAACAATATGTCCATTACCATTACCAACAGCCGTGTGGGCTCCATTTTCAGCGAATCCATTCGTAACCTCCGCGTAAAGATCCAGAAAGCTATGGATCATCGTCATGCACATATTCTTTTGGTTTCCAGCACCATTCCCAATGAAGGCAAGACCACGGTTGCAACCAACTTGGCGCTGAGCTTTGCCGCTGAGGGAAGCCGCGTGGTTCTGATTGACGGTGACCTTCGCAAGCAGTCTCTGAAGGGTGCTCTTGGGATCGATCAGCCCTCCGAGGGTCTGGTAGAATTCCTGAGAGATAACACCACCAGCGTCAGCCTTCTCAGTGTTCCCCATTCCAGCATGTATCTGATGTCCGGCGATAAGACCACGGATCAGCCTCAGCCTCTGCTGGATACTCCCCGTTTGAAGAAACTCTTTGATTCTCTTCGGGAGCATGTGGATTACATCATCATTGATACACCTCCCGCAGGCATTCTGTCCGACGCGGCAACCATCGCCAAGTATGCCGATTGCGCTTTGTACGTAGTTCGTCAGGACTTGGCAAGTACCACACAGATCTTCAATGCTCTGCAATCGCTGAATGCAGTTGAGATTCCCATTCTGGGCTGTGTTCTGAACCACACCCAGGCCGGTACTACTCGTTACGGCTATGGATCCAAGTATTCCGGCACCTACGGCTATAGTTACGGCTATAAGTATTCCGACAGCTATCGTCGCTACGGCTACGGTTACGGTTACGGTTACGGCTATTCTCGTAAGGAAGAAAAGGATGATGACCCTGTAGCGACTACCATTGCTGAACAGTCCAAGCAGGAACAGACTACTAAGAATCAGGAGCAGGAAGCTCTGCGACTGAACGAAGCACTTAAGAAAGATCTGTCCCGTTCTACCGGTAAAAAGTAAAAACAGGTACATTCCCTTTGCGGTAAAAATATGAGAAAGAG
Source organism: Faecousia sp. (assembly GCA_045659585.1). GTDB lineage: Bacteria > Bacillota > Clostridia > Oscillospirales > Oscillospiraceae > JAZOXB01. The sequence goes on along the minus strand of JAZOXB010000233.1, from coordinate 8,231 downwards.
GGTGCCTTATGTTTCGTAAATTTCAAAATCACATACAAAAAGGAACCCTAAAGGAGGTCATGCGGGAAACCGCATGGATCTACGGCCATATGCGTTCCTACAGGCGAGCGATTTTCGCCTATATCCTGTTGGGGTTGATCGGGACAGCCATGAGCATGCTTTCTGTATTGGCATCTAAGGAACTGTTCAATGCCATTGTAAAGATCGGTACCGCCGATGGTTACGGTGGTAGACGGATCCTGGCCTTCGGTACCGCAGTGGTTGCTCTTGCGATCTTTAGCATCCTGCTCAGTGCAGCGGTGTCCCACTACACTGCGCGGATCAACTTGAAGGTTTCCAATTCTCTTCGTGCAGAGGTATTTGAGCTGTTTCTCAATACCGATTGGGAGTCTCTCCACGAGTACCATTCCGGCGATCTCTTGAGTCGTATCAACACCGATGTAACTACGGTCTCTAACAGCGTTTTGGGCTGGGTTCCGACTTTGGTGATCCAGTTGACTCGATTCATTGCGTCTTTGGTGGTGATCCTGTTCCATGACCCCACCATGGCTCTGATCTCTCTACTGACTGCTCCTGTTTCCATTCTGGCGGCAAAGCCCTTCCTGGGCAAGCTGAGAAAGCTTAGCGGAGATATGCGTGATGTAGGCGCAGAAATGATGGCCTTCCATGAGGAAACCCTTCAAAGTGCCCAAAGTATTAAAGCCTTTAACTTGGTAGAGGTTTTCGTATCCAAGCTGTACAAGGTTCAGGATAAGTACTTCAAAACCTCTATGGAATTCACCCACACCTCGGTACTGAATACCTCCTTCCTGTCTGCGGTCAGCACTGTGATCAGCTATTCCTGCCTGGGCTGGGGTGCCTACCGTCTGTGGGCCCACCAGATCGATTTCGGCACCATGGTGCTATTCATTCAGATGGCAGGTTATTTGGCCACATCTCTGTCCTCTCTGATCAAGCTGGTGCCTTCTGCCATTGAGAGCACCATTGCTGCCCGAAGGATCATGACCATTCTGGAACTGCCCCGTGAAAATCTGGAGGATCGGGAGGAAGTCAAAGAGCTGATCGCCAAGCGGAAGCCCATAGAGCTAAAGCTGAAGGATCTGCAGTTCTCCTATCAGCAACGGGATCTGGTGCTGGATTCTCTGGAATTGGAGATCAAGCCCAATGAGCTGATCGCTGTTGTAGGTCCCTCCGGAAGCGGAAAAACCACACTGTTCCGGATCCTTCTGGGACTTCTCAGGCCTAACAGCGGCGAGGCTTGTGTACGCAGTGATGGGAAAGTGATTCCCCTGTCTCCTTCCACCAGAGCTCTGTTTTCCTATGTGCCTCAGGATAATGTGATCTTCTCCGGCTCTATTGCAGACACGCTCCGATTGGTAAAACCCGATGCAACAGATGAAGAACTGTATGAGGCTCTGCGTCTGGCTTGTGCAGAGAGCTTCGTGCGGAAGCTTCCCGGCGGTGTGTACTGCGTTCTGAAGGAACGGGGAAGCTCCCTGTCTGTGGGACAGAATCAACGGATCGCCATTGCCCGCGCCATTCTGGCAGATGCACCCATCCTTCTTCTGGATGAGGTCACTTCGGCACTGGATCTGGAAACGGAGGAAAAGGTTCTTGCCAATATTGCGGCAATGAAGCACAAGACTTGTATCCTCTCAACCCACCGTCCCAGCGTTCTGCGGTTATGTACCCACATTTACCGCATTCAGGAGACTCACCTTGTGAAAGTGGATGCGGAATAAATCGATATTTAACGACCTCAAGAAGCCGAAAGAGCTTCTTGAGGTCGTTTCAAGACTGTCAAAAAACTTGTTTTTTGACAGTCTGTCAGCGTTCAAAAGAGCGGCAAGACGAGCAAAACGAGGTCGTCGGCGTACGATGGTACGGTAGAGCTCGTTTTGCGAAGTAAGTCAAAATGCCTTGCAACGCAAGGGTTTGCAGGCAATTGCAGAGGCTTTTGCCTTAGGACAAGCTATGATTTCATTTGTAAATCAGCCCCAATCGCTAAAACTTGCATTTTGACGATTGCCACTTTTTTGACACGCTGAACAGTCGCCTCCCACGAGGCGGCTGTTTTCATCCGGCAGACAAATTGGAATTTGATTAGATGATTCTAATCGGGAAAAACATATAGTTCTTTCCGCTTGCCGGGCAAGCAAAGTCATGGACAGCTCCAACCAATGTGATATTATTTGCTTCCATGTAGTCTAGCACCTCCGAAAAGGTATTTTCATTTTCACACTCTGCACAAATATATTCATATCCCGGAATCATCCACTTTGTCCATCCCTCGGGTGCTTCTGCATCATCAACACATTCAACACCGGCAAGATATAACCCTTTACTGAAGTTATTTTCCCAGGGTTTGAATGAATGGGAGCAATCAGACATCGCACCCCAAATACCAACTAAATTTCCGTTTTCATCTTTTTTGGATATCGGCTGTATTTCGCTAAAATGAGAGTTCGCATCCGACCATAGTTTTTGAATAAAGCCTTGACCGTCCAAAGTTGAACCTTCTTTACCAATTACAACAAATGTATCTTTAATACGCTTTTCAATCTTCATCCTAACCCTCCAAATTCAAGTTTATCGAATGGTATGATTTTAGCAAATTTCGATGTGGATTGCAATAATGCAAAAAACTGTTTTAGAAGACTTGCGCTAAATTTGCACCAAATGGGGCTATACTCGGCATAAAGAAAACCCGGAAACCATTGAGGCTTCCGGGTTTTTTGGATGTTCTGTATGGGAGATAGATTATCTCATGGGTGTTATATAGCGTTTTATATCATGTGTAACGCATATATTGTGGGATGTTGTGGGGATGTAATCGCATACCGTTTATTATTTCGTGTATTGTTGCATAACATGAAGGGGATTTTTCCCGTTAGAGAGGCAGACGGTCTGTGCAAATATGGAATCGGTTCGATAAACTGTAATCCGGAGAGGTACTTTGCTGATGAGCGATTGATTTTTGGATCCCTGTAGGTGGTAGGGTTTTGCCTTTATTCCGACTCACAGATAACAAATGGCACATAGCCGGAAAATATATTTGAAAATGGTGGAAATTGGTGATATAATTAGACTGTGTCCGATCAAAATCTTGCAAAGGAGTGCTGAATTATGAATAAACGCATTTTCAACCTGTTGATCGTTCTGTGTATGCTCTGTGGGATGCTGGTTCTGGGAACCATGACTGCATCTGCCACAGAGACCTCCGGACTCTGCGGAGAAAATATTACATGGGTCTTTGACAGCGAGACCGGGACCCTGACTATTTCCGGTACCGGATTGATGTCTTATCCTCTTCCGACGCCGCCCGATTTTGAAGAGGATCCTTTTTATTTTGATGATGTTACTCCTGCTGCGCCTTGGGCACCTATAAGGGACTCGATCGAAAAGATCGTGGTAAGCGAGGGAATCGAGAACCTTTATGAAAAGGCGTTTACAGGTTGCTATAATGTGACAGAGGTGTCCTTACCGTCCACTTTGAGATGGATTGGAGAAAAGGCATTCTACGGATGCTTCGAGCTGAGATCCCTGACGATTCCTGAGGGTGTTCAAGATCTTGGCTATATGTCATTTTCCAACTGCGGTTTGGAAAGTATCGTGATTCCCGGATCGGTAACAAGTATGGATATGTCGGTCTTTAAAGATTGCTTCTGCCTGCAGGAGGTCGTTATTTCCGAAGGCGTCAAAAGACTCGGCAGCTATATGTTTGCAGATTGCTCTTCTTTGACTGATATAACCATTGCCGATAGTGTCGTTACCATCGATAGTTGTGCATTTGATCAGTGCAACGCTTTGGAGAGTGTGACCTTGCCCGAGAAATTAAATTACATCGGAAGCAGTGCTTTTTCAGGTTGCACTCTTTTAAAGAGCATCCACATTCCTTCCGGGGTCACCGAAATTAAAAGTTATACATTTGGAGATTGTGCCTCTCTGTCGGCTGTGACTATGGAGGGCATAAAGACTATCGAGAAAAATGCCTTCGAAAACTGTACCTCTTTGGAGAGCTTGACGATTCCTGAGGGTGCGACTACCATTGCTGAGAATGCGTTCTTAAACTGCAGCAGATTGAAGAATGTGGATTCCCCGGATAGTATGGCATTTATTGCCGATAATGCCTTTGACGGGGCTCTGCTATATACCGATACTTCCAATTGGACAGGTGGTTTGCTATATGTGGGGAAATACTTGTTCAAGTCAATTGATTTGGATCAGGAAGAAATATCTGTTTGGGAAGGCACCACAGTAATCGGCGAATCTTTATTTGAGAATTTTACAAACCTGAAAACGGTTACTCTTCCGGATAGCCTGATGATCATTCAACAGAACGCGTTCCAAGGATGTAGCAGCCTGACAAGTGTGGTTGTTCCGAAATCTGTAAAATCCATAGCATACCGGGCCTTCTATAATTGCACCGGACTGGAAAGTGCATCGATCCTCGGCAATTTGGAGGAATTTGGCGGAGAGGTATTTTACAATTGCAGTAGCCTATCCCGTGTAACTATTGCAAATGCAAACGAGATCTCGTTCCGTACCTTTAAGGGCTGTGCTGCGCTGGAGGAGATCACGATTCCGGAGAATGTGACATTCATTGGTAGCGAGGCGTTCGAGGACTGCATTAGCTTGCAGAAGGTGACATTCCTTTCCACCTATGTGGAAACGATCGAACACAGTGCCTTCGAGAATTGTGTGAGCCTGAAGAGTATGGATCTTCCGGAGGGCATCGAGATCATAATGCGGGATCTCTTCCTTGGCTGTACTTCTCTGGAAAACGTAACTATTCCGGAATCGGCATGGTGCATGCACCCCGATGTTTTCGCCGGTTGTGCCGCTTTGAAAAGCATATATATTCCCAAAAACTTGACGAACATTTACGAGGAATATTCCGGTTGTACTGCCCTAACCGCTATTTGGGTGGATAAGGACAATCCGAAATATTCCAGCGATGACAAGGGTGTCATGTATAATAAGGATAAGACGACTCTGATTGCTTTCCCCAGAGGCTATTTGGGCGAATATGTGATCCCCGAAACTGTAACAACCATTGGGGAAAGCACCTTCAGCGGCTGCAAAAAACTTACAAGCATTACGATCCCTGCCAGCGTAAACACCATTGGTCGTTATGCTTTCAGCCGTTGTAGCAATTTGGAAAGCGTGATCTTATCTCAGGGAATCACCAAACTGGGGGAGCAATCTTTTTACGATTGCACCGCCTTAAGAAGCATAACCATCCCCAAGACGGTAACCTCTATTGGAGACTATGCATTTAATCATTGTACAGCTTTGGAAAAATTTTGTGTCGAGGAAGGAAACCTCAACTATTCCAGCGATGCATACGGAGCTTTGTACAATGAAGATAAAACGGAACTGTTGATCTTCCCTGCAGGATATAAGGGCGCCTTTGTTATTCCGGAAAGTGTAACGATGATTGACCATGGTTCCTTCCAATATACCAAGGGGTTGACAGAAGTGACGATTCCCGGAACTGTGGGCATTATTCGATCTAACTGCTTTATCGGTTGTACAGGTTTGACAGAGGTAACGATTTGTGAAGGCGTAACGGATCTTTACAACCATGCCTTCTACGGCTGTACCGGACTGAGTACCGTGATCCTTCCGAAGAGCGTAAAGAGTATTGGATACGTGGCTTTTGGTGGGTGCGAAAATCTGATGAGTCTATATATCCTGAATCCGAACTGCAACTTTACTTATGGGCCCGAGCCAATAGCTGATACGGAAATTACAACTCTCTACGGAGAGATCGGATCTACTACAGAGAAGCATGCAAAGGAAAATGGATACAAATTCCTGCCCCTGACGGATTCTGTGAAACTCACGATCAACCATAGTGTGGAGATTGCCAACGAACTGGCTATCAATTATATGGTCAGAGCAGATCAGTTAGAGGGTTACGAGGGTTATGGCTATACCATGGAGGTCGTACTCCCTGTTTATGAGGGCAATACCCAAACCGGTACGAACACTGTGGAGCTACAACCTGTTCTGAAGGGAGACTATTATTACTTTGTTCTTAAGGGTCTCAGTGCTCTTCAGATGAATGATACGGCACAGGCTACTGTCTGTATTTCCAATGGTGTGCGTCAGGTTCTTTCTCAGGTGGACAACTACAGTATCGCTACTTATGCCTATAACCAACTTGGAACGAAAGGCGCATCGGAAGGACTGAAGAGAATGTGTGCCAACCTCCTGCAGTACGGCGGAAAGGCTCAGATCTTCAAGGGCTACCGCACCGATGCCCAAGCAGATGCAAAGATGACTGCAGAGCAGAAGACCTATCTTACCGCTCTTTCTACAGTAACCTTTAACGGCAGCAACAACATTCTGGATGATGTACAGGATCCTGTTGTTACCTGGGCAGGTAAGACCTTGAATCTGGAATCCAGAGTGACACTGCGCTATGTGATCGATGCCACAGACTACGCCGGGACTGTAGAGGATCTGACCCTTCGGGTCACCTACATCAATTCCGATGGAGAGACGGTAACGGTACAGATCGCAGATCCCAAGGTGTTTAACGAGGAAGCCGATTGGTATGCCTTTGACTTTGCGGAGCTCCGTGCGGCAGAACTGCGTGTCACCCTTTCTGCGGCAGTTTACGACGGGGATGTACAGGTTTCTCCCACTCTGGAATATGGTGTAGAATCTTACTGTAGCGGAAAAGTCAACGCCCTTGGCACCCTCTGTAGAGCTATGATGGCCTTTTCTGACAGCGCACACGCCTTTTTCACTAAGTAAGAAAGCTTGATTTCATACAGAACCCCGGAAGCCCTTAAAAAGGCGGCTTCCGGGGTTTCGATCATCTGCGATCAGGGACTATTGGATATAGTACTGTTTCTCACTCGTACTATGCTAATACTAAAATAATCGACATCCTTCTGGAAAACTTCAAAGGATCCGTGTAGGCCGAACTTAGGGATATACACTTTTCGAATAATCAAAACCGTTGGGAGCACAGAGGACGGGAATACGTGTTAAATATCAACACATATCTCCGTCCCCTGGGTTTCAGAATTGTTATGACTTATAATGCTTGTATGATTTTTATCAAAAATATTGTAATTTCATTAAATTATGTCATAATGAAAATATAAAGAAACGGAGGTATGAATAATGGCAAAAGAAAAAATCAATTTGCGAGACGAGATGCACGCTTGCGATTTTGAATTTGATTTGAACATTACATACAAAAAAGGACTATGACATTTCGTGTGTTATAGTCCTTTTAAAATGATTTGAACCAAGACAGATTTCAAGGCATAAAGAAAACCCGGAAACCGTTGAGGATTCCGGGTTTTTGGATGTTCTGTATGGGAGATAGATTATCTCTTGGGGAACTAAAATTATCGCTTGCAGAATTCGGATTGAGTTCCCCTTGCTACACAAACACGCGAAAATTATTCGGTTTTCTTCGTTATTTCTAAAATAAAACACTTATTTTTCATGCAAAATATTCGGAATTAAAAATCGCAAAAAAACAAGCAAAATCCCATTTGTTCCTTACCTGTACCTTACGCTCCACACCCCACCGCTTCTCACGGCGTGGAGGCTTAAAAGGTGCTGTATTTGAATCACCTCAACTTCAAATACATAACAGGAGGAAACTCACATGGAAAAGTATATTTACGATAACGGCCTTTGGTACGAGCATGAGGGCGATTACTACATCCCCTGCTCGATCTCGGAGGATCCTGCAACCATTCCTATCAGCAATTCCGCTCCCTCTCAGGTAGTAGATACTGAGTCTCATACCATTGGCACTTGGGGCAAGCGACACCTGACCTATCTCCGTATCCATAGCCCTTCTGCATATCGGGAATTTCTCCGTAACGGCAAGCTGAACAGCTACCTTGCACAGATCGATGCCTCCGCACTAGCAATGTTTGACCGTCTGGTAATCCAACTGGCAAAGATCCAAGGTATCACCGAAGAACTCAAAGCCCAAAACGAAATGGAATGGGTCAGAATCATGAACTCCATCCGCCACACCGCCGAAGAAATCGTTCTCACGGAGGTGATCTACCAATGATGGAGCAATATATCAAAGCCCTAACCAAATTGGCCATGTCCGAGCAGCCCAACTTCGGCAACGGCAACGACCTTCTGTCCTTTCTCTACGAAGCCTACACCGAATGCAACAACACGGACACCGCCCAAATCAAATCTGCCTACCGATCCCTCTACCAAGCCATGAACGGCAA
>JAZOXB010000232.1:0-12312 GCA_045659585.1 Faecousia sp. | reverse complement strand
AAACCGGGGGAGGCGCTGAGGGTTTCACCGGCTCGTTACCCCGGTGGTGTCGTTTCCTTTTTCGCCGGATGAAAAACCGCCCTCCCCCGGCCCCCTCCCCGCGGGGCGTTCCACTATCGTTTCCTTGGTTCAGATCGTTTTATTTGCGTCACTTTGCCTCAAATTGAAATTTCAAACTGCTCGATAAACTATGATTTGCAGCACAATCAGAATGGGCTTTAGCCCATAAATTTCAATCGGTGGCGTAGCCACACCGCCTTTATTCTTTCGCTCTAACAGAGCGATAAACTGTGATTTTAGTTTCTATTTCTTTAAAATTTTTTCAATAAAGGGATTGACATATGTAGTACACCGTGTTATAACTGTATTAAGACGAGTAATACAGTTATAGCACACCGTACTAATTTTCCCATATTCAAGGAAGGTGATCCTACTATGATTCCCTTAAATTACAGAGCCACGGGGCCGATTTATCAGCAGATCAAGGACAATCTGCGGAAGCTGATCCTCTCCGGTGCCATCGCCGAGGGGGAGAAGCTTCCCTCCGTCCGAGAGCTGGCAGGGGAACTTGCCATTAACCCCAATACCATTATGCGAGCCTATCGGGAGCTGGAAGCGGAGGGCTATGTTTACACCGTCCAAGGCAAGGGCTGTTTTGCCGGAAAGCTCAGTCAAGTTGACACCGGCAGACGGGATAAGCTCTTAGAAACCTTCCGCAACACTGCCGGAGAGCTTCTATCTCTTGGTATCACCCCGGACACCTTAGAAACCATCATTGCCGAAGAGGCAAAGAATAGGAGGAATGACCTATGATCCGAGTCACCAACCTGACAAAGTCCTTCGAAGATACGAAGGCACTGGATAATTGCCAAGTCCATGTTCCCAAGGGTGCCGTTTACGGCTTGGTAGGCCCTAACGGTGCCGGAAAAAGCACCCTCATCCGCCACCTCACAGGGATCTACCGTCAGGACTCCGGTGAAGTCCTCATTGACGGAGCGCCTGTTTTCGATAATCCCGCTGCAAAAGGGAAGTTTGCCTATATCCCCGACGATATCTTCTATTTCCGCAACGCAAGTCTCAAGGAAATGGCTAAATTCTATAAGGGCATCTACCCCACCTTCGACATGAGTCTATATGAAAAATTAGTGGTTGCCTTCAACTTAGATCCCAAAAAGTCTCTCAGCAAGTTCTCCAAGGGCATGGTGAAGCAGGCCGCTTTCCTCTTAGCTTTGTCTGTCCGTCCGGAACTGCTGATCTTGGACGAGCCTGTAGACGGTCTGGATCCCGTTATGCGCCGTCAGGTCTGGAGTATTATGCTACAGGATGTAGCGGAACGGAATATGACCGTCTTAGTTTCCTCTCACAACCTGCGAGAATTGGAAGACGTCTGCGATTATGTGGGCATTATGCATCAGGGCAAGATGCTTTTGGAACAGAGTCTGTCCCAGATGCAGGAAAATCTCCTAAAAGTGCAGGTCGTCTTTGGGGACACTCGCCCCGAAAACTTACCCATTGTCCACAGCAGCCGCAACGGCCGTATCGAAACTCTGATCCTTTCCGGCGCCCCGGAAGAACTGAAAGCCCAATTAGAAGCCGCCAACCCCATGCTCTTAGAGCTTATGCCCCTAAGTCTGGAAGAAATCTTTATCTATGAGTTAGGAGGTGTCAGCTATGATATTCAGAGCATCCTCATGTAAAGGAGCCTTGATCCGCAAGCATCTATCCCAACATTGGCTCCTATTTTTGGGGATCATCCTCATACTCCTTGTACAGGTGTCCGAGATCCTTGTCACGGTTTTCTCCACCCTTCCGGCAGACTTTCTGGGTGACTGGGCATATCTTATAGAAACATATGCTATTGGAACCATGGAACTGATTTCTGCAACGGTTATCTCTACCCTTGTTTTTTCCTATCTCCATCAAAAGAAGCGGAATTCCTTCTTCCTCAGCCTCCCTACTACGAAGGATGATCTGTTTCTCAGTAGCTATATCGGCGGATTTTTGTTCTATGTGCTGCCTTGGCTCTTAACCACGGTAATTTCTTCCCTGTGCATCTTCCATTTCCGAACATCCTACCCCATTGTTTTTATTAACTTCGTAAAAGCGTCAATCTACCGTTTGTGCCAGTTCATTGCCTTTTTCAGCTTTGCCACCTTGGGCATGGTGCTCAGTGGCAGAACCTTCTTTGGAATTCTTACCGCTCTGATGATTGCCCTGATTCTTCCCGCTACGGAATTGCTCTTTGTTTCCATTGCCGAAATCATGTTGTTTGGAGTTACTACAACGGCAGATCCCGTTACCTTCCTTTTGTCTCCCTTTATGCTGTTCAGTCCTCAGTGGGGATACCGCGAATCCATGAGCGTTTCCATTTGGAAGGGCGTGATTTATGCTTCTGCCTGCCTCCTTATGACCTACGGAACCATGTTGATCCACAGAAAGCGTTCGGAAGAAAGGGTGGGACAGAGTATCCTGTTTTCGTCTCTCCGCGGTATTGCCCAATGGTTCCTGACTCTGATTTTCTCTCTTCTTCTGCTGGCACCGATAGGCTTAGTTGCAGAAGATTTACCCGTGTATGCACTACTCATTACATCGGCCATTGGCTTTTTCCTGGCTCGGATGCTCCTTCTCCGCAGCAGAAAGGTGTTCCAGAAAAAAGCCTTTATCAGCTATGGGATCTATGTGGTGGTCTTTACCGCATTTCTCCTGACATTCCAATTTGATCTCTTTGGTATCGAAAAGAAGATACCGAAGGAAGAAAAGATTCGTGAGGCTACCGTATCTCTGAGGGACATGGAATATACCTCCCAAGATCCCGAAGATATTCAAGCTGTTCTTGCCATTCATCAGACGGTACTGCAACATCAAGATTCTTTAGAGAATGCCATGAATGCTTCCGTGGATGACTTCCGCACATTAAACATCAACTACACCCTCAATAACAGAACATTCCAACGAACCTACTATCTCTACTCGGACGACACCCACGCCGACCTTGTGATCACAGAGAGCGTAGAAGCCTTCCTGCGGAAGGATAAGACGGTAGAAAAACAGCTTCAGAAACTTGTAGCAGAAACTACCTCGGTGTCCTTTGTAAGCGACAACCATGACCGGATCTACCTGTCTACGTTGCAACAACAGGAATTCTTCCAACTGTTACAACAGGATATTACCTCCGGCTCGGATCCCCTATTCCTCTATAACAACAAATGGGGCGGCGATGGGATCAGTGTTAGATTGGACAGTTCTTCGGCACCCACAGTTCTTTACATTACGGAGGAAATTCCCAATGTTCACAACTTACTGAAGTCTATTGAAAAAGAAACGCCTTTGCAAAAGAATCCCTAAGAACAACATCTTCCTTGATTCGAGGTGACATCTATGGAACCCAAAAGACCCTACCGAGCCCTGATAGGCAAAAACCTGCAGCGTCATTGGCTGCTGATACTGGCTGCCTGCGTTTACTTTTTCCTCTTTGCCTTCTTCCGAATAATCAACCTTGTAGATGATCTAAAGTACGTACTTCCCTATGCAGAAACCGACTTTCTTGCATCCCTGACATCCCATTGGCGAAAGAAGCTCTATACTTTAGATACCGGAGTCTTTGAATTTTTTCTTGGGGCAGTGGCTGCGGTGTACGCCTTTTCCCATCTCCACAAGAAACAGGAAAACCATTTTTACCACAGCCTCCCCCTTAGGAAAAGCACCCTGTTTTTCACAAGCCTTGCAAGCGGTTTTCTGATCTACGCTCTGCCTTGGCTGGTAACCACCCTGACCACCACCCCCATAGTCTATTCCGTCGGGGATGGGAACAAGCTATTCTGGGGTGTCTATTTCCAAAACATGGTTTTCCGTTTGGCACTGTATGGGATCGTCTACAGTATGTCTGTTTTGGTAGCGGTGCTTTGCGGCAGAAGGTTTTTTGCCCTTCTTCTGACGGTTTTTTCCTTTTTTCTCCCCTTCCTGTTGGAGGCATATTTCAATCTGATTTTAGGGAAGATTCCTATGGACTATGCTTTGGAAATATTCTGTCCCATTGTTTACCTGTCGGAAAATTTCCACTGGAGTCCGTCACCTCCTTGGGGCGCAGTGGGAATCTATGTTGCCCTGTCTCCGGGGCTTCTGTTCTTAGCCGCTATACTCTACAGGAAGCGGAAGGAAGAACAGACAGAGCAGAATTTAGCCTTTCCTTCCTTGTCTCTCCTGATGGAATATTTGTTTACCATGCTTCTAAGCTTCACTGTAGCTTCTTGGCTGGTAAGCCTTGAGCTTGTGCTTAAGGAAGATAGTTCTTTAGCCTTTCCCTGTCTGATCCTCAGTCCCGTTGCCTTCTTCCTGTCTCGGATGCTCCTTCTGCGTAAGATGAAGGTGTTCCAAAAGAAGGCCTTCCTCCACTGGGGCATCTATGCTCTGTGCTTCCTGAGTGCTATTTTGATTTTCCAATTCGACACCTTGGGTATTGCAAGGAAGGTTCCCAAACCGGAAACCGTAACCCGCCTCACCGTCACCCTAAACGGCATGACCTTCACAACAGAGGATCCTCAGGATATTGCAGACTTTACCCAAGTCCATCGGCTCATCGTAGAGGATCGTGACCTATTGACCCAAGAAAAAAAGGATCCTTCACACAGGATCTACTATCCTCCTTTCGATGGGTATACCGAAGACAGCTCCTACTGTGTATCCTTTACCAACTTGGAGATCCTGTATGAAAGGGAAGGGAAAGACCTGTCCCGCAGTTATACCATCACTTCTAACAGGTTTGCCCCTATATGGGATGCCTTGGACACCTATTTCCGCGAAGGATCCAGAGACACACAGCAGCTCCTGCATCTGTACAGCGAAGCCGACACTGTAACCATCTCCCAATGGTTATGGGAAGGGAACCCCGACACCTTAGACGGTCCTCGTTACATGCTGTCCACCGCCCAAAAGAAGGCCCTTTTCTCCGCCCTCCTTTCTGACATAGAAGCCGGAGGAAAACCCATTGCCCTACAAAACGAGGGGCTTTACGGCATAGAGATCACCGTAAAAACCGGAGAAGACACCACCCTCCGCTTCCTCCCCCATAAGAGCCTGAAAAACACCTGTGCCCTTCTGAATTCCATCTTAGATGAATATGAAGCCCCGGAACAAACAGAGTAAAATCCCATCCCCTCATTATCCATTCCCTTTTAGGAGGTCATTTTATGCGATCCTTTCCCTCTAATCCCATGATCCGTGATTGCCGATCCGCAAAACGAAAGCCCAAAATACCGAATCAAATCCTGATTTTTTTCCTTGTTTTTCTGATTCCCACCATTGTTTCCGGCTTTTTGATTGCGATCCCTGCGGTCATTCTGTCCGTTATCACCCCGGGAACCAACCCGGAAACCCTGCTGTCTTCGCCCTCTATGACCATCGTAAACCTATTTATGACTATCCTGACTACAGGGGCAGCCCTCCTTTACTGTCTATGTATCGAAAAACGTTCCCTGCGTTCCATGGGCTTGGGAAAGGGCAACTTTTGGAAAAGCTACGGAAAGGGTCTGCTCATCGGCATAGGTCTGCTGGCACTGTGCTGTGGGATCCCATGGATCTTCGGTGGTTTCCAAGTCAGCTTCCCCCGTACCTTGTCTCTCAGCTATTTTCTTCTGTTCTTCTTAGGCTACGTGATCCAAGGCTCATCGGAAGAAGTTCTCCTGCGAGGCTATTTTATGATGTCCCTGTCCAACCGTTGCACACAAGCTTGGGCCGTGGGTCTCAGCTCTGTCATATTCTCCCTGCTTCATATTTTTAATCCGGGCTTTGGCCTACTGCCCCTTGTGAACATCGCCCTGTTCGGGGTATTTATGGGTCTGTATGTTTTTAGAGAAGGGGATCTGTGGGGGGCTTGCGCCATCCACAGTGCGTGGAATTTTGTGCAGGGGAATATTTTAGGGATTCAAGTCAGCGGAACGGGAGTTATGCCCACCCTTTGGCAATTCCACCCTGTCCCCGGCATGGATCTGCTAAACGGCGGTTCCTTCGGCATTGAAGCCAGCCTCATCGTTACTGTAGTGCTGTTAGGTGCCTGTGCTTTGACCTATTTCTCCAAAAAAACCTCTCCTTCACAACACAGCTGATGAAAAAAATGACTTCCCGTGAAGCCTTCTTCACAGGGAGTCATTTTTCTGTTCATCTTAAAATTTAGCAAACCATCCTATGATCTTGCTACCCACACGATACACGGGTGTTTCCAATACCTTTTGGGCATCCTTCAGTTTTTCCCGTATGGGAATATTTTGGGGACAATGTTTTTCGCACTTACCGCACCCCACACAATTAGAGGCGGCTGTGGAATTCTTCCGCAATGCGGTACACATGGTATAATCCACCAAAGACCAGAATTTACCCTCTGCATAACGCCGATTGTACGCAGCAAAGGTACCGGGAATATCTACACCCTTGGGGCAGGGCATACAGTAGCCGCAGCCGGTACAGCCAACTTTCATTCCTGCATTTATGGCGGCAACCACTCTGTTTAGCATGGCTTGTTCTTCGGATCCAATTTCTCCCACCTGTGCAGAGGATGCAGTAGCTATATTTTCTCTGACCATTTCTACGGAATTCATGCCGGAAAGAACAACTGTAACCTCAGGTTGATTCCATAACCAGCGGAATGACCATGCGGCAGGGGAATGAGAGATCTTATATTCACCGAAGATTCTCTTTGCCTCCTCCGGCAATCCTTTTACCAGCTTACCGCCCCGGAGAGGTTCCATGATCATCACAGGCAAGCCCTTACTATGGGCATAACGGAGCCCCTTTCTTCCTGCCTGAGAATGCTCATCCATATAATTATACTGGATCAGGCACAGATCCCAGTCATAGACATCTACCAGAGCACAGAACATATCGGAATTCCCGTGGTAGGAGAATCCCACTTGACGGATGGCACCACTTGCTTTCTTCTCCTCCAACCAAGCTTCAATGCCAAGGCCCTTCAAACGGTCCCATGTAGCAGTATCCGTAAGCATATGCATGAGATAATAATCCACATGGTCTGTACGTAAGCGTCGCAGTTCTTCGGAAAACATTTTATCCAGATCCTGTGGGGTTTTGATTAAATAATGGGGCAATTTCGTGGCGATATTTACCTGATCGCGAATACCGTTCTTTTCCAGAATTTTACCCAAAGCCACCTCGCTACCGGGATAAATATAAGCAGTGTCAAAGTAGTTCACACCGCCTTCAAAGGCGGTCATGATCTGCTTTTCCGTTTCCTCCATATCGATCACGCCCAGCTTGTTCTTAAAGCGCATACAGCCAAAGCCCAGAACCGAAAGCCGGTTGCCATATCGATCCGATCTATAATTCATAAGAAAGCCCCTTTATAATATGAATGATGCAAACCTTTTTCATCGTCCCAGGTTGCGGATCTTCTTCCGATAGAGGACGACCATCATGATTACACAGAAGGCCAGAGCGACCATCTCTGCAATGGGGAAAGCGTACCAAACCATGTTGATATTGTCTGTCAGGGACAGGAGATAAGCCGCAGGGATCAGAACCACAAGCTGACGGGCAATAGAGCAGATCATGCTGTAGATACTCTTGCCTAAAGCCTGGAAAATATTACTGATAATAATGCACACACCGGCGGCAACAAAGGGAATGCTGATGGTGCGCAAAGCGGGAACACCTACTTCGATCATTTCCCCACTGGGGTTAAAGAAGCCCAACAGAGCCTCCGGAGCTACATGGAACACACCGGTTCCCACTGCCATAATGGCAACGGCGGCGATTGCACCGTAACGGAAGGTTTCCATGATCCGCTTGGGCTTTGCCGCACCGTAGTTATAGGCGGTAATGGCAAGAACCGCATTACTGATGCCGAAAATGGGCATAAAGATAAAGCTCTGGAGCTTAAAGTACGCACCGAAAACCGTAGAACCCGTGAGTCCTAAGTCAGGAGTAATGGCGTCAAAGCCCTTGAGAACGATATTCATAGTAGAATACATGAGGGAACCGATGGCAACCATAATGATCGAGGGAACGCCGATCCCCAGGATCTGTCCCATGGTCTTTCTGCAGGGGCGGAAGCCACGGAAATTCAGGGTAACATCGGGGTTCTTCCGCAGATTGAAATACACTGCCAAGATACAGGCTACGATCTGACCGATAACCGTTGCTACAGCGGCACCGGCAACCTCCATACGGGGGATAGGACCGAGACCGAAAATAAAAATAGGATCCAGAATGATATTGATCACCGCACCGATACCCTGAGTAAAGAGGGTATAGGTGGTTCTGCCGGTGGATTGGAGGAACCGTTCCAAGAGGACTTCGCCGAAAATACCGAAGGACACCAGAGAAATGATCCGAATGTAGCTAACACCGTAAGCGGCAACTTCTGCACTGTTGGTCTGGGTAGACATGAACCACTCAGCGCCGAAGAGGCCAAAGAGGGCAACTAAGATCATGCCCATAGCAGACAGAATCATACCATTCTTTGCCACACGGCTGACCTTTTCCAAGTCTCTTTCTCCCAAAGCACGGGACATAAGGGCATTGACACCTACGGAAATACCCGTAGCAATACCGATCATAATGTTCTGTACCGGGAAGGCCAGAGATACCGCTGTCAGAGCATAATTGTCTACATCAGAGATTCGGGATACGAAAATACTGTCTACCACGTTGTACAGAGCCTGTACCAGCATGGACAGTGCCAAGGGCAGAGCCATTTGGAACAGGAGCTTCCCAACGGGCATGGTTCCCATTTTGTTTTCCTTTAGATTGTTCATAGGAGATGAACGCTCCTTTCTTTTGATTGATGTTATTTTTCCAAATGGATATTATAGTATAGAGAATATATAAAAGCAAGTATTTTTTAAAATTAAGGGGATTTTACTGTATTTTTTCAGGTAAAAATTCAGTAAAATCACAAAAATCAACCTCCTGTCTTCTATGATCCATTGATTTTTTCCCTCACTTGTGGTAGAATAAACTGAAATTCCGAAAGAGAGATTGTTTATGAAATATTTGATCACCTTTTTAATATCCATGGTTCCCGTTATCGAGCTTCGCGGAGCCATCCCCTTTGCCATTGCACAGGACATAGAGCCTTGGGTAGCATTCATCCTCAGTGTAGCCGGAAACATGGTTCCCGTTCCCTTTATTCTCCTGTTCATCCGCAGTATTTTTAAGTGGATGAAAAAGTACGAGAGATTGGGGAAGATCGTTACCAAGCTGGAAGCCCGCGCCGAATCCAAGAGTGAAAAGGTGCGAAAATACGAACTGGTAGGTTTGTGCCTGTTGGTTGCTGTTCCTCTCCCCGGTACCGGGGCCTGGACAGGTGCTCTGGTAGCCGCTCTTATGAAAATGCGGATCCGCCGTGCTCTGCCCACCATTTTTGTAGGCGTTGTCATTGCAGGTGTTGCAGTTACCCTGATCTGTGCCTTGGGACTCCATATTTTAGGCTTATAAGATGATACAATATTACGATTCTCCCATCGGTCTGCTACAGATCTCCGCAGATCAGCGGAAGCTCCGCGGTGTGGCCCTTGTTTCGGAAAGAGCAGAGGAGGAACGGCCTAATTTTGTTACGGAACAGGCAGTTTCTCAACTGAAAGAATATTTTGCGGGACAACGGCAGACCTTTGATCTGTTTTTTCTCTATAACGGAACGGATTTCCAAAGACGGGTCTGGTCCAAGCTCTCCGAGATCCCTTACGGCAAGGCAGTAACCTACGGACAGCTCGCCACCGCCATTGGAGAGCCAACCGCCGCCCGAGCCGTTGCCAATGCAGTAGGGCAGAACCCCTATTTGATCCTGCTTCCCTGCCACAGAGTGGTAGGATCCGGCAATTTAGGTGGCTTTACTCCCGGCATCGAGGTAAAAAAGCAACTCCTCTCTCTGGAAAACATAAATTTTTCCGAAATTGACGGAATTTCCCAAAAATTTCTCTTTACTTTTGACTGAGAATGTGGTATTATGATACGGCTGACAAATCGGTCAGCGTACTTTTCCGCTCGCCCGGTTATGGGAGAAGGCTGAATAACAGCATTCCATCCGCCCACAACTGAGCCGCAGGAATATATTTTAAGAAAGGTGGAAACACACAATGATCCTGAAGGACAAGAAGACTGCTATTATTGCTGAGTACGCAACCCACGAAGGCGACACCGGTTCCCCCGAGGTCCAGATCGCTATCCTGACCGCTCGTATCAACGAGCTCACCGAGCATCTCCGTGAGCACAAGCACGACAACCACTCCCGTCGTGGCCTGCTGATGATGGTTGGTAAGCGTCGTAGCCTGCTGGACTACCTGGCAAAGAAGGACATCACCCGTTATCGTTCTATCATTGCTCGTCTGGGCATCCGTAAGTAATAAGCAAACTCGGGCGGCCCTCGCGGTCGCCCTTTTTTTGAAGGGCAGCCTCTTAAAATTTCTTTTTCGTTCCGACCGAGTCTTTTTCCCCAACTTTTGCTTATGAAAACCTTGAAATACACAAAGTATTCCTGCGGTTTCCATCGCAAAATTCGAGAAAAAATCCTTCGCCCGGCACATAAAAATTAATTTTAAGAAGCTACCGAATGGATTTCTAAATTAACTTTTCGGAAATAATTCGGAGATAGTTTATTTGAAATCCCTTTTTGGACCCCCACTAAAATTTTTTCATCCCTCTGTGGGAGTGCCGTTTAGCAGTTGAAGGTACCTTCGATTTTCCGAACTCGATGGCAGCTTCAAGTGCTAAACCTCCCACGGAACACACTTTACCAACTATATTCTATAAGGAGGAAACATTATGGTTACCAGAAAACAGTACCCCAATCATCATGTATTCGAGACCGTCATCGGCGGCCGTGCCTTTACCGTAGAGACCGGTAAGGTAGCAGAGCTTGCCAATGCCGAGTGCATCTGCCGTTACGGCGACACCACCGTCCTGACCACCGTTACCTGCTCCCCCGACCCCAAGGCCGGCATCGACTACTTCCCCCTGACCATTGAGTTCGAAGAGAGAATGTACTCCGTAGGTCGCATTCCCGGTAGCTTCAACCGCCGTGAGGGTAAGCCCTCCGAGCGTGGCATCCTGAACAGCCGTATCATCGACCGTCCCATGCGCCCCCTCTTCGACGATGAGCTCCGTAACGATGTTGTCGTCACCTGCACCGTTCTGGCAAACGACCACGAGAACCCTGTAGAAGTTGTTGCTTCTCTGGGTGCTTCCATCGCCATTGCCAGCTCCGACGTTCCCTGGAACGGACCCGTTGCTACCACCAATGTTGCTCACCTGAACGGCGAGTATATCATCAACCCCTCCGCTGAACAGCGTGAGGCTTGCGACTGCTTCGTTTGCATCGCCTCCACCTTCGAGAAGGTCGTTATGATCGAGACCGAAGCTAAAGAAGCTCCCGAAGCTATCGTTTACGAATCCATCCGTGTTGCTCACGAGACCAACATGGAGATCGTTAAGTTCATCAACACCATCGTAGAGGCCATCGGCAAGCCCAAGTTCACCTTCGAGAAGGCCGCTGTTAACCACGACCTCCTGGACGAGCTGTGCGCTTACGGCATGGATCAGATCGAGTTCGCTCTGGACACCGACAACAAGAACATCCGCGAGGAGCGTCTGGTTGCCGCTCGCCGTGACTTCACCGAGAAGTTCGCAGAGAAATACGAAGATTTCGACCTCCATATTGAAGTGTGCCTCTACAAGATGCAGAAGAAGGTCGTTAAAAAGTGGCTCCTGGCCGGCAAGCGTGTTGACGGCCGTGGCATGGACGAGATCCGTCCCCTGGATGCCGAAGTCGGCGTTCTGCCCAGAGTTCACGGTTCCGGTCTGTTTGCCCGTG
This sequence comes from Faecousia sp., assembly GCA_045659585.1. Classification (GTDB taxonomy): domain Bacteria; phylum Bacillota; class Clostridia; order Oscillospirales; family Oscillospiraceae; genus JAZOXB01. The sequence goes on along the minus strand of JAZOXB010000232.1, from coordinate 494 downwards.
GTCAGACACAGGTTCTGTCCATCTGCACCCTGAACACCCTGTCCGCCGCTCAGAAGCTGGATACCATCTATGCAGAAGAAGGCAAGCGTTATATCCACCACTATAACTTCCCCAGCTTCTCCACCGGTGAAGCCCGTCCCGCCCGTTCCACCTCCCGTCGTGAGATCGGCCACGGCTCCCTTGCCGAGAAGGCTCTGGTTCCCGTTATCCCCTCCGTTGAGGAATTCCCCTACGCCATCCGCGTTGTCTCCGAGGTTCTGTCTTCCAACGGTTCCACCTCTCAGGGCTCCATCTGCGGTTCTACTCTGGCTCTCATGGACGCCGGTGTTCCCATTAAGCGCCCCGTAGCAGGCATTTCCTGCGGTCTGATCTCCGATCAGGAGACCGGCGAGTGGAGAACCTTCACCGATATCCAGGGTGTTGAAGACTTCCACGGCGAGATGGACTTTAAGGTTGCCGGTACAACCGAGGGTGTTACCGCCATCCAGATGGAC
>JAZOXB010000231.1:0-5456 GCA_045659585.1 Faecousia sp. | reverse complement strand
CTTTACTGCAAACGAAGGCCACCGCATACATACTTTTGAATGGCTGGAGTTTGAAAGACTAAAGGACGAGTATTTCTACCCGTTGTTCTTGAAGAAGGATATTTTCAATCTTCCTGATGTGTTTACCATCCGCACAGAGATAGAGTAAGCCAATTCCAATTTGTCTAACTCTTTTTACGAGGGTTGCATTTTTCGCTCTGAGGGTTGCAGTTCCAATGCAACCCTAATGCAACCATACGAAACCGTATCATTATTATCAACTGTTGCCATATTGGAACGCAAGTATTGATACAATACTTGCGTTCCTTTTCTCTTGATCATAAAAAACACTCCCCATAGTGTAGTCTCGAAATTTTTGTTATTTCGAGTGTCTACTCTATGGGGAGCATATCAAAATGGGGCAGCCCCTTTTGCAGCCTCAAACCATCTTGCCGTCCTCCCATTGGAAGCTTGCAAGATTAAACCTCTCGTTCTGCCTTTTTGCCTAAAAATGCATAAATAAATTGTATAAAACGACAATGGACATTCCCGAAAGAACACTGTAGAATATATACGCTGTATTCATACAGATATTCATTTTAGGAGAACCACATTTATGAAAAAACCAACTGCCCATCCGGACACCGTTGAATCTGACAAGAAACATCCCTCTCCATGGTTGGATGCTCTTAAATTTCTGCCCCTACTGATCTTTGCGGCACTGGTCATTGTATGCAAACTGGACCTTCTGTTGGCGGCACCCATTGCCACCTTCAGTGCCCTGTGTGTATACCTTCTGATTCACAAGTGCAATTTTGAAGTGGCCTTTGAAAAGTGTCTGAGCTCCGTTAAGCACATTGTTCTGATTTTCTTTATCCTGATGTTTGCCTACGGTGTGGCGGAATGCTTCATGTTCACAGGTGTAGGGGCGGCTCTCATCAACTTAGCTCTCAGACTGGGTGTTACTGCCCGAACCGTAGCCCCCGTGGCCATGATCGTTACCTGCCTCCTGTCTGTGGCAACAGGCTCCTCTTGGGGTACCTTCGCCGCCTGCGCTCCCATCTTCCTGTGGCTCAACCATCTGGTAGGAGGAAACGCCTTACTTACCCTGTCCTCTATTGCAGGTGGTTCCTGTTTCGGCGACAATATCGGCATGATCTCCGATGTAACCGTTCTCTCCTGCGGCATGCAGGATGTTAAGATCATTGATCGCTTAAAGCATCAGCTTGTTTGGGCATTTGCTTGCCTTGCCTTGGGTCTGGTTGCCGTCTTCTTTGCAGGGTTCAGCCTCCCCAATGTACAGGGGGATGTAGCCGCCGCTATTTCTCAAATCCCCGCGGAAGCCCGTGAGGCACTGGCTGTAGAGCGTCCCTCTGCATTGACCCTTCTCCAACAGGTAGAACAGGGCGTGCCTTATTTCATGGTCATTCCTCTGATCCTGGTGATCGGGCTGTCCTTTATGAAAGTACATACCCTCCTGTGTCTGGGTGCAGGTATGCTGTCCTCCCTTCTGTGCGGTTGGATCGCAGGCACTGCCGAACTGAAATCCTGGCTGGATATCCTCTACAGGGGTTTCAGTGATGCCGGCTCCTGGGTCATTGTTATGATGCTGTGGGTTTCCGCCTTCGGTGGCATCATGAACAGTATGAACGCCTTTGCTCCCTTGGCACGGTTAGTAGTACGCCTGTCTCGCAATATTCATCAACTCATGGGCTGGTGCGGTCTCCTCTGTATTGCCGGTAATGCCATTCTGGCAGATGAAGCAGCACAGGTCGCTACCATCTCTCCCATTGTGCGAAATATCGTAGACGAAAATGTAGAATGCAGCGAAGAAGACAACTACACCCTCCGACTCCGCCTTTCTACTCTGACCTCCTCTATGGGTATCTACGGATCCCAGTTGATCCCTTGGCATTGCTTCCCCGTATTCTTTGCCTCTATTGCAACTACCGTCTATCCCCTGCGGAGCTTTTCCCCCGAAGAAGTCATTAAGATGAACTACCTCAGCTTTATTGTAGTAGGTTCTCTCATTCTCCTGACCTTCACGGGTCTGGATCGTTTCGTGCCTATGTTCGCTCTGCCCGGAAAAGATCGGGCAAAGCTCAAAAAGAATTAAATTTTCAAAACCCCGAAATCGAAAGGTTTCGGGGTTTACAACTTCCCTGCTGTTCCGGTGCAATATTCTTACACTGTTTCAAGGAGGCTATTATTCTATGGCCATCAATCGTGTCTCCCCTACAACCGGATGAGGTAGGTCGTGCAAAAAACAAACCGATAAACGGGAATTTGAAGATTCCATATCGGAGGCAATCATAACTGATAACTCGTTTCCCATTGAGTGTTTTAGTTATGAGTTTGGCTTTGCCAAATGTTATGATATTCTCGTTTCTGCGAAACGATCATAGTTCCTCGACCGGTTCCGGCATGGCAAGGCCCGCTACATGGGACACCGGGAGGGAAAAGACGATCCCTTGGGCCTTCTTCTGCATTCCCATTTGCTTATACAGGGCATGGAACACCTGATCCCGAATGGTTTTTTCCACCACCATCATCAGCAGTTCCTTATCCCCGTGGATGGTGATGCCGAAGAATGCAGCATCCTTTTCCCGGGCAACACCTCTGCCACTGATAATGGTGCCTCCCCGAGCGCCTTGCTCTCGTGCCACCTCCATGGCATCTTCCGCATAGCCCGCGTTGACGATGGCAAAAATCACTTCATGTTCATTGGCGATCATAGCTGATCCTCCCTTCCCTGCTTGTTATTGCTTAAAAACTGATACAAATTAACTCCGATGATCCCGGACAGAGGGGTTGCAAAAGCGATCCCCTTTCCGTTACGGATGGTATGAAACTTTTCTTCCAAGCATTTCATAATGGGCTCTACCATATCCTCCCGAACCACACTAAAGAGGACAGCCTTGTGGACATTGAGCCCCAGCATATCTACGATTTCCGATTGGGCGGTACCTTTACCGCCTACTGCCATCTGAAAATTCACTTCAAACTGGCTAAGAACATCTGCATAAAATTCTGCCTTATTCCGATCCACTACGGTAACAACAATTTCCAGCTTCTTAATAGCAGATTCGTTGACTGTATTTGCCATAGACCTACCTCCTTACATAAAATTGATGATCTGCTCATCATCGGCACTGAGGATCCGGTGCATTGCCCGTTTCTCTTTGACCTTATTGGATACGATGGCCTTAAAGCCCAGGAACTGAATGGTGATCAGGGGTGTCATGGCAACCAGAGCCACCACACCGAAGCCGTCACGGAGGACAGCACTCTCCCCCTGCAAGGCAACGCAAATACCGATGGCAAAGGGCAGAATAAAACCCGAGGTCATAGGTCCGCTGGCAACACCGCCGGAGTCAAAGGCAATGGCGGTATACACCGGAGGTACAAAGAGGGACAGGGCAAGAGAAATAAAATATCCCGGAATGATATAATAAGCCAGAGAGAAGTCAAAAATGATCCGCACCACGCTCAGGGCAATGGCTAAGCCTACACCTACACACAGGCCGATCATCATAGACCGCTTGGTCACATAGCCACCGGTGATTTCCTCTACCTGACTGTTGAGCACGTGAATGGCAGGCTCTGCCAGAACCACCAACACACCGATAACAAGTCCTACCGCAACTAAGATCCCCGGGGAGAAGGAAGCGATTTGCAAACCCATTTTATATCCCACGGGCATATAGCCCACATTGACACCGGTGAGGAACAGCACCAGACCCACATATGTAAAGAGGACACCAACACCGATCTTCAGAAGCTGTCTTTTGGGCAATTTCAAGAAGAAGATCTGACAGAACAGGAAAAATACCACAATAAGACCCAATGCGAGGGCAACTTCCTCTGCTACATGACCCATATTCTCCAAGTACGCCATCAGAACGCTGTCTCCCACAGAGCCGTAGTTCACAGTATAAGTCATGCCGTTGTCTGCAAAGATCCCCAACACCAGCACCGCCAGAATGGGGCCGATGGAGCACAGAGCAACCAAACCGAAGCTATTCTCCTGACTATGGCGGTCACCAAGGACAGAGGAAATACCTACGCCCAATGCCATAATAAAAGGAACGGTAATAGGTCCTGTAGTCACGCCGCCGGAGTCAAAAGCCATGGGAAGCAGATCTAAATTGTCATTGACTGCCAAAAGCAGTGCCATGGCAAAGAGGAGCATATAAAACAGCATCAGCAGTTTAGACAGCCGCTCTTTAAACACAATACGCAAAATAGCAAAGAGCAGGAAACCGCCCACACCGAAGCCCACCACATAAACAAGCAATTTCCCGTTCATGACGGAGCTGACCTGATTGGCAAGAACTTGCAGATCCGGCTCTGCAATGGTAATAAGCATTCCCAGAACAAAGCACACACCCAGGAGGAGTCCCAGCTTCTTCTGTCGGGACAGACCTGCGCCCACATGAGTCCCCATAGGGGTCATGGCAATATCAGCACCCAAATTAAACAGGCCGATACCCAAGATCAGCAGTACCGCTCCAAGGGTAAAGCTCCCCAGTTCCTTTCCTTCAAAAGAAAATCCGGGCAGTAAGGCTATCAAATATACAATTAAAGTAATGGGCAGAGCCGAAACCAATGCCTCCCGAATCTTTTCCCATAATTCTTTCAAACATTTCACCTACCATTATTTGTTATTACATACAGTATATCATAGATACCTCTCTATTCCAATACTTCGGTCGAAAATATAGATAGGTTCCCACAAAAATTTTTCTTGAATATCCTGCAAAAGATGATATAATGTGAATTGTGGAGGAAGGATCTTCCACAGAGAAAAAGTTTTATGAAAAGAGGGTAATGATTATGAAGAAAATCCTTGCTATGATCCTTGTAGTGGCAATGGTCGCAGGTCTCATGCTCCTGACCGGTTGCAACAAGGACAGCGAAACCACTGAAGCCACTTCCTTGGCACTGGTCGTTGCCGGCACCTTCGGTGACCGTTCCTTCTACGACTCCTCCAAGGAAGGTGCAGACCGTCTGGCTCAGGATCTGGGCGTAGATGTCACCTACATTGAATGCAACAACGACAGCCACACCACCCAGATGCAGAATGCCGCCGACAAGGCTGACATCGTCGTTCTGGTTGGTTGGGAATTCTACGAAGTGGAATTCATCGCTCCCAATTATCCCGATGTCAAGTTCATCTGGGTGGATAACGCAACCGGTGAGGACGTCACCAATGTTCTGAACATCACCTATGCCCAGAACGAAGGTTCCTTCCTGGCAGGCTACATCGCAGCTGCTATGAGCACCACCGGCGTTGTCGGTGCAGTTGGCGGCGAAGACTCCGATACCATTAACGACTTTATCGTTGGTTATGAGCAAGGTGCAAAGTACTACGGCACCGAAGCCGGCACCGACATTCAGGTTGTTAAGAACTACACCAACAGCTACGACGATCCCACTCTGGGCAAGAACTGTGCCATTGCTCTGTACGAGCAGGG
>JAZOXB010000230.1:0-14666 GCA_045659585.1 Faecousia sp. | reverse complement strand
TCCCTGAAAAATGATTGTTAACGGGAGTGTGATTGGTATACCCAAAAACGGAGGAAAAAGACAATTTCTGCACAAAAACCGCTTAAATTCGCACGAATCAAAGGCTAAAATAAATTCTCTCTAACAAAGATCAACGGCGAGGCTGATTGAAGAGACTCGCCGTCTTGTTTTGGCTGTTTTTTTTACAGCCCCTTTTGTTCTTTATTGAAAATAATTTTTAGCGCTGTCGCAGTAGGCAATGGTTGCTTTGCACAGGGTCAGCAATGTACCGGGCTTGAAAGTCCTTCCATAGCTGTCTGCGCTGTATTCCAGAGTGTCGGACAGCTGGGTATTGTCCACATAAACCGCTACATGGAGTACACTGCGGAACTCTGCCGCCAGAAGGCCGTCAAAGTCAAAGCTATACCGTCCCTCGGTAGTACCGTAGGGTTCCCCATGGGTCAGAACCGCTGTTTTCTCCTGTCCTGTGTAGTCGGTATACCGCACCTTTACAGACAGATCCTCTACATTCCCTGTATAGGCAGAGGCATCGGCAACGAATCGAAGGGTGATCTTGCTATCTAAGATCAGGGACTTTCCCACCCATTTTACAACAGGCTGTGCCACTGTGCCAAGCTCACTGTTGTGATCACCAAAAGTCACGGTCTCCAAATCTGTCAAAAGTGCCTTCTGTTCTTCTGTCAGGAGCCGATCTGCAAGCGTATCCGTCCGATAATCCTTATAGATCTGAGCAGAAGCACCGTATCGGAGAAGATCCACGCAGAGCTTCTTTAAGGTTTCCGAAGAAGCACCCTTGCTCAACTGAGAATAGGCATAATCCGCAACAGCATAGTCATCTGTGTGAGAACAATAAACCTGTCCGTTCTTGGTTCCGTAAAGGACAGACTGCAAACGGTCATTCATACGAACCGCTGTGAGACCGTTCAGGGTAAAGTAGTAATAAGTGCCCTGATCCACAGGCCGTATCTGAACGGTCTGCGTGCCAACCTTGCTGTTACCCTCGTACTGATCCATCTCTGTCACGAGGTATACCGTATCCATATCAAAGCCGGCGAGCAGGGACTTACTGACTGCAAAGTTAACAGAAATATCACTTGCAAGATTCAGGGTGTGGTTGATTTTCAGAGAGGGATTCACAATTACTTCTGTAACCTCGGTAGCATTGCAGATGCACACGCCCCCTGTATAGCTGTGAGCTTCCCTTACGGTGCGGTCACATCTGGTGCAGGCTCCAAGATGCTCCTGTCCCAGATCCGTATACTTCATATCATGTCCCAGACGGGGAAGAATGGTTTGTACTGTCAACGTCTCTCGGCATACACTGCAAACCGAGCCATCGGACAAGCCGGAAGAGGTACAGGTAGCGGCTCTGCCGGGAACGGTTTCGGCACTGTGTCCCAGAGCCGGGATCTGCCGGGAGGCAACCAGAACAGCCTTACATACACTGCAACGGGAGCCTTCTGTCATGCCTGTATCGGTGCAGGTTGCGGGATAACCGGGGATAGGCTCTGCCTTGTGCCCTTCCATAGGCAGGGTATCAAGGTAACTGTATCCACAGGAACAGAAGAATTCCTTCTGTCCCTCACCTGTACAGGTAGAGGGGGTAAGGATTCTTTCTTCGTAGCTATGAGCTTCTCCCGTAAAGGAGACATATACCGTTATCGCACCTTGGATATTGTCCAAGACGGCAGGATTTCCCGCTTCATCTACCCAACCTGCAAAGCTGTAATGGTTCTCTGTATCATAGGCTTTTACGGGAGTCTCCCCTGCATAAACAGCGGCACCGCCGGGAGAAACAGTCTGCTTGTCCAGCACCGTACCGTCTTCATTGGCAAAGGTAACTGCCACAGCAGAGGGACTTTTCTCCTTGGGCCCGATGTAAATATAGTCAATGAGGAACTCCGCATTTTTCCCGGAAGCACTGCTCATATTTTGGAACTGAGGATGCACTAGATCGATCCAATCGGAAGCTATATATTCCGGATCCGTAAGGGGGATCTCCAAAGTGAACCAACCTTGATCCACATAGTCTGCCAAAGTAAACTCAATGGGAATCGGGGTCCATGCACGGGTGGAGCCGTCTGCAGCTACCAGATTATTGCATCGATCAATGTTCATGCAGAAGCTTACAACTCCATTATCCGTGGCTGCAACGGCATCATTGATTTGGATCCGAACCTGGAGAATATCGTTCTCTCCCGGCACATAGTGAAGGACTCTGACCCTGTCTCTATGACTGCGGATACTGTGACTGGTATCATAATTATAGGTAGGCACAGCCAATCGGAGAGCTCCGTCGGAAATGCTGGACATAGGAGATCCGTCATAGGGGATCCAGTTGGTAGGATCGTCGAAATTCAGATAATTGTATGTGAAACTATTGTATCTCTCCCGATCTTCGGCAGTGTTATCAAAGCCGAAGTACAGGAAATCAGAATCCACAGGGAAGTTCTCTTCCGTTCCGATATACACATAGTCCAGAGAGAATACCGCCGTAGCACCGCTTGCGGATTTGAGTCCCACAAACTGAGGATGCACAAGGCTGATATAGTCCATGTTGCGGTAGGCATCGCTGTCTAAGGGGAAGCACAGGGTCACATAGCCCTTGCCTACCACTTCGGACACATCAAAGGTCTGCTCATAGCGAACATATTTCTTAGAACCATCTACAGAAGGATCCAAATCGTTGGGGCAATCCAGATCCAAGCGGAACTTGGCAGTGCCGTCAGCTGTGGTTGCTACCGCATTATCGATTTTAAACCGCACCAGACAGTAATCTGTTTCCTTGGGGAAATAGTGCAAGGGGCGATAGGCCCACTGACCCTTGGCAGAGCCTTGAGGACGGCTGTGGATACCTACAGAGGTCACTGCTGTCCCGGTAGGAGAAAAGCTCAGAACCCCTCGGTTCATAGCACTTGCAGTGGTGTTAGCCTCGCTATCCCAGTTCGTCTTCACATCAAAGTTTACGCCACCATATGCAGAACTGTAATAGCGATTCTGTGCCAGAGAATCGTTGTTGAAATCGAACATCAAACAGGAATCAGATTCCTGCGCATAAGTCGGCGCGGTGCGATTGGGGGTGGTGGAGGTCTTCAGGAGTTTCTTTGCGGCGGAGACACTTTCGATCGTAATGGTCTCTACCCCCAAAGTCACATAGGAACCACTGTAAGTATATTCCGGATGTTCCACATCGGAGGAAATCATGGTGGGGAAATTGGGGTTGCTGACATTTCCACTATCGTCGGCAGCAAAGAGGGCGTGTTCATATTTGTGTCCGGAAATCATAAGGGTGATACCCATTTGATTGAGGATCTCTGTCCACCGGGCATAGTCTTCCATAAGTCCCGGAGTGTCGATTCTGGTAATGGGGAAATGACAGAAGGCGATTCTGGTGGGATAGTCCTTCCACTTTCCTTCTTCAAGGATCTCCTGTAACCACCGGGTCTGTTCCTTCCGGTGGGTCTCATAGTCTACCGTTCCGCCATAGGCGCTGTTACTATCCAGCTTATCCTCACCGGAATCTAATACGATGGCAAAGAAGTCCGGTTGCTCAATGGTGAAATAGCTCTTTCCATCGGGACTTGTAGGCGTAATGTCTTTCAGAAGGTAGGACTTTGAGCCACGGATCTCACGATTGCCTCTGGTGAAGATCACAGGCTTGGTACCCTGAGTAATGGCACTTGCAGTATCCAGAAGCAGTTTGACATTTCCCTCACTGTTACCGTTGTTGCCATAGTCACCACCGATAAACAGGGCATCAAAGGATTTGTAAGCCGCAACAGCTTTCGCCTCCGCATTCAAACTACGGAAATCAGACAAGCATAAGATCACAGGTTCTTTTTTGTCTGCCATAGGAGTGAACGGGTAGGTGCGGCTGACAGTACTGCCATGGGTGGGAGAATAGGCCTCTCTGTAAACCATGGATTGATAGCTGACAGAATAGCTTCGAGCCGTATCTAATGCCGCTCTGGGAACGCGAATACTGTGATATTTGCTGGTGTAATTCATGAGGCCCATGTCCTGATCGTAGTATTTCGTCCCCCCTACCGTAGCCCATGCCATGCCGGTAGACTCCGTGGCAAAGATGATCTGGTAGCTGTCCTCCACAGCAAATACTGTGGGATGTAGCGTATAGGGAGAAGAAATGGAGGGAACAGAAGCACGGGTCGCAGGGGCAACAATGGTCTGCCCATTGTCAGTAGTCAATATCTTTTTTTCACTGTCTCCACTGGGTGCTACATAAGTATTAGTGAAAACGGAAACCGTCTTTTTTTCCTTGGCAACAAGGTTGTTCTGGACATTTTCAATGATGTACTCTGTGGGAGTAACCGTTAGGAAGGTACTGCTGTAGGTGCAGACATCGTTCTCACGATCTGATACGATCACCGTGGTGAAGTTGGGATCTGCTTTGTGCTTGCCGGAATTGGGGCCGTTCACGGCATAATTGTGCTTGTGACCGCAGACCAAGAGACTAACGCCCATTTGGTCACAGAGATCTGCCCACTCTATATAGGTATCTGCAAAGGTATCGCTGGCATAAAAACTAAAGGGAACATGGGCAAAGACCATGCGGATGGGGTACTTCTCCCATTCTCTGGAGGCAACCACCTCACGGAGCCACCGAGTCTGGGCTTCTCGATAGGCAGCAAACTGTACGGTACCGCCGTATTCGGAATGGCTGTCTACCTTGTCTTCACCGGCATCTAATACGATACCGAAGATCCCCGGCATCTTGACCGTGTAGTAGGGGCCTGTCTTTTCGCTGTAGCCGGAAACACGATAGATGTCTTCGCAGTTGGAACCGCGGATCTCGTGGTTACCTCGGGTGTAGATGGTAGGTTTTCTGCCTTGGGTCACAGAACCGGTCATATCCAGAAGGAGCTTGATGCCGGAATCATCCGTTAGGGTGCTGATATAATCTCCACCGAAAACATAGACATCGAAGGCTCTGGTTTTAGAGATCTTTAAGCAATGTTCATTTACCCCGTGCTGGTCGGAACTGCAAAAGAATACCGGATCCCGATCTTCCGGCATCGGATCGAAGGGATAGGTGCGGCTGACCAAAGATCCGGGTACAGGATCATAAGAAGGTCGATTAGACAAAGATTGGAAGCAGATCTTATAAGTACCTGCGGCGTTAAGAGCCTCCTGCGGAACAGTGATTTTGTGGTATTTGCTGTTCCATCGTACCAGACCGTTCTCGGAATCCTGATAGTCTACACCGTCGATCTCTACCCATGCAATACCTGTGGCATTGGTAGCAAAGGCAATCTGATAGGTGTCCTCTACGATAAACACCGTAGGATGAGTGGTAAAGGGGGACGAGATAGAAGGTACCGATACAGCCGCCGGTTTCTCATCCGAGGTATCCGCCTTCGCTCCAAGAGCCGTCGGTGCAAAGGTAGTGAGCAAAAGACTCAGCAGAAGCACACTCACTGTAAAAATACGAAAAAAACAATGTTTCATAGAATTACCTCCTATATATTTTGTTCGGGGGTTAGGGGGTCAGTTTTTGGATTTTTTCTTGAAAGTTGGGAAACCGGGCTATCAATACTTCCCGTATCCCAGGAACGAAGTCCTCGTCGGCAAAGCCGGGAGCCATGGTGGTTCCCACCAATGCCCAAGCCCCACCTTCTGCAAGGCAGGAGCCCTGCCAACAGTTCCCGGGAGCGCAGAATTGGGGAGTCATCCCCTTTTTTAGGTCATTTCCCAAAAGAACGATTTTCCCGGTTCCATTGGGATCCAAGATCGTCAGCTCTACGGGATCTCCCATGTAGAAATGATAAATCTCATCAGTAGGTAATTTATGGAGGCGGGAGAAGCTGTCAGGGGTCAAGAGATAGTAAATGGCCGTGCCCATTGGCTTGCCTTCCGGGGTGCACTCTTTAGAGCAGTACGTCCGGCGGAAATAGCCGCCCTCCATGGTCAGGGGTTCTAAATTTAGGGCTTTGATCACATCTTGAGCTGTCACAGGGGCACCTCCCTCCATGCAGAGTCATTCTCGGCACTGTTTTGAATTGCCTTGCACAGGAGGGTATTCCTGTAAGCCTCAATAAAATGTGGGCCTTCATAGGATTTTTCCCCCCGTACAGCCTCGTAGAACTCTCTGAATTCCGTGAGGAAGGTGTTCTCAAAGGATTCCTCTTCCCCTTTTAGGTTCTCGGTCTGCCCCTTGTGGGACAGGGTCAGGGTCGCGGGATCTTCGTTATTCCATGCCAAGGTAGCCTTAGTCCCCGTAAGCTCCAGAGATAGCTGATTGCCGTGTCCGTGAGACAGCTCCGACAGGACCAGGTCGCCCATTGCTCCCGTCTCTGTGCGGAAATGGATCAGTGCCACATCCTCCGAAGGAACGGAGACGATCTCTGCCCCCTCTCGGGGCTCCGTATACAATAGGTCATCCTTCCGATACCGCACCGGGTGGAACCGATCCAACACAGCACTGACCGCGGTGATTTTCTCCCCGGAAATATACTGTGCCAGATCCAACCAATGGGAGCCGATCTCCGTCACTGCGTGGAGGTCATCTTCATAACGCCAGCTCCACATAGCCGGCTCTGCTCCGAATTCCTGTAAATAACTGCCATGGATCAGAAGAAGCCTACCTAAGGCTCCCTTCGCTACCAGTTCCCGCGCCTTTAAGCACTGCTGATAGCTACGAATATTAAAGCCCACAGCACAAATCCCCTCGGATTCCTGTGCCATCTTAGCCAGTTCTTCCGCCTCCGTGGCAGAAAGGGTCAAGGGCTTTTCGCAGAAAATATGTTTCCCATGGGATAACAGCAGACGGATCTGCTCAAAGTGCTTATGAGGCGGGGTACAAATATGCACCGCCGTAATTTCGGGAGCCAAAAGCAGTTCTGCCTCGGCTCCAAAGTTAGAGATATCCCATTCCCGTGCAAAGGCCGCCGCTTTCTCTACAGTAGTTCCCACCACACAGGAAGCCTCGATCCCCAACTGTCTAAGGGCCTGTACATGATAGGCCGCTACCCAACCGGTTCCAAGGATTCCAACCTTCTCCATAGTTTTCTCTCTTTCAGACATTGTTTCTTAACACTCCACGGCAATTTTGATCACACCGTCTAATTTCTTTTCAAAGAGGTCATAGGCCTCATGGATTTGTTCTAAGGGATAGATGTGGGTAATGAGGGGTTCTGTGTCTAACTTCCCCTCTGCGATCAGTTGCAGAGTTTCCTCGCAATGGCACCCGTCTACTCCACCTGTTTTAAAGGTTAGATTTTTGCCGTACATATCAGGTAGGGGCAGGATCTGTGCCTTGTCATACAGAGCCACCACCGTAACAACGGCGTTGGGTCTGGCGCACTGCCATGCAAGGCGGAAGGTATCTTCTCCCCCTGCAACCTCCAGCACCACATCTGCGCCTCCTCTGGGGCAATTGTCCCGCACAAAATCCAGACATTCCTCGGGAGTCACCGTCAACACATTGGGATAATGTTCCCTAATAAAGGAGAGTCGCTCCGGGTCCTTTTCACAGATGATAAGGGACTTAGGATCCTTCAACATGACACACAGGAGGGTGCAAATCCCCGTAGGCCCCGCTCCGATGATCAGCACTGTATCATCGGCGGTGATCTCCGAGATCTTCGCCGCCCAGAAGCCTGTGGCAAGGACGTCTCCCACTAAGAGTGCTTGACGATCTGTGACTGTATCCGGGATTTTATTTAAACCCTGATCCGCAAAAGGCACGCGGACAAATTCTGCCTGTCCCCCGTCGATCCGACAGCCGAGAGCCCAACCACCATTGCGGTCGGTGCAGTTATTGACATAGCCCTTTTTGCAGAAATAGCACTCTCCGCAGAAGGTCTCTACATTCACTGTCACCCGATCACCGGGTTTTACATGAGTCACAGCGGCACCCACTTCTTCTACGATCCCTACCATCTCATGACCCACAGTGATCCCCGGTACTGCACGGGTGACACTGCCATGCTTAATATGCAGGTCGCTGGAGCAGATACTGGCCAAAGTCACCCTGATAATGGCATCCCGGGGATGCTGTAAGACAGGCTTCGGCTTTTCTACAAAATCGAAGCGACCTTTTTCCAAATAAGTATAGGTCAGCATAGTTTTTCTCCTCTCAGGTAGGGATTTTTATGAATGTATTATACCATAGCCCCAAAAACAATGCAAGAACAGGGATGGAAAATCCTGATTTCAAGGTAGAAATTTCCCTCTGTTTGTGATAAGATAGTGGAAAGTTACATCCTATCATCCCAAAGGAGTTTAGATATGAAATATTCTTTTGATCCCGCATTTACCAAGGAGTGCTTTGCAGAATTGGTGAATATCCCCAGCCCTGTTGGCTACCCCATCCAAATGGAGCCTGCCTTTGAGGCCATGGCGAAAAAGCTGGGCTTTGAGGTAACCTACGACAACAAGTGCACCCCCTACATCACCTTAGAGGGGCAGGATAACAGCAAGACCGTCCAGATCACTGCTCACTTAGACACGCTGGGCTTTCTGGTGCGGGGCATTGACGCAAACGGCTGGCTCAAGGTTCGCCAGTTAGGAGGTGTCAACTATGCCACTCTGGACGGAGAATCCGTAACCGTCTACACCCGTGACGGCAGAAGCTACACCGGCCTCATGACCTGCAAGGAGCACTCCGTCCACGTATTCCGCGACGATGCCCGCGCCGCCAGATCGGAAGAAAATATGGTAGTCATGTTAGACGAGCCCGTATCCTGCCCGGAGGATGTCCGTAAGCTGGGCATCCGTAACGGTGACGTGATCGATGTGAAAGCCCGTTGCCAATTCACAGAAACCGGCTATGTAAAGTCCCGCTATATCGATGACAAAGCCTGCGTTGCCTGCATCCTCACCGCCCTCAAGTACATGGAGGAACAGGGCTTAAAACCCAAATATCGCACTGTTTTCTCCTTCCCCTACAGTGAAGAGATCGGCACCGGTGGCACCTATGTTCCCCCGGAGGTTTCCGAGATCATTGCCATGGACATCGGTCTCATCGGCCCCGGTCTGGAAGGCTCCGACCGCAAGGTCTGCATCTGTGCCAAGGATGCCACCGTCCATTATGACTACCGCCTCACAAGCCACCTGATCCGCTTGGCAGAGGCCAACGGTCTGAGCTACGCCGTAGATGTCTACAACAACTACGGCACCGATGCCCGCGCCGCTCTCTTAGGAGGCAACAATGTCCGCGCCGCCGTTTTCGGCATGGGCACCTACTGCACCCACGGCATGGAACGCACCCACATGGACAGCATCAACGCTACCACTTCCCTGTTGCTATCCTACCTTTTGGAAGAATAAGCTTTCCTATAGAAAACAGTCCCTTACACCGGGGTTTCCGGTGTGAGGGACTGTTAAAATATATTTAGCTCTATGCCTTAAAGTTATAGATAGGCTTGAGGACTTGGATCACATCTACCGCATCTGCGATGACATCAATAATATCTTCCAGAGACTTATAGGCCATAGGGGCCTCGTCAAGGGTGGATTCGTTCACACAGGTGGTATAGATGCCCTCCATGGTCTTCTTATAGACTTCTAAGTCAAGGGTCTCCTTGGCCTTGCCACGGGACATGAGCCGACCCGCTCCGTGAGGGGCGGAATAGTTCCAGTCGGCATTTCCCTTTCCTCTTGCCAGAACGCTACCGTCCCGCATATTAATGGGGATCAGAAGAAGCTCACCCTCATGGGCGGCGATGGCTCCCTTGCGAAGAATCATCTCCCGGGTATCAATATAATTGTGGATGGTATGGAAAGAGGACAGCGCCTTCATTCCCGTACGCTCCAAAAGGATCTCTGCCATCTTCTCACGGCTTCTCTTGGCAAACTGCTGGCATAGCTCCACATCGTGGAGGTAGTCCTCCATATAAGTGCCGTAAAGATAGCACAGGTCTGCAGGAACTGTGGGCTCCTTGGCTTGCCACTGCTTATGGAGAGCCTTGAGGGCCGTTTGAATTTCCTGTCTACGCCCCTGCTCCTTGTAGCTACGGATCAACTCCTCTTGGGCCTTGAACAGATCTTCCTTTCCTAAATTCAGATCAACTGCCAGATTCTGATAGTACTCTGCAACCTGCTTGCCTAAATTTCGGCTACCGGAATGGATGACCAAATATTTTGTACCATCGGAGGCAACATCGATCTCGATAAAATGGTTGCCACCACCAAGAGTTCCTAAGCTGCGTTCCAGACGTTTTGTGTCCTTTAAATGTCTGTAGCACCGAAGAGTGGTAAGGTCAAATCGTTCCTTTCTTCCGTCCCACACTCTCGTTCCGCTGGGAATATAATGGGCCGCCGCATCTACGAGGGCAAAGTCAATATGGATCTTACCCAACTCTACAGTATACATACCACAGCCAATATCTACGCCAACGATGTTGGGGACGACCTTGTCGGTAATGGTCATGGTAGTACCGATAGTACAGCCCTTACCGGCGTGAACATCGGGCATAATGCGGATCTTGGAATCCCGGGTAAAATCATGATCGCACATTCTGCGGATCTGTTCGATGGCTTCATCCTCTACCACAGTTGCATAACAAATAGCTGTGTTTACCTTTCCTTTGATTTCTAACATAATGTGTCTCCTTTCTTACTAAATTGACAAGGCACCGGTGGGCTCCCACCCAATGATCGTCTTCAAGATAAGTCATTCTGACCTTCTTGTCATATCTCACCTGTTCTATCCCTGACGTTGCTGTATGTGCCTTACAACTGCATTATACACAGGAAAGACCTTCCTTTCACGGAAAAAAATCTGCGAACTCATCTGAGTTCGCAGATTTTTTGCAATAATAATCGTTCTTTGATCAAATTTACGAAGGTCTGGGGCCCTTGAACCTTTACCAAAGGGCCAAAGGACAGAACACGGATCAGAATCTCCGTTTCGTCATTTTCGTAATATTTCAGTCGCAGAAGGTATTGATTCTCCCCTAACCGCTCCGCCTGTTTCTCAAAATGGGCAAAGTGAAGCATGACTCGTTCCAAGGCATTTCGATCATCTGTGATCTCCAGAACCAGATCCTTCCGCTCCTCTACCTTGGGGCTCTGTTTCCATGGGCCACGCCCCTCATAGAACTCACAATGGATCACCCGTCCCAGATTAAACTGATGGAACAGACACCCCTCTGCCAAGATGCGAATCTTATCATCCTTGAGAGAATACTCAAAGCCTGTGGGATAGCACCGCACCCATGATTTATTCCTATGGCGATTCAGCATTGCAAAGCGGATAGGCCGTTTTTCCCGAATGGCTCTCTGAACCAGACGGAAGTGCCGAACATACAATTCACTCTCAAAGGGATCTCCGTCTCCGTATTGGTCATAGATCCTGTAATCCTCAGGGGTAAACAGAGGCTCCACCCCATCCAAATCGGGAAATTCCACTCCAAACAGCCTCACTCTGGGATCCAGAGAGATCGCTTTAAGCCACCGTTTCTGCAACGTCGTCAGGGGCATTGTGGGTTTATGCTGTAACACGGGGGACAGATCCTCCCGTAGCAGGGGCCATTTCCCCGATTGCAGAGAGGGTAAAATGGTCAGCACGCTCTCGGAAAAAGCATGTTCTGCAACACAGTTCTGCAGATCCCCCTGTGTTACTCCGGGTGTGGATGCCATCTCTAAAATTTTGGCAACAGTATTGTAGTAGACGGAATATAATTCACTGAATATCATTGTCCTCACCTCCGTCGATACCATACATCCGATACATTTTCCCAATGTCTGCTTTGAACCGATTCTCTATGGTACGGTTAGAGAAATTCATCTTTGTGATCCGGCAAAGGAAAGTTCGGATCCAGGGAAGCATTTCTTCTGTATCGAAAACCTCTGCCACATAACGGTAATGGGTGTCATCCACCCGTTCCACTCTGCCACAGCGTTTTTCCCGCTGCAATCTCTGTACAATGAAATGCTCCTCCGGTGCCACCCGAATCTCAAATTCCACATGTTCCTTAGGATGATCCCGAAATCTGCAATTGACACCCCAGATGTAAGCTTCTGCCTTTTCCAGCTCCTCTCGCAGGGCATTAAAGGTCTCACAGGGTTCTCCCAAACGAATATCCGTTAAATAATCCAGACGATAGGATCGCAGATGCTTAGTTTCCTCGTGGTATGCCACCAGATATTGCCGTCCGCTCTGTGCGCTGATATAGATTTTCAGCGGCACCAAGTACAGTGAACGAGATGCTTTCCGTTTTCTACTGAGATTGTCTATGGTTACATAGTGTTTTTTCCCCATGGCATCAAACAGCAATGCCAGAACATCGCTATCCATAGCTTGCGTCATATATTGGTGTTTGAAGGAGAACAGGGATTCCCTCTTAGGCTCCTTGTCCTGTAAGAAAGACCCCACCACACCGCAGGGTGCCACCTCGCTGAAAAAGTCTACAACATCTCCCAATGGGGAAAGCTCCACAGCCTCACTGCGACTGTAGTAGACCTGTCTTCCTACCTTTTCCGTAGAGATGATCCCCTCGGCGGTATATTCCTTTAGCTTTTTCCGCAGAGTGGACTCATCAAAGGTCATGACTCCGTCCAAACGACTATCGATTTCACCTACCAATTCCGAAAGGGTTTTCTTTACCTCCGGAGCATGTAGGATGTCAAACACCAAAAAGTGGAGGGTAATATCTCCATCTGTAAAGCTTTTCGCTTTCCAAGCCCGATAAAAGGGATTTTTCCGAACCACACGAGTATCTACCGACAGGTACACATTCTTCCCCTCTCGACTCCGGGTAAAGTGCATATACTCTCCCAGCCAGCTTTCCAGCCTCCGCCGTTCGTCATCGTAGGATCGTGCACTTTTGGCATCATATTCCGACCGACTCTTAAAGCCATAGATATAAAATTCTCGCACATAGGCTCTGATTTTTTCAAAATTTTTGATCAGCTCACTGTATGCCATAAAATGCACCTCCTTCCCAAAAGAACCGTATATATTATATAGCAACAGAATATCATAAAGAGACACGAAAGTAAAGGGCAGAAAATTGCTCACAGATTCCCTCTGACTTTTACATCAATTTTACACCCATTGGATTACGAATTTTACATGATTGATGTAAAATAACCTCAGAATGCAGAACTACCCATATTATAAATTCCATTATGAAATAGCGAGGTTAAAACATGAATATTTTTGACGTACTGACCCTGATCGGGGGACTATGCTTGTTCCTTTTCGGCATGAATCTCATGGGAGACGCACTGGAAAGAAGTGCCGGAAACAAGCTGGAAGTCATGATCGGCAAGCTGACCACCGGCAAGCTGGCAGGCCTCCTCACCGGTCTGGGTGTTACCGCCGTGATCCAGAGTTCTTCCGCAACCACCGTTATGGTAGTTGGCTTTGTCAACTCCAAGCTCATGACCCTGAAGCAAGCCATTCATGTGATCATGGGTGCCAATATCGGCACCACCGTCACCGCTTGGATCCTGAGCCTCAGCGGCATCTCCGGCAGTAGCCTGTTCCTGAAGTTGCTGAAGCCCTCTTCTTTTACTCCCATTCTGGCTCTCATCGGCATTGTTCTTGTGATGTTTAGCAAGCGCAATAAGAAGAAAGATATTGGCGTTGTCCTATTGGGATTTGCCACCCTGATGTTCGGCATGGAGACCATGACCGGTGCCGTTTCCGGTCTGAAGGATATCCCTGCTTTCCAAGAGATGTTCCTGATGTTCAAGAACCCCATTCTGGGTGTGATCGTCGGTGCTGTGCTGACCGCTGTGATCCAATCCAGTTCTGCCTCTGTAGGTATTCTCCAGGCCCTTGCTGTAACGGGTGCTGTTTCTTACGGAGCCGCAATCCCCATTATTATGGGTCAGAATATCGGCACCTGTATCACCGCTATTCTTTCCTCTGTCGGCACCACCAAAAACGCAAGACGTGCCGCACTGGTTCACCTGTCCTTTAATGTGATCGGCACCATAGTATGCCTTACAGGATATGCCGCTGTCAATGCATTCCTTTCCCCCGCCCTCTTTGATGACCCTGCGACCTATGCAGGCATCGCAACTGCCCACTCCGTCTTTAACATTGCTTGCACTCTGCTGCTCCTTCCCCTGTCCGGTCTGCTGGAAAAGTTGGCATACAAGCTGATCCCCAACAACGAACAGACAGAAACCGTCTCCGAACTGGACGAAAGACTCCTTGGCACTCCTGCAATTGCTCTGGAATGCGCCCACAATCTGACCTTTGATATGGCTAAGATCGCAACCACCGCCCTTGCAAACAGCATTGCTTGTCTGAGTCACTATGACAAAACCAAGGCAGAAACCATTCGGGAAGCAGAGGATCGAACCGATCATCTGGAAGACGTGATCGGAAGCTATCTTGTAAAACTGAGCGCCAAGCAGCTGAACGAGACTGAAGGCGCAACGGCCTCCATGCTACTGAAAGCCATCGGCGATTTCGAGCGGATCTCTGACCACGGAGTCAACATTCTGGAATCCGCGGAGGAAATGAAAGAAAAGGGCATTGCCTTCTCCGATGCCGCAAAGATGGAACTGGACTCCCTTGCAAAGGCTACCTTGGAGATCGTCGACCTTTCCTACCACGCATTTATCGAAGAAAACGGAGACCAAGCCATCTTGGTTGAACCTCTGGAGCAGGTTATCGACCGTATGAAAGAACTGCTCCGCAGCAGACACATTGACCGTCTCCGTGTAGGTAACTGTGGGATCGAAGT
>JAZOXB010000229.1:0-39829 GCA_045659585.1 Faecousia sp. | reverse complement strand
ACCGCACGGGATCGTGTCACTGCTACTCGCATGGGTTATCGTGCTGTGGATATTCTGGCAAACGGTGGAACCAACCGGATCGTAGCATTGTTAGACGGTAAAATGAGTGATATTGGCATTGAAGAAGGTCTCGCCTGCCATAAAGGAATCGATATGGAAGAATGGACTGTTCTGGAGGCCATGACAGGAGTATAACACTCCCCTTTCCCATTATGTCAGAAATATAAAACAAACCCCGTTCCTTGGAACCCAAGGTACGGGGAAATGTTTTTGTTTTGCCGGAAATCGATAATCGAAATTATACTCTTTCCTTGACCTTTGCAGCCTTGCCCAGACGGTTGCGGAGATAGTACAGCTTTGCACGGCGAACCTTACCGCGGCGAACAGTCTCTACCTTAACAATGTTGGGGGAATGAACGGGGAAAACCTTCTCGCAGCCGACACCGTAGCTCAGACGACGAACGGTGATGGACTCCTCAATGCCGCCATGCTTGCGGGCAATGATAGTGCCTTCGAATGCCTGGATTCTCTCACGAGTACCTTCCTTAATTTTGACATGAACACGAACAGTGTCACCAACATTCATGGTGGGCAGTTCTTCCTTCATGTACTGGCTGGTCAGAGCCTTCATCAGATCCATAATTTTGTCCTCCTTTTTTATTAGGCGTTCATATCGACGTTGACCCCGTCGCAGCGGACCACCCTTTTCACAGACTACAGCATTATATCATATAGTTTTCCAAAAATCAAGTATTATTTTCAATTTTATAAAATAATTTTTATTGCAATTCCATGGATTCCGATGAAATATTGTTACAAATATTAAAATTTCACATTCCCCTCAAGAATATCGAGTGTGAGTATACAAATCACAATCGATCTTTAGATATTCAGACTAAAAAAATTACCCCGATGCCGGAATCGGCAACGGGGTAATTTGATCAATTCATAGGAAACTCAAAAAACATAAAACGCCGACCAAAGATTGATCTGTAAGAATTCCGAAAGATGCAGTAAGCACAGCTGTAGCAGCAAACATAAGAACCTCGACTTTAGATGCAACAAACTGCATACGATCTCTCTCCCTCACCGAAAATCAATCAGATAAAGTCTGACATAACAGCCTCATGGCAACATTTGCAAGAAGTTTCGGAAGGAACCTTTAAAGGATCATAGTTTTTACATTTCGCATGGGGAGCAATTTCCTTAAGAAGCTCAAGGATCCGATTGTGATAATTTTCATGGAAGAACATACAACTGACTTCATCCTTGGATAAATAATCCTTGGGATTGGATTCCAATGCATGAGCTCTGCAACCACCCATGCAAAGTGAAGAATATTTACAAGCCTTGCAAGCAGGATTATGCTCAAAATATTTTCCACAAGAAATATCTACCATGTTGATATAGTTGGGATGGGTCATTGCCTCGGAAAGACCTGCTTTTACATTGGGAAGCTGTACACAGGGAGCTTCCTGACTTGCAACATACAGACAGGGAGTAGCATGTCCATCGGCAGTAATATACATAACATTATGGGTAGGAACACATACAGGGTCATCACAGCCCTTATACTGATTCACGGGCATAACATAATAGTCCGGTTCCTTAGGCCTATAGGTAGAGAAGAATCGATTCATAACGATACGAACAGGACATCCGTCCTCATAGAAATGAGGCAGATACTCAAAGAATGTATCATACAGCTCTTTGGCAGTGATATTACAATCCTGACCATACTTTTCCCATTCGCCAAAGTTCGTCATACGGTTGCAAATCACATGCTTTACACCTACAGAAGCCAGTAGATTTACACTGTCACGGATCACACCCTTATTCAATTTATGAATGGTCATTGCACTACCGGTATAAAAATCATGCTTCGCCAGTAACTCAAACTTGCTAAGGAGCATTTTTTCCGCTCCGTCAATGCCACGAAGCCAGTCATGCCAACCATCGGTACCATCATAGCTCATAAATACCTTAGGCTTAAGACCGCGATCTTCAAGCTCTCCGATAAAGCGATCATTCACTAACAGTCCGTTGGTGGCAATCCCAACAACCTGAATGTCCTTAGCAGTAAGAGCGTCAACAATTTTAAAGAAATCGGGACGAAGCAAGGGCTCACCGCCGGTAAGACCGATACGAGAGATACCACATTCTGCCATTTGATCGATCAGCTTCATGCAATCCTCAT
Organism: Faecousia sp.; assembly: GCA_045659585.1. Taxonomy (GTDB): domain Bacteria; phylum Bacillota; class Clostridia; order Oscillospirales; family Oscillospiraceae; genus JAZOXB01. The sequence goes on along the minus strand of JAZOXB010000229.1, from coordinate 37,632 downwards.
AGGACATTTCTCCGAACTTAGCATTGGGAGCGGACAAGAAGCAGTGCTTGCACTTCATATTGCATCGACCGGTGATCGCCCATTTAGCAGTAGCACGATATGGCATATTATAACGACGCATTTTCTGGATCTCGGCTAATTCCGTTCCGTAAGGACAAGGCTCTGCAATACCGCGAGACACAAGCTTTAAAACGGATTTCTTAAGACTGGGTGTTATAGCAAAATTATTAACATCGATCTTTCCGTTACAGATCAAAGCTGCAGTCTGTTCCAGATCTGTCAAAGGAGCAAGACAACCGCGATTCTGATCCAAAACAGAAACATCAATCCCCTGCCATCCTCTTAAACGAAAATTAGGTCGTAAAATAAAATATTCAGCATTCTTTTTTTCATCCTCAGACTCCATCGCAGAGAACAGAGTCAATTGTTCAACAAAATCCAATGATAGACCTCCTTCAAAAAGGAAATAATTTCCCTTTTCTATGATCTGTTTTAGGATCCAACAGTTCGAAAACAATTCATAAACAAATCATAGAAAAAGGAACTATACAAAATCAGCCCGTTGCCAAATCAGCAATTTAACAACGGGCCGTACCGAATCAATACGTTTCAGTAATAATGTACCACAAAAAATTGAATAAAAGTGTCATACAAAATCGTGCCTAAAAACACTGTACAACACTTTAATTCAAAAATGATGCAATATTAACCCCAATCCATGGGCAGCTCTGCTTCACAATCGGGCTGGTACATCTCAGTGGTCTCAGATTCCTGGGAATCGGTCAGGATATCCTGTGCACTGAACATCTTTACTTCCATTTCGGGAGCTACGAACTTCATTATAGCGTCCTCCTTTCCTAAAAGGTACAGGATCGTCGAAAACGGAGATCCATACAATAATTGATTTTAGAACTTGGCCTGTTGCAGAATCGGAGACTATGCAACAGGCCATGCCAAAATAGTCTAATCCTTAAAAATTAGTCCATGGGCAGTTCTGCGGGGCAATCGGGCTGATACAGAGTTTCCTCAGTAGTGGTTGCCTGGGAAGCGGTCAGAACGTCTTCAGTGCTGAACATCTTCATTTCCATTTCGGGAGCTACGAACTTCATTATTGTATCCTCCTTTCTCCGAGAATTCACAAACACCGAAATCGGTGGATGTAACAAATAATTACTTCTTGAAGAATGCAAGAGCAGTATCGGAATATGCAACCAGAGCCTTGCACAGTTCAAGCAAATCGCCGGTTCTGCCATTACCATAGGTATCGATGCTGTAGATATAGGTGCTGGAAACACGAGTCTCGTTATTATAAATAACAGCACTCATAACAGTACGCAGTTCTGCAGCCAGCAGGCCATCAAAGGTGAAGCAATAATAGCCTCTGGAAGCATTGTAAACATCGACAGTATCAACGGTCTTGGTCACGACTTCGCCCTTATAGTTTGTATAGGTGATCTTAACAGACAGATCATCGAGGTTGACAGACTCATCGGTGAGAACAAATACAAATCTTGCGGTAACCTTAGAGTTCAGGTCAATACCCATACCCATCCAGTTAACACCGATGTTCTCAGCATCTTCCTGATTACCCTTGTTTTCATTGAAGGTAACAGTGGACAGATCAGTGAGGTAAGCCTTCATTGCATCGGTCATGTTGGCATCAACCAGAGCATCGGTACGATACTTCTTGAGGATCTGAGCCTTGGAACCGTAGACAAGGAGGTCGGCGCAGAGCTTCTTCAGAGACTCAGTAGCGGCAGTCTTTTCCAGCTGTGCGTATGCATAGGTGCCTACGCTGTAGAAGTCGGGAGTAGAAACATATTTGACGCCATCCTTAGTCCAGTAGATGCGAGCTTCTACAATATCATTCATGTTGATAGCAGTAACGCCGGTCAGAGTGAAGTAGTAGTAGGAAGCGTTGACGGTGGGCAGGATCTTAACAACACGAGTGCCGGTCTGCTCATTGCCCTCGTAAACAGGACGGATAACCTCCATGTAGCACTCAGCGTCAGAAGAAACGGAAGAAATAGCTACTGCAAAGTTAACGGAAATGTCGCTAGCCAGATTCAGGCTGTGACCGATCTTAACTTCCTGCTCAACGAAATCGGGAACGATCTCGATATCAGCAACCATAGTGGAGGGGTTGATGATGAGCTGATAGCCATTGTAGGAAGATACGATGCAAGTGAGGTTGATCTTGTCACCCTGTGCAACGATAGCATCGATGCCGGAAGCGCCATAGATCTTAAGGGAATTGCCTTCTGCATCAGCTACGATAGCACCCTTAGCGTCAACTTCAGTAACGGTAAGACCCTTGATGGTAACACGCTCGCCGAGGAACTCGTTGGTAGTATCAGCAACGATCTCAGCCAGAGTAGCTTCGGTAGCGGTAACAGCGTTATCGCAAGTAAAACGAACGAAGTTGCGAACATTGTTCAATTCCAACAGACCCTTGAAGTTGGTCATGGTAGACCATGCAACGATCTCATCGCCGATGCTGAGTTCAGTAACGGTGTCGTAAGTGAAGTAAACGCACAGACCGCCGGTTGCGTCCTGGATGTAAACAGTACGGCCGCTGACATAGGTAACAATACCATGTACATAGTAAACAACGGTTTCGTCGGTGTATGCCTTAGCCTCTGCAATGGTGCTGATCTTATGAGTTTCAGTCAGATCGCAATTGATGCAATCACGGTAGAAATTGCCATCAACAACGCTACAGTCAAAGACGTGCATTGCGGGGATGGTCTCAAAGCCGGAGAGTTCTGCGCCACAGTCGTCACAAACGACACCAGGGTTACGGCCGTCGGTGGTGCAGGTGGGAGCGATGCCCTCAACCTCACTGGTATTCTCGTGAGCACAAGGAACGACTTCGTCGCCGGTAACTTCCTTATACAGAAGTACAGACTGATAGATACTGCTGTTTGCATAGCCGCGAAGAGCGGTAACAGCTTCAGAGTTGGTGGAAATGGTGTAGGGGGTTTCACCTACAGTCTGGAGAGCAGTCTCGCCGGAGCTCTTAGCAACGAACTTCCACAGGAAATTGCTGTAGTCAGCGGAGAATGCGTTCTTAGCCTTTGCGTAAGAGGAGTAGCCAAGATACATGACCTCGCCCTCTGCAGTGGTGTAGCTAATGGTGAAGCCGTTTTCCTTATCACCGGTCAGAGTGAAGATCACAGCATCAACGGGAAGGTCAGCACTGCTGATCTTGCCATCAACTACAGGAACAGCAGTATCGGAAACAAGCCAATGGCCGCTGCTAATGCCAGAAGTTGCGGGATATACGGGAGGAACTTCCTCGGTGGACTTTCTGTTAGATGCAACAATGTAGTTGCCGGCTACGATAGTCTCAACGGTAACGGGAGCGTAGAGCTTAGCTTCGGGCTGAGGCTCTTCGCAAATGGTGCACTTGCCATCAACATAGTTGTGGCCGGTAGCGGGGATAACTTCAGTCTTGGCAGCTTCGCAACCTTCAGCGGTGCAAGCATAGGACATCTCACCGGGGGTGGTGCAGTCTGCTGCAGTGATCACTTCACCCTCGCCATAGTTATGGCCGGTAGCAGCAATGGATTCAGTCCAAGTAGTGCCGCAGGAGCAGGTGTAGGTCAGTTCGCCATTTTCGGTGCACTTAGGAGCCAGAGTAACTTCGGAAGTAGCGTCCTCGTGGAGGCAAGTCTCACCGGAAGCGGGCTTGTAGAAACCGGGGTTCTTACCACTGTTCTTGTATGCACAGAATCTGGGGCTGCTAGCATTGAACTGCAGATATCTTACTTCTTTTGCAGCTAAGCCAGCGGTAGCAACATTGATGATGGTAGCAACGCCTTCGGTAATGGTGACATTCCAAGAAGCATTGTCGGAGATCTCGTCAGCAACATCAAGGGTGTTGCCGGACTTCCAAGTCAGATACTGACCGGCAGGAGTCTTGAATGCTACAGAGCCTTCGGCAGAGCCGGCCTCTACAGTCAGTACAAGAGCTGCATCGGTAGTTACGGTATTGCCGCTGAAAGCAGCGTCGCCGGAAATGCCACACATATTGGAGCTGATCTTTGCAACATCAGTCAATACAACAGACTTTTCGGCATAGCCGATAACAACGGTGTCACCTACTGCAATGGCATCGGCAAGAACATAAGTTCCCTCTGCTGCAGAAGCGGTGACTGCGATGCCGGCGAACAGGGATACGACCATGGCCATCGCGAGGATCATGCTGAGAATTCTTTTCTTCATGAATGGTTCACTTCTCCTTAAAAAATGATTTATCCGTGAAAATCCGAGTATTTTACGATCACTGAGGCACCAATAAAAGTGCACAAGATATCGTATAAACAGTCAGACTCCAACAGAACATTTAGATTATAGCAGTTGACATAAAAAACTGCAACCACTTTTGTGAAAAAAGTCATGGGATCTCGAAAATACAGTAGATTATGGTAAATCCATTGCATAAATTGATAAATTAAAAGAATGGATTTTCCCAATATTTACAAGTAATTTCAGGATTTTCGCCCTATTTGTAACATTTGTTACCGATCACAGCAGAGCTTTCAACTTTTCCAGCCCATCTGCAAGGGCTCTGCGCCGCTCCGGATCTGTTAAGGAAGGCAATACGCCGATGGGTTCAATATTCATAGATCCACGGAAGCGAATCTCTTTCAGTGCACGGATGACTTCTGCCCATTGGATATTACCTTCACCGGGGAATAAATGCAAATCGGCAAAGCCTTCTTTTTGATAGCCGAAGTTATCATTCAGATGAACCGTAGCCAGATCCGAGCGGAATAGCCGGATCATATCGGGAATGTCCTGACCTGCATTATTGGCATGGCCGGTATCCAGGCAGAGCCGAATGCGGTCACTGGACAGATCCTGTAAAAGTTTTACCATGTCCTCCCCTACGGTATAGGGATGAGGAGGATCTCCCGCCTTTTGCAGATGGTGGGAGTCGAAGGTGTTTTCCAAATTGATGTACACATCGAATTTCTCTGCGGCAGGGATCAGCTCGTGGAACCATCGGACATTCCAATCGTGGATCCGTTGACGAACCGCCAGATTATCCACCCGTTCTCTCAGTCGTACAGGGTGGAAGATAACATGCTTGCACCCGAGGATGCTCCCCGCCTCAAGGGTGCGGAAATACAATTCTTCCGGAGGGACATAGCTAAAATCAGAAGGGATGTCCTGAAGCCATGCCGCATGTCCCTGGGTAATGGTAAGCCCTAAACGAGTTGCATGACAGTGAACCTCTTTGATCCATGATTTCCAATCCTCCCGTAAGAGGGGCGGCTGATAGCCAACGCTGTATACACTGAAAGGAAAATCCAGACTATCAAATCCGGCCTCTTTGACAAGAGCCATTGCGGTAAACAGATCTGTCTTTCCACAGAAGCTGGCAATGGCACTGCTAAATCGATATTCCATGGTATGAACCTCATCATTCTCATATAATATAATATATTTAATTTATTATATCACTTTCGACCCATATTGTCAAATTGATTCGGTAAAATAGTATCAGAAGTTATATCCTCTTTCGTTACCGCTCCCCTCGGAGGTCGTCACAGAATGAAATTCTATCATCTTGTTCGGAAATGGACACAGGAGCTGTCTCGGTTCGGCATCAGTGTCTACGCCGCAAACACATCCTTTTACATCATACTGTCTGTCTTTCCCACCATCATGCTGGTAGCCTCTATGCTTCCGTATATCGGAATCGATCGGAGTGAGCTTCTTGCGGCTATGGACGGCTTGGTTCCTCAGGTCATCTATCCCCTGCTGAAAAAAATATTTGAAGATCTGGGTGCAAATTCCGGAGGTATCCTTTTATCCACAACCGCTCCCGTCGTCATATGGTCTGCCTCCGGGGGAATCTATTGTATTCGGCAAGGTCTCAATCATATTCACAACACAAAGGATGATCGTCCCTACCTGGTCCATCGCCTAAGCAGTATGCTCTATACCACCCTATTGATCCTGGCATTGGTATTGACCCTTATCCTAAACGGTTTTGGCCGATCTCTGGTTGCCTATATGACAAAACAAACCATTCCCATAGTAAATATTCTGGGTCGCCTCTTGCGAATGAGAGGTGTGATCCTGCTGGTGCTGCTCACTGTCCTTTTTGCTGCCATGTACTGTTTCTTCCCCAATAAAAGAAGACCTTTTAAAGCTTCTCTTCCCGGTGCCGCACTGAGTGCACTCGGATGGCTGATCTTTACGGAAGGGTATTCTCTTTATGCTCGGTTTTCCGGATCTTATTCCCTCCTTTACGGAAGCCTGTCTATTTTGGCCATGGGTATGGTATGGTTGTATGTATGCATTTCCATTCTCTTTTACGGATGTGTGCTCAATATCTATCTTGAGCGGAAATAAAAAAATGCAGGACTGTCCAAAACAGCCCTGCACTTGGCTACTTACTTTCTGTCAAAAGACATGCAGTCGGTACACTGCTTAGCGGTAGGATCGGTTTCATGGGTGCCAACCATGATCTTATCCAGAGAGCAATAGTTCTCGCCACCGCAATGATACTTGCACTGATTTACGGTACACTGGATGCTACGATTTGCACTGCACTGATGATTCATAGTGTTTCTCCTCTCGAATTCCATAATTCCTCTCTCGGTTTTCTATACAAAACACCGAGAGCCTGTTTCTATTATTTCTCCGGTCGGAAGGATTATCAGCGGAATAATTTGACATCGAAAGTTTTTTGCTATATAATAAAGTCAGCAGCCGCTTCTCGTGGATGGAACTTCCTTAAGGCTGCAATCTATATTATGCAACGGAGGCTAAAGATGATCAAACTATCTCCTTCTATACTTGCTGCAGATTTTGTAAATTTGGAACGGGATATCCGTGGGCTTACACCCGCAGGAGCCGATTATGTACATGTGGATGTCATGGACGGTCTCTTTGTTCCCAATATTACTATCGGCATCCCTGTTGTTGCCGCCATTCGTAAGATCACCGATCTCCCCTTAGATGTTCACCTGATGATCGATCGTCCCATTCGGTATATCGATGACTTCTGCAAAGCCGGAAGCGACATTCTGACCATCCATGTAGAAGCCGACACCGAAGAAAACACCCTTACTGCATTAAAGAAGATCCGTGAGAACGGCGTCAAAGCCGCCATTTCCATTAAGCCCAAAACCCCTGCAGAAGCTGTCATCCCCTATCTTCCCTACTGCGATCTGATCCTGGTCATGACTGTTGAGCCCGGCTTTGGGGGACAGGCCTTTATGGAAGATATGATGCCCAAGCTAAAGCAGATCCGTCAATGGATCGACGAAAGCAATCCCTATTGCGAGCTGGAGGTTGACGGCGGTGTAAATCTGACCACCGGCAAGATCTGCTGTGAAAACGGTGCTAATGTACTGGTTGCGGGAAGTGCATTCTTTAAGGCTGAGGATCCTTCTCGTTTCTCTGCAGAAATTAAAGCCGAGAACATCTGATCTCAGACATATATTTCATAAAAGTTTCTTCCGAATATCAGAAAATGTTGCAAATGCAACGCATTACTTCTTTAATATCAGATATACTTTTAGTACAAGCATTCCACAAAATTTCTTTGTAAAGGAGAGACGCGAATATGAAATTTCAGAGTAAAACCGTAATCATTACCGGTGGCGGGCGAGCCGTACTGAAAGACGGTAGCTGTGGTTCTATCGGCTACGGCATTGCAACCGCATTCGCAAAAGAAGGTGCGAACCTTGTTCTCACCGGAAGAAATATGCAAAAGCTTCTTGATGCCAAGGAAGAATTGGAACGGCTGTACGGAGTTAAGGTTTTAGCTGTACAAGCAGATGTAAACCCCGGCGCAGATAACGAAGCTGTGGTTAACGATGTGGTACAGCAGGCCGTGGAAGCCTTTGGCGACATCCATGTACTGATCAACAATGCCCAGGCCTCTGCCTCCGGTGTTCCTCTGGCACAGCATACTACAGAACAATTCGATCTGGCACTCTATTCCGGTCTGTATGCTACCTTCTACTATATGAAGGCTTGCTATCCCTATCTGGCAAAGACTCAAGGCAGTGTCATCAACTTCGCTTCCGGAGCAGGTCTCTTCGGAAACTACGGACAGAGCTCCTATGCCGCCGCAAAAGAAGGGATCCGTGGTCTATCCAGAGCCGCCGCTACCGAGTGGGGCAAAGACGGCATCAATGTCAATGTAATCTGTCCCATTGCATGGACCGCCCAATTGGAGCGTTGGTCCGAAGCCAATCCCGAAGCCTTCCGTGCCAATGTCAAGATGCCTCCCATGGGACATTACGGCGATGCCGAAAAGGAGATCGGTCGTGCTTGCGTGGCACTGGCTTCCCCCGATCTGAAGTATATGAGTGGCGAGACTCTCACCCTTGAGGGTGGCATGGGTCTGCGTCCCTGAGTTCTTATCCCATAGTTTACGGGCTATCGGAGGGTACATTCCCTCCGATAGCCCGTTTTGTCATTTATGATAATGCTGTAATGTCTCTCTGTTAAACCAATTCGTAGGAAGAATCTGTTGCAAAGAAATACAGGATCTTATCTTTTACAGGTAATTTAAAAATACGAGAAAGAGCGTCGGCATATGCATCCAGCTGTCCTCTGTAGTACTCTCCTCGATCCTCCTGCTGTTCCGAAGTGATATGATCGGACTTAAAGTCCAAAATCGTTAAGGTATCATTTTCTACAATACAGCAATCCGTAACACCCTGAAGCAGTAGCTTCTCTCCGGAGAGCTTGGGGTCATATTTTCCGGCATCCACAAATATAGAGAACTTAAATTCACGAATGACCTTATGCGCAGACAGCACTCGTTGACCCAAAGTAGATTGGAAGAATCGTTGGATCTTTTCCGGAGGTACCGCCTCGGCCTGTTGTTGCGTAATAAAGCCCTGAGACACCAGTCTCTCCAATTCCTTTTCGATCCCGGTCATGTCGGTACAGCGTTCGTAAACGATATACTGCATAGCCATATGGATCGCCGTTCCCCTTTCCGTAGGACTCAGCTTCTTATCTGTGAAATTAGGCTTCAAGTATTTCGGAATGGGAGCAAATTTTTCTTTTCCCTCTTCCTCATGCTCTCCGCTGTTCTTCAGCTGAGTTGCAGTAACCTTGCTTTCCTGCTGTGTATGATCCATGAAGGAATATGTGACAGCCTCCATGGGCGGGATCTCCTCTAAATCAGCCACGATTGCAGTGTCATTGTCCGTAGGTTCATAGTCTGTAGCATCATGATACTCCATCCGCCAGGGATTCGCCGATACATCGCGGCACGGGATCTCCTCCCGATAAAGGGAGCCGGACTCCGAATGGGTCAGCGCTGTCATTAAAATCCAATCACCTAAAGAAGATGCAGACTCTATGGTCAAAGCATCCATGGGGACGGTAACCTTCTTAGCCAGCTTCTCAATATGACCGCTGATGCCCTCTCTGCAATATGTCATGATCAGCCGATCCTTCGGTCGTGTCATGGCAACATACAGGATCCGCATTTCTTCTGACATAGCTTCTCGTTTGATCTTTTGGTTAATGGCACGAAGAGCCACTGTGGGATAGGTAGCCATCCGTTCTTTATCAACCATTTTCGCGGCAACGCCGAATTTCTCATCGATCTGTACACTTTTCATCTGATCCATCTTATTGAACCCAATAGCCAAACCGCACAGGAATACAATAGGATACTCCAAGCCTTTGGATTTATGGATGGTTGTGATCTGAACCGCACCCTTTACCTTAACATCATCTCCCTGCAAGCCTTTATCCTTGATCCGATCCAAATGCTGCAGGAAAGTAGATAGACCATACCGCGATCCGTTGTCGAATTGATCGACCAACGCGGCAAAGGTATCCAGATTGTATTGTGTCCGAGAGTAGATTTTCCGCAGAGACAAAGCATCCTCGATTTGATCAAAGAGATCTCGCATATTCCCCTGCCGCGCCATAAGGCGTAATTCCTTTAAGATTTTGAGGAAGGGGGCTTCGGGATCGTAAGCACAGATAGCCTCATAGATATCCTTGTCTCGATCCTTAGCTCGTGCAAAAGCCAGGTCATCGGGAGAATATCGCACAGCTTTAGACAGAAGGACGCTGATCAAAGGGATATCTCTATGTGGATTGTCAATCACTTGCAGGAGACAGTGAAGGAATTGAATTTCCTCTGATTCGAACATATTCTCATTACTGCAAACAGAACGGATGCCGTAACGCTGAAGAGCCTTTTGAAAAACAGAAGCCCTAGTCTTTAGTCCACGCATCAGAATAACGATATTCTCAGGTTCTGTTTTGACGAATCCGTTTTCTCCCGGCAAAGTCTCCTTCCCTAAGATCTCAGCGATCCGTCTTGCAACAAATTCCGCTTCATAATGGGTCGTTGTATTTTCTACATCCTTTGTCTCTTTAGGAACATCGATGCAATGCAATTCTACCGCAGGATAGTCTAATGGCTTAACCTTACCTTCCGCACGGAGGGCCTCAGCATCACCATAGTCCACATCGCCTACACGCTGATTCATAAGCAAACGGAATACATCGTTGGCGGCATCAAGAATTGCCTTGGAAGAACGATAATTATCCGATAGCAGGATCCGTCGGGGTTCTCCGTCCTTTGCTTTTTGATAATCGGCATAAGAGTAGTACTTTGCGGTAAAGATCTTAGGCTCTGCTCTACGGAATCCATAAATAGACTGCTTCACATCACCTACAAAGAACAGGTTTTTGCCGTCCTTAGAGATAGCTGAAAAGATCTTGTCCTGTACACCGTTGGTATCCTGATATTCATCGATCATCAATTCCACATAGCGTTGTGAAATCTCTCGAGCGGCAGGTGTCGGTGTTGTCCCCTTTCCGTACAGAAGACGAAGGGTCTCCTGCTCCAGATCATTATAATCCAACAAATGTCTGCTCTGTTTCTCCTTGCGGAATCCATCGGCAAAGCGTTCCGTAAGCTTCAGTAATCCTTGCAAAGCAGGTGCAGTCTCACATAATATTTCCACCGTCTTATCAGACGGCAAATTAAATCGTTCATACCATTTATTCAGTTTTTCTTTCAGTTCTTTCCAGAACCGACTGATCTCGTTTTTAAGAGCTTCATCGGGACATTTTGTAACCTTCCCGAGAGAAATAAAAACAGGAACAATACTATGGATCTCGTCCCAAGACTTGGCATTTAAATACCTTTGTAGCATCTCATCTGCCCCGGTAAAGCCCTGATCATATTTATCCAGCCAGGGATGTTCATCGATCAGTGCACGCACCCTTCTGACCTGCTTCAGCATTTCCGAAGCAAAATGGTGGAATTCTTCCACCAGATATTTGCCCCAGGGGCTGTCCGATACGGACTCGCCATAATGATATACCAGCATTTCCTTCAAGGTTTTCAGGGTATTGTCTCTGTCAGGCGTATTGGAAACAGCTTCATAAGTTCGCAGGATGGTTTCGGGAAGGGAGCTGTCATCTCTTCCGTATCCCAGAATATCCATGGTTTCCATGATATCGGGATCTTTTTCTACATATGCATGGTCTAGGACACGATTCAAAACTCGTGTACGATAAGAAGCCCCCTCAGACTCCTCCATGATCCGAAAATCCGCAGGAAGATCCAGATCGTGAGCATAGTCCTTCAGCAAAGTCGAACAGAAGCCGTGTATGGTGGAGATCTGAGCCAAATACACGCGACTCAGCTGATCTCTTAAATGCTTAGAGCCTCCGTTCTCTGCAAGAAGCTCATTGAGACGGCGAATGATTTTTTCACGAAGCTCCGTAGCCGCCGCCTTTGTAAAGGTGATCATTAGAAAATCATCAATATTGCATGGTTCCGTTTCAGAGGTCACACGGCGAAGCATCCGATCGATCAGGACATGGGTCTTACCTGACCCTGCAGCGGCTGAAACCAGGAGTGCTCCACCTTGATCTTCCACAACAGCCTTCTGAAAATCATTTAATTTCACCTTAGCCATGAGAATACTCCTCTCTAAGCTTTGTCCAGAAATCTTCTTCCTTCAGCTTCTCAAAAATGCGTTTCTCTACATCGTCTCCGCAGATAGTCTTATAGGGACACCATTTACAACGATAATGTTCCTTGTCTGTATAATAAGGATCCGGATCCAGATTTCCACTGTAAATAGAGTCCGTGAGCTGAGACATTTTACGGAATACATGATCTCGTAGGATACGCAGATCCTCACCGGAGGCAAGATAACCCTTGATTTCTCCGGTCTTTTTGGCTACGGTGCAAGGCAAGAAGCGGAAGCCCTCTCCGGGCTCCATGGCTCTGAGGATCGCCGGATCATCCAGCAACAGCCCGGATCTTCTCTGTCCCTTGATGCGATCTGCATTCAGATTTCCCTCATCATAGGGATCGCTGATAGAAACCTTTTTAGTGGTTGCGGGAACATACAACACACCGGCAGGGGTCAAATTTTCATATTCCAGCTTATTACCGTATTCCTTCAGTGCAAAGAGGTAGATCAGCATTTGCAGACCCAAACCGTAATACACGCTGGTATAGTCAAAAGTGGTATGCCCGGTCTTATAGTCGATAATACGATAATATGTACGATCCCCCTTGCGGTAGATATCGAATCTATCCACTTTACCTTCCAGAAGACCCTTAACCGTTTCTCCTACAATGGGAACAGGATCACTGTCTCCATCTTCGTTTCGATTGAACTGCAATTCATGGATCTCAGGCTCAAATTCCGATTGAGATAATTCCTCGTAAATATTTTGGACTACACTGCGGATCTCATGGAAATTGCGACGGAACAGATATTCCGCCCGTTCCGAATGCCACAGGTCGGTCAGCGTTTCCTTGGCGTATTTTTCCATATAGAAATCAGCGATCTCCATAACACGATCGAGACTTACTTTATGGAATCCACCTTCCTCCATAACCTTTCTGCTGGTCCATTCCAAAACATAATGGACAAAGGTACCATAGGCGGAAGAATCAAGCTCCGCTGTTTTCATTTCCTTTGCTCTTAAACCGTATTTCAGGAAATATTCGAATCGGCATGCACTTACGCTCTCCAATTTGGTAGCAGACAATTGGATCGTATCCCCGTAGAGAGCTCTCACAGCCTCATGAGACAGTCGCGTTTTTTCGTAAGGCTCCACAGTCTCATACCGAGCCTCATAGTCTCTGGGAGAACGCAAAATCAACGCGCTGTCATCTGTGATGATACTACTGTTGGGATATAAGTTTTTTGTGCGTAAATAATAATGAGATTCTTTTCCTTGGAGAGCCGAGAAATACAGCACCTTTACAGGCCCACCGAGAACGCTGTCGATCATAGCCAATTCCCGATTTAATTTACCCATAGCAAGGGTGTTAGGAGAAATCCCGATCTCCAGATCAATGAGCTTTTGACGCTCTCTGTCGGAAAGGAGTGACTGATTCCCTTGCACCGCAGGGAACACACCCTCGTTCGCACCTACGACGAAAAGATAGGGCGTCTCACAGTTTCTCTGGGATGACAAGCTACCGATGTTCACACAATCAATGGTAGCAGGAATGGTTCCCACTGTATAAAGGCTAACAGCTGTACGGAAAAGGAGCAAGAAATCCTCAGGAGAGCGAACCGTCTCTCCCAAGACTCCATACATCTGCTCCATCAAACGACAAATGATACCATATACCTGTGCATATTCCTGGGATTTCTGCTTCTCGTTATTTTCAGATAACAAAATCGCTTGTTCGTTTAGCTTTTGATTCAAGGAGATATCCTCCATAAATCGATTCAGTGCCAGAAGCATCTGCCCCGTGGTTTTAGCGGCGAAGATCCCGTTATGCAGGGTGATCAGAGGCTTCATCAGCTTAACTCTAGCCCCATTCAATTCCGCCAAATGCTTTTTCTTGAGATATTCTTTCTCTTCGGTCAAGCCTCGGGGACTCATGGTCCAGTTCTCGTCAAAACGCTTTCCGTCAATATCCCAAATAAGCACATAGTTTTCCAGTTTGTCAGCTTCGTCAAAGGTCAGATCCGTAAAGCCTGTCTTCATATAGGAAAATACCGCCTCGCGATCATATTCCATTGAGGCTTCCAATGCAGACAAAAGCATATGTACAACAGGCTGTTTCAGAATATCGGTATCACCCGCAAAATATGCGGGGATCTCCGCCCTGCGGAGAACCGTTCGCAGCGGGGATCGGTACGAGGTATAGTCCGCACAGGCTACGGTAATATCTCTGAGACGCACCCCCTGCTCTATAAGCTTCAGGATCTCACCGGCAACCATTCGACATTCCGTGGCTACATCCGTAGCTGTAAGGAATCGTACAAGTTCTGTTTCAGGAACATCCACCTGTTTGGAGCCAAAGAGATTTTCTCTCAGGAAGCTAAGTCCGCAACCTTCCGACTCCGGCTCTAAGGAAAGGATCTCGCAAGGGGTCTGGGTTTTTTGTGCGATCCTGACCAATTCTCGACCGGTAGTAGAAGCCGTGAGAAATTGGAGTTCCTCGGATCTCAAGCTATCGCACAACAAGTAAACGACCACCTCTGCCTCATCAGCCAACAGTTGCCGGAGAATCTCCATTTCCACGCCGTTAAAATCCGTAAATCCGTAAAAGTAAAATACTTTCCCCTTGGCGTAGTCATTCTGCTCCAGTGCGAGGAGCAATCTTGTAAGACGGCTGTCAGCATTCTGACCTAAATTGGAGCACACGCTGTCATAGCCCTCTAACAACAGAGCCAATTCCTCCATCTTAACCGCAAAGGCGCCCTCTAATGAAGACAGTTTTTTCCGCAAGATTTCCGCTGTAATACAGGAACTTCGCAATTCATCCAGAGTTTGAGAAAGCTGTAGCAAAAAGTGAGGTTTCAGAGCCTTGCTTCCGTAAAGCTTCAAAGCAGTATGCAGATTCTCTACCGTCAGGGACATGGTCATAAGCTTACCCGCACTATCTGTCTCGGAACCTGCGATGCCTCCCAATTCCGAGAAAACTCGTACAGCTAAACGAGAGAAGCCCAAAATCTCCGCGTAAGCGGAAATGCTGTCTCCGCCATATTCACAGAGCTTTCTCTCCAGCATATGGGAGATCTGTTCCGGCACAAGGATCAGTTGTTCGGGGCTTCCCTCTCCGCTGTTTTCACAAACAGTTGTCAAGAGATGGTGCTGGTTTAGGGTTCTTTCTGTACAATGAAGTATCTTCAGCATAGTTCAAATGTATAATAGAATTTATCCCGAAAGGTAAATAATATTATTTCTCCTTCCTTCTAAACTTCCATAGGATCATATATTTTCTCTGGAATTTATGATACCATGCCACCGGATACCTTGTCAACGAAAAACCTCTCTCATGATCTCCAGTATCTTGAATTGCAGAACATATTTCGGCTCTTCATGACGGATCATAGCCAGTTCTTCTTCATCATAGCCTCCCATAACCGCCATGGTTTCCAGTTCCTTAGTGGATGCGGCATTGCATAAAGTCGGGAACACAACGCACCACCAGTTTTGTCCTTCCCCCCTGCCGATCACCATTCGCAAGGAATGATACTCTCCCGCCGGAAGGGAAAAGGTCTCATACCGCCGTGTAGAAAAATCTTCTTCACACAGAGTCAGCTCTACATCATAAGGGCTTCGTTCCATACGCAAGAACTCCCGTGCAGAATTTTCTAAAATCGGCAGATTATCCCGGATAACCGACTCCGCTTCCTTAAGTGTATCACAATCTCTCGTCATGGTATGAAGCTCACCCAATAAGTGATCTCGTACTCTCAGCTTCTGTGCCTGATCCTCGGAACTGTCGGAATTGGCGACGACATGTAGTCGCAGAGTCTTGTCCGCCAAGGATCGTTGTTGCAGAACAGCTTCTCCCCACAGCAGCATAAACGCTCCCGCAAAAACAAGAAAGATCCATAATATAAATTTCATTTTCATAAAAAACACCGTCCATATGTAGGATATTGATACCTACAGTATAGACGGTGTCATATATTTTTATACAGTTCTGCAAGAGAAGGTGTTTGGGAACTCCGCTCTTATGGACTCTGCGGCACGGTTTGCCATTTCTTCCGTAGGAAATACGCCGAATACGACACTTCCGCTTCCGGTCATCTGGGCACCGCACGCTCCGCATTCCATGAGCATATTCTTAATACGGGATATAGGCTCGTATTCCTCCAAAACAGCTTCTTCGAATACATTACACAGAAGCTGACCCACTCGAGGGGGGTCATTCCCCTTCAGGCCCTCGATCATTGCCTCATGATCCGGACGACGGGTAATAACAGCTTCATCCAACTTAGCAAACAGTTTAGGTGTAGAAAATGCCAGATCCGGTTTACATAGGACATATGCATACTTAGGTTCTATATCCAACGGCATTAGGATCTCTCCACGCCCTCTGCAGAAAGCCGTTCCGCCAAGAACGCAAAAAGGTACATCGGATCCGACCTTAGCTCCTAATTCCGCCAAGTCCAAAAGGGACAAAGGATCATCTACACAACGGTTCAGACCTCGAAGAACTGCCGCCGCATCTGCACTTCCGCCACCGAGGCCTGCCTCACTGGGGATCCGCTTCATTACAGTGATCCGTAGTCCCATAGGATCCCAAGACAGATTATCGCAAAATGCCTTTGCGGCCTTCCAAGCAAGGTTTCGCTCATCCTTTGGGATATGATCGGAATCGCAAACAAGCTCCCAGGGTAACCCGGTGCCGATTTCAACGATGATCTTATCCTCCAGACTCACCGCCTGCATAATACTCTCCAGATCATGGTAGCCATCAGGTCGTTTGCTAAGCACATCTAAAGTCAGATTGACCTTGGCGGGAGCAGATTCCCGAATGATCCTCATTTGATCTTTCTGCCTTCGAGATAGTATCTCTTTTCACGGCTGTGACCCATAGAGAAGGTCTTTCTGGGAAGAATGCCATCAGCAATGACGCCACGGAACAGCTGGCTCTTCTCCATAGCGGGCAGAAGGAAGCCAATTGCATTTTCCTGATCTGCAAGAGCAATGAGTGCATCATCGTCATGGATATAGTCGATCTCGCCCTCTGCAGTCTTGAGATATTCATCCAGGAAGCCCTGAAGAACACCGACTGCCAGCTGGCTCTTTGCCTTATCCAGAGAAACGGTGCCGGACTCCTTACCAATGTACCACTTGACCTCAAAGCCACCTTCTGCACAAGCTTCCTTTTCCAGAGCGGCCAGAAGAGCCTTAGGATCGCACTTGATGATAACACGATGGATGGGCTCGAAGACCTGTGCTTCATCGTGGATATTTTCCAGTTCAACCAGAGCAAAACGAGCAGGATGCATGGACAGATCCTGATCGGGATTCTGAGACTTCAGTTCTTCGTAGCAGGACTTAGCGGTAGCCAGAGAGTGGTTGCCGTCACCTACTGCAAATACCATGGGAACACCCTGCAGATCCTCGTACTTCTTGCCAACATTGCCGGTATACTCGGTAAGACGAGCATTAAAGGCCTCTGCGGCTTCACCCTGTACCAGCCAACCACGGATGCGGTTGCCGCCTTCCATCAGTTCGAAGTCATAGAGTTCCTTCAGTTCTGCCTTCTGCTCTCCGATGGGCTCGATCAAGACCTTATCGTGGTCATCAGCCAGCATGAGGATATGAGGCAGTTCAATGGGGGCATCACGGCGAACACGCATGCGGGGAGGGATACGCTCAACAACAGTACGCTCCGTTGCACGGATCGCAGAGGTAGAACCGGTAGAATAATCATAAGCATTCAGATCCACCATACCGACGAGACCCTTACGAACTGTGCCGTTTTCCAGAGTGCGTTCAATGTATACAAGAGCGTTTTCATATGTAGTAAAAATATTATCCTTCAGATACTGTGCCATGGTACGATTGATGAGAGCAGTGTGCTCTGCCTCCTTCTCGGTACCCAGCTCGGCTTCGGGAAGGATCAGGTTAATGGTAGAGGGAGCACCCTCTGCGTTCTTTCTGACTCTCTCCCAATATGCGGGATCGGAAGTAAACTGGTCGCAAGCAATGACTGCCCATTTTTCCATAGATTCTACCTGGGGGAACAGAATATCAGCGGGTAAAAAAGCATTCATAATTGATCAAACCTTTCATATATCATTTAAATTCTGAGGTTCATAACCACAGAGCTACCCTTATTATACAATATTTTCTGTCATTTGCATAGTGGTTTCGGAATGTCTTTTTTTACAAATTTCACCGTTAATTTTGCGTATACTGCCCAAATATTCAGGTCATACTATGGTCAGACAAGAAATTGGAGGTGTAATGAATGGACACAATCGCTTTGATCCTGAGTATTATCGGTTCTTTAAACTGGGGGCTTGTAGGTCTGTTTCGATTTGATCTGGTGGCATGGCTTCTGGGTGGACAGACCTCTCTCCTGTCCCGTATCGTCTATACTCTGGTTGGGTTGGCAGGGATCTGGTGTGTTACTCTCCTTTTCCGGAGACACGCATTGGCTGATCACGAAGAATATTAAAAAAACGCACCTCTTGGCCGACTTAGGCAAGAGGTGCATTTTTTCTAATAAACCAAAATCACTCAACCATTCTTTCAAGCCAAGCCCCGTATGCAGAGGAATTGATCATGAGAGGATAATTCAGAATAATACAATCATCCACACCTTGCGCTTCCGCAAATTCCACAAGATCCATAGAAGGCTTCCCGTTTCGATTAAATTCTCTGGGATCCACACATATAATTTTACTGTAATGACCGGTGAGCCAGGTAGCAAAAGCATTGCCGTAGGATTCCTTGATCAGCAAACAGACCCGTTCCTCTGCATGATCTGTCTCGATCACTGTGATCGGATGATCTCCTCCCAAAAAGCATATATACTTATTGGAGTAATTCTCCGACAAAGGATAAAGCATATCGATTTTTCCGCCATAGGACAGACCGGCGGAATCATAATATTTTACGGTAGTTTCTCTATAGGGGACATAATATGTCAGCTGATCCGGATTATTCTTAAGAATATCCCGTTGAGGATATCCGGATAGGAAGCTATACATGGTTCCTAAGAAGGTTTCATAGGTTCCGCTTTCAAAGAGTCGTAACGCCCAAGGAGAAAGCTCCGCTTCCTTGCAAAAGGCCTTATAAGCATAGTAAGATCCCAAATGAGTCCAATGATGATCCGTGCGGAAATAGATATATTCATCCTTATGCTCTTCCAGCACAGAATAGGCATCAACGGTTCGAATCTCTTCACTCATTGCATCATAGGCATAATCGATCATATTCTCTTGAGAATCCTCTCCTGTAAGATAATCCTCAGGGGCGTAGAGTCCTGCGGAATTGGGCACGAGAATACTGTAAACATTCACACCATCCAGAGCCTCACCAATGGCAGAAACAGAAGCACTGTAATTTGCAATAGCATCATAATCCGCATCGGGTAATTCCATAGCACGATCCCCAATCAGCAGGATCTGTCCCAAAGCCTCCACCTCAGGCTCCACCTCTGTGGGGATCTCCTCTGTAGGAGTTTCCGTCTCCGTGGTCTGTGTCGCTTCTTCTGTACTAAGAATCGTTGGTTCAGTGTTCTTCTCATGAGAGCTTTCCGACGGAGTTTCGATCTCGGTCTCGGATATGTCCTCCGTCAGAGTTTCGTTCTGTGTAATGTGAGCACCGTGATCCGCTCCGTCGTTGACGATCGGAATAAGGATCTGAACATTTTCATCGGTAGTAAGACCTGTAAAGGAGTAGAATTGATTCAATCCCCGATTGACCATAGTTAAACTGTCTTTGCCGAGGAATTCCGCAACAAGACAATCATGAAATTGAGATGCATATTCGCCTTTTAAGAGACCGGTAAGACCGATCTCCGGGATACCCATGAGTGCCACAGTGCCAAGTCCCATTCCCAGACCGACCACCAAAAGAAACAGGGATATGGCAAGATATAATTTTTTCAAGATCCTTCACTCCTTTCTCAAAAATTTGCGTAATGGGATCAAAATCCGGCATACATAGAGGGTCTTGCGCCGTTTCCTATGATGGAAGCAGTGCATAGTCCCAACAATACGACCATAAGTAGTCCAAGGGTTACAACCGCTGCTTTTCGGAAACCCAAAGAGGGATTTATAAGGCGACCCTTATAATTTTCCTTCCATACGGGATAGAAAACAGAGATCACAAGTCCCATGCTCAGCAGTAGTATACTGTTTCGGAGCACAAGAAGGGTAGGCTCCAATCCCGTCACAGTGATAGAGAACATATCCCCAATGGTTTTCATAAAAGAACCTAAATCTTTAGCGGCAAAAATGATCCAACCGAAATACACAAATACAGAAGTAAAAATCCTGCGGATCACAGCAGGTATTCTGCAAATGTATCTGTGAAGCAGTTTTTCCGCAGATAACAGGACAAAGAAATACATTCCCCACAGTACAAATGTCAAGGAAATCTCATGCCAAAGTCCTGTCAAAAGCCAAACTACAAAGAGATGCAGGATCTGACGGGATATCCCTTTCCGATTTCCCCCTAACGGGATATATACATAGTCTCTGAAAAAGTTACCTAAAGAAATATGCCACCGTCTCCAGAATTCGCCTACGGAGCTCGCAGTATAGGGCTTACGAAAGTTCTCGGGTAAAGAAAATCCAAAGACCTCTCCCAATCCCAGAGCCATATCACTATAGCCACTAAACTCCAGATAAATATACAGCATAAATACCAACCCCGCCCCCCAGACAGAGAGCCAGGAAGAATGGGTACCAAGCTGTTCATACAGACGGAACAAGGGATCTGCAAGCAGGATCTTTTTGCTAAGCCCGAGGACAAAACGCAAAACGCCATAGAAAATTGCCTTTGGTTCTACCTCACGATGTTCCATCTGAGGCGCGATCTGTGCATAACGAGTGATAGGTCCCATGATCATTTTAGGGAAGAATGTCACAAACAGAAGAAAATGCCAAAAATTTTTGCACTCTTCTCCCTTTTGATACACATCGACCTGATAAGATATAAGGGAAAAGACATAGAAAGATAGTCCCATAGGAAAAGGAATTGTCGTCCACAGCTTAAAGACGATCAAAACACCAATATTCAGTGCCACAGACAGGATCCCACCATATCTCACATTACGGATCATCCGAGGAAGATAATAGTTCTGCAAAGCCATCCCGAAAACCAGAGGTACATATATGGGTCGATGCAAGCAGTAAAACAAGAGACTGAAGCAGATCAATATTCCGTTTTTCAGTTTATCTCCGGGAGCCAGAAAATAGATCCCTATGCACAGAGGCAAAAACAAATATATAAAGAATAAATTGGAAAATTCCATAACTGCGGCCTCAATTCTACACAATTCCACAATAGAATAGCAGATTTTATTCAAAATTTCAACTGCTTTTTCTTACATCCTCAAACACTTCCCTTCTGAGTAAGAGCAGTGCAGTCAAATTCGGCAATGCCATTAGAGCATTGAGAATATCCGCCAAATGAAAAACAGCTGATACAGAAAGAAAGGCTCCGAGTAAAATTGCGATCAAATATCCGACCCTATACAGAAGGATCCCCTTCCCCCCGGTCAAATACAACAGACATCGTTCACCGTAAAAATTCCAACCGATAACGGTGGCAAAGGCAAAAAACACCAAACAGATAACCAACAAATAGGATGACAGCGTTCCATTCCATGGCAATCCCATTTTCCAAGCCAGATCCGTCATGGCGCCACCCTCTGTGGAACTTTCCCATGCCCCTGTTACAATGATGCACAGACCGGAGATCGTACAGATCACGATGGTATCAATAAAAGTCGCGCTCATAGTGATCAGTCCCTGCTTAACAGGATCCGATTCCCCTCCGGAGGCAGCCGTAATGGCTCCCGTTCCCATTCCTGCCTCATTGGTGAATACACCTCTGCTGATCCCCATTCGGATCACATGTCGGATACAGATTCCACTGCCTGCTCCCAAGATCGCTTTAGGATAAAATGCACTGTGCAGGATCAATGACAGGCTTTCGGGGATTTTTTCAAAGTTCCAAATAAGTAAAGTAAAAGAGCAGAATAGATATAGCAGAGACATGAGAGGAACCAGCGTCTCGCATACCTTAACGATCCGCTTTCCGCCGCCCATAAGGATCAAACCGGCAAAGATCGCAACTATAAATCCGGCACCTGCACCAACAACAGATATGCCGGCAAAGGTACCTCCCTTGGGAATTAAGCCTTCCATTGCCTTTGCTATACTGTTGACCTGCGTTACCGTTCCAACCCCAAGGATCCCCGCACACACGGTGATCCAGCCATACAGCTTTCCGAGCCAAGGTTTTCCGATCCCCTTTTCCATATATGAAAAAGGCCCTCCAATGTTTTTTCCTCCTTTTGTCCTATATCGAACAGCTAAATATCCCTCTGCAAACTGGGTGCCCATTCCCAAAACAGCCGCAACCAGCATCCAAAACAAAGCTCCGGGGCCACCTGTTCCTACGGCGGTTGCCACGCCCACAATATTTCCCGTTCCTATGGTAGCCGCCAATGCGGTGCATAGGGTTGAATAAGAAGACATACCGTTACCGGATTCGTGGGAGCTAATGCTTCTTAAAGCCTCCGGCAACTTCCGAAACTGTATCCCTCGGAGTCCAAGAGTATATATAAGACCCACAAACAAAAACAGTCCCATAGTTGGCCAACTCCACAGGAGCTCCGCCCCCCTTTGCAACCATTGATCCATAAATATCACCTTTAGCTTAAAATTTCCTGAACATATTGTAAATACTTTCCCAAAACCATTGAATTTTTCATTGTTTCGGAGTAAAATACATTCAAAATTGAAGAAAGGATGGTCTTTTATGCTCACACTTCAAAATATAACAAAAGACTATATCATGGGCAACAGTTGTGTATCTGCCCTTAGAGGTGTTGATATCAGTTTCCGCAGAAATGAGTTCGTATCCATCCTCGGCCCCTCCGGCTGTGGTAAAACAACTCTTCTGAACATTATCGGGGGCTTAGATCGTTATACCTCCGGTGATCTCATGATCGACGGGATCTCAACCAAGAAATACAAAGATCGTGATTGGGATGCATACAGAAACCATTCTGTAGGATTTGTTTTCCAGAGCTACAACCTGATCCCCCATCAAAGCGTTCTTTCCAATGTAGAGTTGGCATTGACGCTGTCGGGTGTTTCCAAGAAAGAACGCCGTGCCAGAGCCATTGCCGTTCTGGAAAAGGTAGGGTTGGGAGATCAGCTGACCAAACGCCCCAATCAGCTCTCCGGCGGCCAAATGCAGCGGGTAGCTATTGCAAGAGCATTGGTCAACGACCCCTCTATTCTACTGGCAGACGAACCCACCGGTGCATTGGATTCCGAAACAAGCGTCCAGATCATGGAGCTATTAAAGGAAGTCGCTCAAGATCGTTTGGTTATTATGGTCACTCATAACCCGGAACTGGCAGAAGCCTATTCCACTCGCATCATTCGTCTCCTTGACGGCAGGATCATTGACGACACCATGCCCTACGCAGAGCCCTCGGAGGCTGTCCGAAAGCACAGCAAGATCAAAAAGCCCTCCATGTCTTTTTTCACAGCCCTTTCCTTAAGCTTGAACAATCTCTTAACAAAGAAAGCCCGAACCATTCTCATCTCTTTTGCCGGCTCTATCGGCATTATCGGAATTGCCCTGATCCTGTCCATGTCAAACGGTGTTCAGCTCCTGATCGACAGAATGGAACGGGAAACCCTATCCTCCTACCCCATTACCATAGAACGGACCAGTGTGGATCTTTCCTCTATGATGGATATGGGAACGGCTCTGCGAGACGATACTGTCAGAGAGGATGACCATATCTATTCCGTAAATGTTATGACCGGTATGATGGATACCATGCTGCAGGGCTCCAAAACAAATCAGCTGGGACAATTCAAGGAGTATCTGGAAACCAATGGCGACACCATCCGCGATCTGACAGCGGATATTGCCTATACCTATGAGACTCCTCTGAACATCTATCGCTTACATCCCAACGGCACCTATATACAAACTAATCCCAACAATCTCATGGCAGATCTGGGTCTCATGACGGAAAGTTCCTCCATGACAGCTTCCCCCATGACCATGAGTTTGGATGTGTGGTCCCGACTTATGGATAACGAAGAGCTTCTTGCTTCACAATATGATATCGTAGCAGGGCATATGCCGGAAAATTACAACGAAGTCGTCCTGTTCATAAGTGCAGAAAATGAGATCACCGACTTCAGCCTGTATTCCCTGGGTTTGGTAGATCCTGCCGGACTGAAGCAGTCCTTATCCGATGCGGCTGCCGGGAAAGAAACAGTAATCGAGACAGAGACACACAGCTATTCTTATGAGGATATTCTGGATCTGGAGTATAAGCTACTTGTCAATACGGATGTATATGTACAGGAAGGCGACCAATGGGTGGATAAATCTCAGGATGACACCTTTATGATGACTCTGTTGAACAATTCCGAATCCATTAAAGTCGTCGGGATCCTCCGTCCTGCCGAAAATGCAACCACCGGAGTGATTACCGGTATGATCGGATATCGAAGGGATCTGATGCTCCATCTGATGGATAAGGTCAATACCTCTCCCATTGTACTGGCACAAAAAGCTGATCCCCATACAGATGTATTCTCCGGACTCCCCTTCTCTACCGAGGACATCAAAGACAGCTATACCTTAGCTGAATTCCAAACCCATGTCGCTACCTTGCCTGCTGAACAGCAGGGAGAGCTTAAGGGCTATTTCAGCCAACTTACTACCGCAGGGTACAGTGAGGATGATGCCGCAACCAAGCTTATGCAATCTATTTTGGCAGGTGCCGATGGTAGCTATGAAGGCAATCTTACCAAATTAGGTGTAGCAGATCCCGCAGAGCCTTCTGCCATTCTCCTATATCCCACAGACTTTGAAGCAAAGGATCAGATTTCCGAGCTTATCGACGAATATAATTACGGAAAAGAAGAGGAAGAAAAGCTGGTTTATACGGATTATATCGGTTTAATGATTTCTTCCATTACCACCATTATCAATGCGGTCAGCTACATACTCATTGCCTTTGTTTCTGTATCTCTGGTGGTTTCCTCTATCATGATCGGCATCATCACATACATCTCTGTTTTGGAGCGAACCCGTGAGATCGGTGTCCTCCGTTCCATCGGTGCATCCAAAAAAGATATCTCCAGAGTATTTAATGCCGAAACACTGACCATTGGCTTAACAGCAGGCTTATTGGGAATCGCAGCAACCATATTCCTCTTATGGCCCATCAATGCCATCATCGAATCCCTCACAGAGTTTTCCGATGTTGCGGCTTTGCCTTCTCAGGGTGCCGTGATCCTGATCCTCATTAGTATGCTTCTCACCTTTATTGCCGGCTTGATCCCGGCTCGTATTGCTTCGAAAAAGGACCCCGTGATCGCACTGCGTAGCGAATAATAGCATTCGAGAAATGCACAGCGGAAGGAATTCCCTGTGCATTTCCTTTTATATTTTCTTGACATTATATGTTTAATTTCGTATAATTCCTATGATACACCTTAATACGAGGGGCTGATTATATGATCATTGACGAAAAATTCAAGGATGCAAAGCCTTGTGATACCATAAACCGCATCAAAAGCATATTGTCGGAATTAGATATCCGATTGGTAGAGGAATGGATCGACACAGGAGTGGAACATTGCTACGGTCTGCATGTCCGAGGAGATGGTGGCTTCCCCTATGCCAACGGTAAAGGAGTTACCCCGGATTTTGCTCGTAGCAGTGCTTACGGAGAATTTATGGAACGGTTGCAGAGCGGTCTCTTCTTCTATAAATACCAATCTCTTGAAAACGATCCCGAACTACTGCTCCATACCTACGCTCCCGATGCCGAATATGTCACAAAAGAAGAGCTACTGGAAAACAGTGATTGGATGAATCCCATTGTCTCTGCATACGGAGTCACTAAAGAAGTCATTGCAAACCAGTGTGAGATGTACGCCGGAAGCAAACGGATCCTTGTACTTCCCTATTACGATTATTTCGGCGACCGATATGTAAAGCTTCCTGCAGGTTTTGTAGAGCATCTCTATTCCGCAAACGGATGCTGTGTCGGAAATTCCAGAGAGGAAGCGTGGATCCACGCTCTGTCAGAGATCATGGAGCGTCACTGTTGCATTCGCTTGATCAAGGAGGACATTGCTGTCCCTGTGATTCCGGAAGAAACACTGAGAAAATATCCCTTAGTCACCGAGATCCTGGATAAGATCCGCAAGGAAGGCGAATTTGATGTAGACGTTGTGGATTGTTCCCTCGACACAGGCTATCCCGTTGTTGCCACAAGGATCATTAACAAAGCTACCCACCGTTATCTCGTAAGCATCGGTGCAGATCCCATCCCCGAAATTGCCATTCAGAGAACCTTAACAGAGGCATTCCAGGGACGCACCCTCGCCAAGCTCCATTTGGCAGGCAATCAATATGTGTTGAGCCATGCCGCAGATACTGATATCTGCAATAATGTTCTGAATCAATTAGAAACCGCACAGGGTGCCATGAATGCAACCTTTTTCACCCCTTCCACTGAGCCACCTATGCAGTTCCCGGATCATAGTAGCTTAACCAACCGTCAGTTGGTTCATATCGTTCTGAACTCCTTTAAAGAAAAGGGCCTTCCCGTGTATATCCGCAATTATTCCTTCCTTGGATTCCACTGTTACAAATTTGTGGTTCCCGGATTTTCCGAGTCTCGAGGGTTGCGGATCCCCCAGAAGGTACAGCAGTATGCAATGGGAGAGATGGCTTCCTTAGCACTTCGCAATATGCGCAAGGCAGACAATTTAGCAATGCGTGATGTGTTGCTCCACAAAAATATGATCAAGGGTGTCAATTCCAGAGAATACTATTATCCCTTCATTGCAGGTCTTCCCTTGGCTCACGGAGATCACAGCACCTCTGCCGCGATCCATTATGCCTACGCCGCATGGAGATTGAATCAGCTCAACGAAGCAATTTCCTACCTGAATACAGCCATACTATATTGTCAGGTAGATAGCAAAAAGAACTATTTGAGCTGTATGCAACAATATCTCCGATACAGCAAGGATGGATTTTCTCTCGAACAGGTATTGCAGATCCTATCTCGTTTCTATCAAGAAGAAACCATTCTCCGTCTCAAGGACAGCTTGACACAGCACGGGGATTGCTTCTCTGATTTGCTGATGGCCTGTCAGCTTCCTCATTGCAGTTCCTGTCCCCATAAGGATATCTGTTATTACGAAGAATCCAAACGCATCATTCACAATACCGGTCTACGCTACCGCGAATTCACAGGCGGTCAGGATCGGGATCAATTTAAAGTATAAAATATAGGGATGCATCCAAACTTGGATGCATCCCTGTTTTTTATTATACAGAGTTCAGTGCCTCTTGCGAATCACTTTGATAATGGTAGTAATGGCGGGAGCCATTACCAGATTGACTCCTAACTCGATGAGGAAATTGATACCCGTCAAGACAAAGATAATATAGCTGACAATAGGCTTCCCCCCTGCCCAGGAATTCAGGGTCTCACGGAA
Organism: Faecousia sp.; assembly: GCA_045659585.1. Taxonomy (GTDB): domain Bacteria; phylum Bacillota; class Clostridia; order Oscillospirales; family Oscillospiraceae; genus JAZOXB01. The sequence continues at coordinate 10,144 of JAZOXB010000229.1, read as the reverse complement.
AAACAGAAGCATTCCGAGGATAAAGGTTCCGGTATTTACGACGGGAGCAACAATTGCCGCGGCAAATACTGCAAAGTAGCTGCGAACACCGTTCTCCTTGCCCTTATTTTCGGACTTTTTCTTACCGAATCCCTCACTGATCAGTCTGTACATCATGCCGGCTGCAAAACCGGAAAGAATACCCTTACCGATACAAACCAAAGCACAAAGATAGGGGTTTGCGACAAAAACCATGTTTCCACCCACATCCGTGCCGTTTGCACAATTGATGTAAACGATCAATCCGAATACGCCACCGAGGAATGCACCGTCTTTCGCACCGAAAAGTGCGGCGCCAATAACAACGGGAATCAATACGAGAGTAATGGGAAATCCCCCGAAAGAAATGCTGCCGCCAACGGTCTGCAATACAACAACCAGTGCTGTAAGCATAGAAAGACCTACAAAGTGATAAATTGCCGAATGTTTCATTTTAACCTCCTGCTGTCGCTCTGCCATGCAGATGCAACGCGAAATTTATTTTGCATCCCCAACAAATGTTGGAGAATACAATCAAAAAACTTATTCCCCTTTCGGAATTAGGGGATCTCATCGGGTACAGCGGTGTCAGCTCCACCGTTCTTCATCTGTTCCCACTGTTCACGGGTAATGAGAAGCTGACGGGGCTTTGCACCTTCAAATTGTCCTACAATACCCATTTCCTGCATTTCGTCAACAATACGAGCCGCACGAGCATATCCCAGCTTCAATCGTCTCTGGAGCATAGATACCGAAGCCTGTCCGGTTTCCAGAATGACCTCCACCGCCGCAGGAAGCATCTCATCGGTAGTGCTTTCCGGAGGAGCGGGAGCATCTGTGTTGGTATTCTTGCTACCCTGCTCTGCTCTCTTTTCGATCTGCTCCATAACCTCATCAGAGTAGTTACTGCTTGCATTGGCCTTGATCGCAGTAACAACACGGGATACTTCATCATCGGTAATAAAGCAACCCTGCACACGCTGAGGCTTTCCCTGTCCATGAGGTGCAAATAGCATATCGCCCTTACCGACCAGTTTCTCAGCACCCTGAACATCCAGAATAATACGAGATTCCATAGCAGAGAATACAGAGAATGCAATACGGGAAGGAATATTAGCCTTCATGGTACCGGTAATAACATCTGCGGAAGGACGCTGTGTTGCGATCACAAGATGGATACCGGCCGCTCTGCCCATCTGAGCAATTCGGCAGATAGATTCTTCCACTTCCTTGGCTGCCACAAGCATGAGGTCAGCCAGCTCGTCGATCACTACAACGACCTGAGGAAGCTTCTCTCTGTCGGGATCATTTGCTACGGCCTTATTATAGGATTCCAGGTCTCTAACCTCTTCATCCCTCATGAGTCCGTAACGACGGAGCATTTCCGTAACAGTCCACTGCAGTGCTCCTGCAGCCTTTTTAGGATCTGTAACAACGGGGATCAGCAAATGAGGGATACCGTTATAAATACCCAGCTCAACCATCTTAGGATCCACCATGATCATCTTGACCTCGTCGGGACGAGCCTTATATAACAAGGAAATAATCAGGGTGTTCATACAAACGGACTTACCGGAACCGGTAGTACCGGCAATGAGCATATGGGGCATCTTACCGATATCACCGATAATGCAATTGCCGCTGATATCCTTACCCACTGCAAAAGAAACCTTGGACTTTTTTTCCGCAAAGAGAGCAGATCCGATAACTTCTCTTGCATATACGGTATTTACGATCTTATTGGGTACCTCGATACCAACAACAGAGATCTTATCGGGAATGGCAGAAATACGCACACCCTGTGCGCCCAGAGCAAGAGCAATATCCTCAGACAGATTGGTGATCTTAGACAGTTTGACACCGCGATCCAGTTCCAGTTCATATCTGGTAACCGAGGGGCCACGGATCACATCAACAATATGAGGATTCACACCAAAGCTCTGTAAGGCATCTGCCAACCGCTTGGTATTTTCTCTCATTTCAGAGGTTGCATCCACAGTACCGCCGGAGGAGCGATTCAGCAGATCAATGGTGGGGAAAGTATATTCCGCAGGCATCGGCTCTTGCTCGGCGATCTCTGCGGAGATAGCTTCCGCACCGGCCCGTGCTTCTTCCTTGGAAATCTGTTCCGTTGTCTTCTTGGTGGCAACGATAACAGGAGGAACCTCGCGGACAGGCTCCGTTGTTCTCTCTTCAACTTCCATATCGCGGTATTCAGAGGAGTCACTCCGAACCGTTTCCTTCTGTTTAAATACCGGAGGATCATCATTAAAGCCGTACTCTTCTTGACGGTCGTTGTCCTTCTTAAAAACAACTGCGGGATTTCTTTTACGAGGATAGGAACGCTGAGGCTCTACAGGCTCATGGAGTTCTACCTCGTCCATGGTCATTTGACGCTTCTCCATATCCACATGCGTGGAGCTGTAGCGTTTTTCGTCATTCTCCTTCTGCTCCAAATATTCAGAGGGAGACATAGCCTGATTCCATTCCCACCGTTTTTCGGTCTTTTTCTCTACGACCTTATCGGTGCTCTTTACGGAGTGGTTTTCCTTATAGTTTTCGGAAGTTTTGTTAGTCTTTTTCTCTTCACCGGTTCCGGTCTTCTTAGGCAGAAGCGGAGGATCATCTACTTCCAGGTCATAGACCTTAGGAGAAGTTTTCCGCACCTGCTTCTCATAATGTACCTGTGCGATCCGCTCTACAAATTTCTCGGAAGCATCCTCGCGATCATGAACAACAGGCTGAGGGCTACGCTTTTTAACCGCATTGACAACCCCAACCGGTGTAATGCTCCGAGTTGCAAAGCCACAGAGCACCATGCCGATCACCATGAAAATAACCGCACCTACACGACTGATAAACTTAGCAAGGAATTGTGCAATAAAGCCCGGGATCACACCTCCGCTCTTCATATCGAGAGCGTTTTTCCACAGCTGGCCAGGGTTCATGTTATTTTCACAGTTGCCCACAGCATCTGCGATGACATGAATGATCCCCAAAAAGAATACTACTGCGAAAAATGCACACCAAGTTCGCATCTGAACAGGATGTCCGTAGCTGGATACAAGGATCACGCCGATATAGATCAGCAAAAGGGGCAGGAGAAATTTGCCCACAGCACCGAACAACCCGGTAATCATACGGGATAAGGGTGCCAGCAAGATCGTATCGGAGTCCGTGTTGAACAAGCACAGGATCGATATGCCGGCAATTGCAAAGAATGCAAAAGCAAGCCATACCCTTCTGTTGTGCTTCTGCTCTTGACGCTGTCTTTCAAAAGCATCACGCTTTGCTTTAGCGGAAGAAGCCGAAGTATTTTCGTTTGGGCTACGCTTTACATTTTTCTTTGGGGCAGTGCTTTGTTTTGCGGTGGTATTCTCGTTGGCAGGGGCCTTTTTCGCCGAACTGCGATTGGCCGTAGCATTTCCCCGTTGAGCCTGAGAGGTATTAGATTTATTCGCCATACGCTCCTCCTTTCATCAAATACCAAAAACTATCATCCATTGATAATAGCGATAATAAACGCAATTGCCGCAACATCGAAGCAATAGTACATAAAGGATCTGAGTTTGTTGTTGCGGATCATATTTCGGAAAGTCATAAGTGCCATGAAAGAAACCGCAGCAGAAACGATCACCGCCACAACAACAGATATTAAAGTTCGTCCGTAGAAATTACCGATAATGATTCCTCGTAACAGATAGAACACTACAGATACGACTTCAAAGACCAAGGCCATCATATATGTAAAACGAATATTCATCTCATTATTCAGACCTCTTGCTCTGCCGATACACAGAGAACTGCCAACTGCGGACATTCCCGGGAATACGGATCCCATCCGGAACAAGGCCATAAGAAGAGTATCATACAGAGTTGCTTCCCATCCACCCTTTGTTCCTACAGGGCCACGAGTGCAGAAGAAAAGGATCACTCCGCTCAATACATAGAAGCCGCTGACATACATGAGATTATCGATGCTCTCTGCCTTGCCCAAGAACAGAAAGGAAAAGAACATAGGGATCATACCAACAGCGGTCATAATAAAAACACGGGTCTTCAGAGCCTGATCCTCACGCTGAACTCTTCGGCGAGAGGAATGGTCATTTCGCAATCTGCGCATGATCAAACGAGACTCTTTTGTTTCCCCACGGAATATCATGTACAATGCGATGATGATACCTACAGAGATCCCCGCACGAATAAAGGGGCCGTCCCCACTGTATAAGGAGGACAAATGGAATGTATGTTGAAACAATATGCTGTGTCCCGAAAAAGAAATGGGTAATAATTCCGTTATGCCACCTATGATAGCATAAATAAGTGCTTCCCAAACTTTCAAAATATACTCACCTTCTCTGATATATACGCTATGAACAAAAAGGATCATTCCTTATTGACATTTCGGTATTGACATTTCGGTTTCCCAAAAAAATTGACGGAGGAGTGCATGATCCGAATCGCCTTTTCTAAGGTCACGACCCCTCCAACCATCATGCATTTTTATATTATATCATAAAATTTCAAATATTTCTATCCTTTTTCGTGATTTCTTTCCTTAGTTTTTTGAATCATGCTGTGGAGCTCCTCCAGAGCATTGTGCAGGGTACCAAGTTCATCGATCAAACCGCTTTCTACAGCTTCCCTGCCATAGACTATCGTACCCACATCTGTGGCGATCTGCCCCGTTGCCATCATATATTCCAGAAAGGCTTCTTTAGAGATTTGGGAATTCGAGGTAACAAAATCCGTGATCTGTTCCTGGATCCGCTGGAAATAATGATAAGTTGCAGGTGCTCCCACCACAACTCCACTCATTCTCACCGGATGGATCATCATACTGGCTGTGGGAGCGATCATACTTCTCTTGGCAGAAACCGCAAGAGGGATCCCAATGGAATGCCCTCCTCCCAGAACCAGAGATACCGTGGGTTTTTTCATACCCGCAACCAATTCGGAAATAGCAAGTCCTGCCTCAATATCTCCACCTACGGTGTTGAGCAGAAGGAGTAAGCCATCGATCTCGTCACTCTCCTCGATCATGGCAAGGAGTGGTAAAACATGCTCATATTTCGTAGTTTTTACGGTTTCCGGTGCGGCCTGATGGCCTTCGATCTGACCGATAATAGTCAGGATATAGATATTCCCTCTCTCCGATTTTGAACAACCGGATCCAAATTCTCGGATAGATGATGACTTTTCGTTCCGTTCGTTATCGTCCATTGTACTCTCCCCTATGATTTGATTCCTTAGTTATTTCCAAAAGTCATGGCTTATATCCGCAGAAAAATAAGGTTTTGCTATTGGCATTTCCGAAAAATTATGATATAATGAGATCAGTACAATGAAAAGGAGATATATTATGCAATTTGATTACAAAACTCAGGGCGTATGTGCCTCTAAGATCGAATTTGAGATCAACGGTGATGTTGTCGATAACATTCGCTTTATCGGTGGTTGCAACGGTAACACCCAGGGTGTGGCAAAGCTTGCAAACGGTCGCAAGGTAGATGAGGTCATTTCCCTGCTCAGCGGTATTCGTTGCGGCTTTAAGGGCACCTCTTGCCCCGATCAGCTTGCTCAGGCTCTGCAGAAGGCAAAAGAAAACTGCTGACCCGGTTCTTCAATATCTCAAAAGCACACGATAGGATTTCCTACCGTGTGCTTTTTCTGCCATCAGACTAAGAGCTCACATACAAGAGCTGAATATGCCACAGGATCCTCAATGGCAAGACCTGCGATCAATAAGCCCTGGTTATAAAGAACCTCAGCGTACTTTTCGGCCTTTATGCGATCCGTATCCATATGTGCTCTCATGGCTGTTACAACAGGATGATTGGGATTCAACTGCAAGATCCGACCGCAACGGAAAGTATTCTCGGGATTCACTGCCTTAAAATACTTTTCCATTTCAAAGCTCATGCCACCTTCGGGGATCATGGTAACTGCGTGCTCTCCCAGTTGTCCCAGGATCTGCACATCAACGATCTTTTCACCCAAGGTTTCTTTCAAGAAGTCGATGCATCCCTGCCATTCTTCGGCTGTTTCTGCGGCTTGCTTCTTCTCTTCTTCGGTCTCCAGCTCCAGTTCATCTGTCAGAATGTTGCGGAATTCCTTTTCCTCATAGGTCTGCAAGGTTTGAGGAATAAACTCATCCACCTGCTCCTCTAAGCAGATAACATCGAATCCGCGATCCAAAATTCCTCGGGTCTGAGGCAGATTGGCAGCATTCTCACCACTGACAAAATAGATATGCTTCTGAGATGCAGGCATAGCGGAAACATAGTCCTTCAGAGTGATGAGCTTTCCTTCCTTCAGAGAGTGCAGGAGGATCAGATCCTTGAGAAGTTCCTTCTTCATTCCGAATTCCGCAACAACTCCGAATTTTAACTGACGACCGAAAGCGGTATAGAACTTATCATACTTCTCCCGATCGTTTTCCAACATCTTCTGCAACTCAGCCTTGATCTTCTTTTCCAGATTGGTGGCGATCACTTTCAGTTCACGGGTGTGCTGAAGCATCTCACGGCTGATATTCAGGCTCAGATCCAGGGTATCCACAACACCCTTAACAAAACGGAAATGTTCAGGCAGAAGCTCCTCGCAATGATCCATGATCAGAACGCCGGAGGAATACAGCTTCAAACCGGATTTATACTCCTTGGTATAGAAATCATAGGGGGTCTTGGCAGGAATATACAGCAAGGCCTTATAGGTTACCGCACCCTCTACACCGAAGTGGATGGTATGAAGAGGTGCCTCAAAATCGGAAAACTGCTCTTTGTAGAAGGTCTCATACTCTTCATCGGTAATGTCTTTCTTATTCTTCTGCCACAGAGGGAGGCGAGAGTTTAAGGTCTCCTCTCCCAGCACAATGGGATAACGGATAAAATCGGAATACTTATGGACCAGATTTTTCAGAGTGTATTCTTTTAAATACTCATCCATATCTTCCTTCAGGCTAAGGATAATAGTGGTACCGACTGTATCTTTTTCGCAAGCCGTAATGGTATAGCCGTCGGCACCTGCGGATTCCCAACGGAAAGCCTCCTCGGAGCCATAACGCTTGGAGATCACGGTAACCTTTCCTGCCACCATAAAGGCGGAGTAAAAACCTACTCCGAACTGACCGATAATATCGATGCCGTCCTTCTGCTCCATTTCGGTCTTAAACTTCAGACTTCCGCTATGTGCAATGGTACCGAGATTTTCTTCCATCTCAGCTTTATCCATACCGATACCGTTATCGCGGATCGTAAGGGTGCGTGCCTCCTCGTCCGCCTCCAGAGTAATGGCAAAGTCACTCTGATTCAGTCCGACCTTCTCGTCGGTCAGAGCCAAATATGCCAACTTATCGATCGCATCGGAAGCATTGGAGATCAGCTCTCTGAGGAATATCTCCCGATTGGTATAAATAGAATTGATCATTAAGTCCAGAAGCCGCTTGGATTCTGCCTTAAACTGTTTCTTAGCCATAATATCTGCTCCTTATCCATGGAAATTATCATTCTGGCACTCTCATCGTCCAAGTGCTAAATCTTATTATAGCAGGATTTTTCTTTTTTGCAAGTACAATTCCTGAAAATTCACAAATTCATCATATTCTCATCTTCTACAGAAAAAACGATCCGACCTTAAGGGAATCCCCTAAGGTCGGCTGTTAAACAAAATTTCTTAAAATTCCAAAAAGTACGAAACCAAATGCCCAAATCACAACTGTATATGGGTGAAAAAGTCCCCTGCTTAGCCTGCACAAAAAGGCGTTTTTCCAAAAGACTGTTACATGGAGCAAGAGGACTCCGATTAACACACATACACCGGTTCCGACCAAATAAGGATTCATAAAGAAAGCATCCCGTATTCGACCGTTCAATAGCAATGCCACAGCACGGGTACCCCCACAGGAGGGACATAGATATCCCATCCTACGCACATAGCACTCCATTGGGGCAGTAAGGAGTAACTTGCTCAGAAAGGGCATCAAAATCATACCTAAGAGCAAAAGTCCGTCTAATATCAAGAGTCCATTAAGCTTCAGCAGTGGTGTATCTCCCGCTTTTTCCCTACGGAATTTATAGGGTCTCTGAACTGACATTAAAAGCTATACCCCGTAGAACTGTAAGATGTAACGGGAGCAAAGAAAGCGATATTGTAAATTAGAGCCAAAAACAGTCCCAGGGCGGAGCAAATCAGTCCTGCGATCCCAATGCCGCAGACCCTGCCTTCCTTAGAGGCTCTTGAAACAGACACGATTCCAAGGATCGTTCCGATGATGGACAAAATTCCCGCAGCCACAGGTATGCAAAACAGAGTCAAGGATAGGATCCCCAAAACAAGTGACGCGATCCCCGCTCCCTTTCCGGGCATTTTTCCCGACTTTCGTTCCGCAGTGATCGGAGGCTGACCATAAGGAGGCTGACCGTAAGGTGCCTGTCCATAGGGAGGCTGTCCATAAGAAGGCTGACCGTAAGGTGTCTGTCCATAGGTAGGCTGTCCATAAGAAGGCTGACCATAATACTGCTGTGTCTGAACAGGCTGTTGCGTTATATAAGGGTTCGGATCCGGCTGTGTGTAGGAAACATTCCCCTGCTCAGTACCGTGCTCCGAACTCCGGTTCAGAGGCATGCCGCAGGAAGAGCAGTTCCGTGCTTCTTCGGGATTGTAATTACCGCAATTGGTGCAAAACATCGTCTCATCTCCTATCTATATTTTATGGGTAAATCGGCATGAATATTGGGTATAAACTGTTCATTCAATTTTACTTTTTCGCTTTATATTCCAGATATTCGTCATAAGTTCCGCTACGATCGGCAATGGAACCATCGGCCTTAAACTCGATAATACGGTTGGCCACAGACTGCAAAAGCTCGTGGTCGTGACTGGCAAAGAGAACATTCCCCGGGAAAGCGATCATGCCCTTATTCACAGCCTGAATGGATTCCATATCCAGATGGTTGGTAGGCTGGTCCAACAGGATCACATTGGCTCCGGATAACATCATTTTAGATAGCATGCAACGAACCTTTTCACCACCGGACAGAACGCTGACAGGCTTAAAAACATCCTCGCCGGAGAACAGCATGCGTCCTAGGAACCCACGGAGATACACATCATCCTTCTTGGCGGAAAACTGTCTCAGCCAGTCCACCAAACTGTCGGAACATCCTTCAAAATACTCTGTGTTATCCTTGGGGAAATAGCTCTGAGATGTAGATACGCCCCATTTGACCGTACCTTCGTCAGGCTCCAGTTCTCCCATAAGAATCTTGAACATGGTGGTCTGTGCCAGTTCATTTTCACCGATAAAAGCGATCTTATCGTTCTTATTCACAGTGAAAGAAACCTTGTCCAGAAGCTTTACACCGTCTACTGTCTTGGAGACCTCTGTAACAAAGAGAATGTCCTTTCCTACCTCACGCTCTCTGGTAAAGCCAACAAAGGGATATCTTCTGGTAGAAGCCGGCAGTTCCTCTACCGAGAGCTTATCCAGCAAGCGGCGTCTTGCGGTAGCCTGCTTACTCTTTGCCTTATTTGCGGAGAAACGGGAAATAAATTCCTGTAATTCTGCGATCTTTTCTTCATTCCGCTTATTCTTATTACGGATCAAGTTCTGCATCAACTGAGAAGATTCATACCAGAAGTCATAGTTACCCACATACATTTTGACCTTGCCATAGTCAAAGTCACAGATATGGCTACAAACCGTATTGAGGAAGTGTCTGTCATGGCTGACCACAATAATGGTTCCCTTTTCCTCATAATTCAGAATAAAATCCTCAAGCCAAGTAATAGACTCGATATCCAGGTTGTTGGTAGGCTCGTCCAACAGAATGATCTCAGGCTCACCAAAGAGAGCCTGTGCAAGGAGAACCTTAACCTTTAAACGACCATCGGTATCTGCCATGAGATCCTGATGCATATCAACAGGGATCCCAAGTCCCTGCAGAATACGGCTGGCATCGGATTCTGCCTCCCAACCGTTCATTTCCGCAAATTCGATCTCCAGATCCGAAGCTCTCATGCCGTCCTCATCGGAAAAATCAGGCTTGGCATACAGAGCAGCCTTCTCCTTCATCACATCGTAAAGACGACGATTACACATAATGACCGTATCCAGAATGGTGTA
>JAZOXB010000228.1:0-5449 GCA_045659585.1 Faecousia sp. | reverse complement strand
AACTACAAGCAATAAAGGAATCATTCTTTTCATTACAACCAACCTCTCTTATTCAACATTGTGCTTCGAATAATTTGAATTCAAATTATTTACCTTTCAGTTCTCCGCCCCATTCCACAACAGTAAAGCCCTGTCTCTCAGGAGCGGTTAATTCCTGTTCCGGAATAGATACGGGCTCCTCCACGCTATACCATGACATAAATACACGGATCATGGTATCCGGTTCGGGAATAATATGGAGCTTAGCCATTTCTGTATAAGCACTCGTCTGGAACGAGATCACATTATAGGGATTTTGCTCCATAAGAGGCAACCAATATATAATGAATTCATTGGCCTCTCTGCGATTTAGCCCCAGCCTTTCCAGAGCATACTCTAAGAACGTTGCGGTATCCTCACCGGGGATGCAGAAACCTGTGGTGAAGTCACTCTTTTTATTGTCAAGCCCTTCCCAGTAAAGATAATTATATTCTGCTCCATCTTCATCTGTCAATGTTCCGTCCGGATATGCCGTCACCGTCCATCCATTCTCATATTTTGGATATGTGCAAGTCAAAGTACCTTCGTATTCCAATTTGACAGAAACCTCTTTGGGTTCTTCCGGATATAGGTAAATCACCGGCTTCAATGTTGGAACAATGTCTTCCTCTTCAGAGTTACATTTGCCACAGGCTGTAAACAGGAATACAATGGCTAAAAATAAAGGGATCATGCGTTTCACAGTATATCTCCTTTCTCTCCCTCTCTTATCTGTGTCAAGAGGTTATATGTTAAAATAGACGAAACTCGAACAGAATTGTTCCATAAAAAAGGTAAAAATTACAAAAAAATTTTATAGATTATTCTAACTACACCCCTAAGAAAAAGATTGTCATTGCCGAGATTATTTGATATAATAAAAAGAAAAGGAGAAATAACCTATGGAACGAAAAATCAAATGGGGTGTCTTAGGCACCGCCTATATTTTTGAAAGAGATACAGCCGAAGGCATGAGACAGGCAGAAAACTGCGAGTTATATGCCATTGCAGGCAGGTCTATGGAGAAAGCACTACAGTTCAAAGAGAAATACGGTTTTCAGGTTGCTTACGGTAGCTATGATGAGCTGATCAACGATCCCAATGTAGAAGCCATCTATAATCCCCTGCCCAATACCATGCACCACGAATGGACTATCAAAGCTCTCCGTGCGGGAAAGCATGTTCTGTGCGAAAAGCCCCTCGCCCCCACCGAAAAGGAAGCAGCCGAAATGTTTGCTGTCGCAAAGGAGTCCGGCGTCCATTTAATGGAGGCCTTTGCCTATCAGCACAGCCCCTACATTACCGCCTTAGAGGAAGAGATCAAAAACGGAGTCATTGGAGAGCCCCGATATATGGAAGCCGCTCTCATCACTTCCGATTATATTCCCGAGAATATCCGTATGCGTAGGGACACCTTGGGTGGTTGTACCTATGATCTTGGCGTGTATTGCAGCAGCCTGATCCTGCGTCTTCTGGGCAAAGAGCCTTCCCGGGTACAAGGGATCAGTAGTTTCTCTCCGGAAGGCATTGATCTGTTTACATCTGTACTTATGGATTTTGAGGGTGGAATGAAGGCCACCTTCGATTGCGGTATGGTGCTGGAGACAGAGAAGAATTCCTTCCTGAATCGGTTCCAGATCCACGGAACCAAGGGATCCATAGAGTCTGTGGAATTCGGCTTTAATTCTCCGGGAGAACTGAGTTATCGGATCAAGACCTTTGACGGAAGGGATGAGATCAAGGTCGTTTCCGTCCCCCACAACTACCGTCTGGAAGTAGAGCAGTTGGGTCGGTGTATCACTCACGGTGAAACACCTCATGTTAGCGAAACCTTCTCCCTGCAAAATGCTCGCACCATTGATCGGATCCTAAAGGCCATCGATTATCGTAAATAGGAGCGATCGTTTATGGAACTGATAGAATTTTGTCCCAATTTGGAAGCATTGGAAGAAGGCAGAAATCGTTGTAATAAGTATATCGGGCAAATTGCTGTGGGTTCCGGTTTCTGGATCCAAAACACAGAAACGGGAAAGCCCATTGGATACGGTAGCGATGAATACGACCAATGTAAAGTTAAAAAGTGGAAGAATATCACTTCCCTTTCCGCAGGCTATGCTCACATCTTGGGTCTGGATAAGGACGGCAAGGCTTTTGCTACGGGCTTTGACCCCAATGACCGTTGCAAAATGGGCGGTTGGAAGGATCTGCAAGCTGTCAGTGCCGGTTGGACCCATAGCCTGGGTCTGAAAAAAGACGGAACCGTTTTAGCTAAGGGTAAAACCTTAGCAAAGCCTCTTGCTGTCGAGGACTGGAAAGACATCATACAGATCTGTGCCGGCAACGACTATTCTCTGGGCTTACGGAAAGATGGTACTGTTGTAGCTACCGGCGCCAATTTCAACGGTGAGTGCAATGTGGTAGATTGGAAAGATGTGGTATCCCTTTCCACCGGTGGTTCCCATAGCCTCGGTCTTAAAAAGGACGGTACCGCCCTTGCAACAGGATTAAACGATTGCAATCAGTGCAATGTCGAGGATTGGACCGAGTTGGTTACCCTATGCGGTGGAAGTAATTTTACCCTTGGCCTTCGGAAGGACGGTACGGTTCTTGCTACCGGTAATACACAGGATGACCGCTGTGTGGTTGAAGATTGGTTTGATATCGTTATGATCGCCTGTGGTCAAGACCACAGCGTAGGGCTCCGAATGGACGGTTCCGTTATCGCCCGTGGCTATAACGAAGACGGTAGATGTGATGTTTCCCACTGGGAGAATATCGTTGCGATATTTGCAGGATTTGAACATACTGTGGGACTCTGTTCCGACGGCAGTCTGTGTGTGGCAGGCCCTGAACCTCTGTAAGTTATATAATGTCTGCTGAACAAGTCGCTGTTTCGACTTGTCCCCACAGTATTGCTGTGAGGATCTGCAAAAATGGCTATTCCGGGCCATTTTTGCAGAATGCAGGCATTATATACCCTCTTATGAATATGGCATAAGTCCCCGTTCCCCGGATCATCCGAGGAACGGGGACTGTATTATATTGATTATCAGTTGTTAACGAAAAAGGCTTTCGCACTGTCTGCGTATGCAAAGAGGGTTTTGCATAGGGTTCCCAGATTTCCCGTTTTCCCGTTTCCATATGTATCTGCACGGTATTCCAGAGTACAGGACAGAGGTGTATCCCCCTTAAAGATCCGGACAGAAACCACACTGCGAAGTTCTGCCGCAAGAAGACCGTCAAAGGTAAAGACATATCTGCCGCTAACAGTACCATAAGGCTCCGCTCCAAGGACAGTAGCCTCCCGCTGCTCTCCTGCATAATCCTTGTAGGTCACATGCAGGGTCAGGTCTTCTACAGAGCCCTCGTAGTTAACGGCATCAAAGATCAGCTTCAGAGAAACCTTGGAATTCAGATCCAGAGACTTGCCAACCCATGTAAATGCAGGCTCTGCCAGATCCTCAAGAACAATGTTGTGATCACCAAAGGTCACCTGTGCAAGATCACTGAGATAGGACATATGCTGTTCCGTCATACCATCTCCTACCAGCGCATTCACTCGATATCCCTTAAAAGTCTGTGCCGCAGAGCCATAGCGAAGCAGCTCTGCACAAAGGTTCTTCAGACTCTGAGAAGCTGCCCCCTTATCCAACTGTGCGTATGCATAGCTTGCAATGCTATAATCGTCCGCATGAGAATAATAGATCTGTCCGTCCTTTGTTCCGTAAAGCACAGAACGGAAATGGTCATTCATATGAACTGCCGTCAAACCGGTGAGGGTAAAGTAATAATAACTTCCCTTCTCGGTAGGCAGGATTCGGATGGTGCGAGTACCTACCTTCTCATTCTTTTCATAAACATCCAGTTCCGTCAGGACATAAACACTGTCCATGTCATAGCCTTCCAGAGACTTCTTTGCGATAGCCAGATTCACAGAGATATCACTTGCCAGATTCAGGCTATGCCCAATTTTCCAGCTTGTTTCTTCCTTGGGAGGCAGTGCCTGCTGGGTCGCTCCACAGATACAGAGTCCATCTGTATAGCTGTGTTTCTCTTGAGAGAATTGTGCTACCAGAGTTACATCCTCTGTAACCTCGGTCAAGTCCTTGTCCCATCCTACGAAGCTGTAGTGGAATTCCTCTGTAGATGCCTTAGTGGGGATAACTCCATGATAGACTGCCTTTTCTCCCTTAGCATAGGTTTGAGTGCTAAGTACCGCGCCCTGCTCATCTACATAGGCCACCGTAGCCGTTCCCGTAGGTGCAAAGGCTCTGGGGCCTACATAAATATAGTCCACAGTGATCACACCGGTTTGGGTAGAACTGATACTTTCTACCCCGGTTACATTGAATCGCAGAGCTGTGATCATCTCCGCCGCCTTCACAGCATCGCTTACGGGATATGTGGCTGTAATATAAGTATCACTGTTCAGTTCCTCTGTTGTGGGATAGTACAGATCATCCCCTGCATTTTGGAGAGAATCTGAGCCCATAGGGTGGGATCTTATGGTGCTGTAGAAATAGACACCTACCTTAGGCGTTGCATAAGCCTTAAAATTCTTTAGTTTGAAGCGGAACTGTACAACCTCAGCATTCGCTGTATCATATTCCATACACAGAGGCTTGTTGACATTGAGTGAGCTTTGTACATAAAGAGCACCGGCATCTGCATCGGCATTGACGTTTAGGGTCATGGTTCCGCCATTTGCAGAAGAGAACACAGGAGCAGCAAGTCTTCCGCTCTGCTTCCAGCCACCGGCATCCAAGTTCACATTGCCGTAAGTCTGGCTGAGATAGCGTTCCTTATCCGTATCCTTATTGGTAAAGTCTATAAACAGCTTTGAGGGAGCATCTGCTTCCTTACCCATGTAAATATAGTCCACTACAATCTTTGCAAATTCCCCGGATTTCTGATTTCTGGTGAATTTGAAGCGAAGTCCCAAAGACTTAAGATAATCCGCCTGTTTTAGATTGTCGCCTACAGGGATCCGCAGGGTCTGCCACTGACCATTGGTAATCGTAAAGGGGATGTAGGCACTGGAATCGGAGGATACTACTCCATTTTTCTCCTGCATAGCCACAAGCATAAGCTGAGGCGTCCTTCCCTCCTGTGGTGCCAGTGCCTCTGTCTTAAACCGCACCTCTACAATTTCTGCCTGAGAAGGATCATAGGACAAGGGAAGATTGGCATCAGAGCTCTCGGAAGCATAGCTTCCGGAGGAGGCGCTGGTTGCCAGATAGGCACCGTAATGCTCGCCTGCCCCTAAGGTGCCGTAGTATTGTTCTCCGGTGTACAAAGTCATAGTTCCCTCAACCGGATCTAACTTATAATATCCTCCTACATCCTTGGTGCAGTTGGTTGCCCAGGTGGGATTGTCAGCATCGTCAAAGTCATGTCCGCCATAGGCTCCCTCTGCATAACGGGGGACGGA
>JAZOXB010000227.1:0-11418 GCA_045659585.1 Faecousia sp. | reverse complement strand
AGAGCCAGCTCCTCGGAGACCTTGTAGACCGAAGCATCGTCGGACTTGTCGAAGCCTACCAACAGGTTCGGATCCGTATGGACCTTAATATCGTCCAGGAGCTTTGCCAAGGTTCCGGCTCCAACCTTTGCGCCGCAACCGGCACACTTGGCCAATTTTGTCAATTTAATATCTTCCATTTGTTAAACCTCCGAATATCTGAAAATTGCCTCCAAAACTCCGCCGCCAATGGACAGAGCCTTGTCGGAAACCAAATAGCAATAGCTTTCTTCCCCTCTGGGGTCTACATCTCCGGCCTTCATTCCCTTATAGACAGGAGTTCCGTCTGCTAAAATGCCACGGAGCATACCGTCAATCTGGCAGATCATAGGCTCACCATTCACCGTGCCTGCAACATTTCCCTGCTGTACGTGGTCTCCGATTTGAAGGACTTGGCAAAAGATACCATCTGCAGGAGCCCTAAGAACCCGTTCTCCTGCAAATCCACCGATAAGACCCGGAATATTGGTATTGGGAATGGGAGATCCTTCTGTGATCACACGACCCAAAGTATGTCCACGCATGGTCTCCACAGCAGCATGGCAATCGACTCCAACGGTAAAGCCGGGGCCAACACCGATCACACAGGGGGCATCGGTGATTTCGGTGCCCAAATTCCTTTTGGCGAGAATGGCGTCTACCACTACATCAGGCTTAAGGGCTTCCAAACATTTACACTCCGGATCGGCAAGAACAGGAATATTGCCACTGGCTAAGATCTCGGAAACCTTATCCGTAGAAGATGCATATTCAGCAGTCACATCCTCTACCTGCATAGTGCCATAGAGGATGGCCTGAGAAAAGCAGACCGTTCTACGGATAGCAGTGGGTCGAGGCAAATCCGTCATAACCACCTGCATCTTAGCATGATGAAGCCGTAAAGCAATGCCGGAGGCAAGATCTCCCGCACCGCGGATCAAAACTAACATAAAATTTCTCCTTTGATCACAGATCCTACAACACAGGGCTTTTGAAGTAAGAATTTAAGCGCAACTGCTACCCCCGGTGCCTGATCTGCTTGATTGATGAATATTCTGTCCCCTAAATCCTCCTGCTCCAAGGCAAGGGCCACTGCCTGTACCGTAGCAAATTCGGACCCTGTAAGAGCGGTAAAAATATGTGGACGATGGACAGCTTCCATAACAGTTTTCCCCAATCCTGTTGCCCCAACTACAAGGATCACTTGATCACATCCTTGCGGAATCACAGGCTCATAGGTATCGTGAGCCTTAAGCGGCAAGTGCTTGGAACCGTCGGCTTCTACAAGAACATAGTCTGCAAATTGAATCAGATCTTGAAGGTCCTGTTTTGGACAGCTCAGTTTCCCGTGTTCTGCCGGAGTACCGATACATAAGATCCCTTGAACGGGTTTCTCTATAGTCTCTGCAAAAGGGAGCCCATCCGGAGGAAAGATCCGAGTAGATGTACACAAAATCACAGATGCTCCATTGGTGGAAAGTTCACGGGCAAGGGCCAGCATAAGAGAGGTTTTGCCGCCGCTGCCGATAATGGCAGTTATGCCTTTATTTACCTCTAAAGCCTGTGCAAAAACCATGTCGCATTCCCTGCGCTTTCTCCGTTATTCTATGATTAGAATAACATATTTTTGATCTATCGTCAACCGAAAAAGTTGACGAAAGGTACTGATCTGTGTTATACTGAATATATGGATAAGAAATTCAAACCTGTTGTGTCCCTGCGAATCTTTGGAGAAGACAAATGCTTCGGCCCCGGTGTGGCTCAACTCCTACGCCGAGTAGAAGAAAAGTCCTCTCTCCGTGCCGCCGCCATCTCCATGGGCATGGCATACAGCAAAGCATGGACCATTATCAAAACCGCCGAGAAGGAACTCGGCTTTGACCTGCTGGTATCTACCACAGGCGGCAAAAACGGAGGAGGTGCTTCCCTATCGAAACAGGCTAAATGCCTACTCGCCGCCTATGAGCAGTACTGCATCGATGTTCGCAAATATGCCCAAGAGGAATTTGAAACCCGTTTTTCCCATATATTAACCGGGTAGGAGGCTCCCCATTAGTTGAGTGGCCTACCTCCCACACCACCGTACGTACCGTTCGGTATAGGTTGGTTCAATCGCAGAAGTGCAAGGACTCGTACCGGTCAAGGATGCTCATGTATCCTGCCTGTATGAGTCTTTCTTTTGAGATTGCAAACTTACCCCTTTGCATGGCCTTGTATGTGATTTCTGTTCGTCAGGCCGTAGTTTTTTGACCATTAGGAGACCTTTTAACTCCTATAATCCGACTTTCTGCAGAGTCCACCTCACCATAGACACCCTTGACTTTGGCTAAGCCTTCCCACTACCGGGCGGCTTCGGGACTTTCCCCCTATAGAATGTCTGCAGAACAAGTCCCAACAGTGACTTGTTCTGCAGACATTATGATAAAAAGGAGTTCCTTGTTCATCAGGCATAGGATTTGTCTTTAGATTAGGGAATTTAGAAAAAGAGGGCTGTATCAAATCAGGTACAGCCCTCTTGGGTTATAGAGTTATTTCAGAACCGTAGTCGAATTAGAAGGGCAGTGTTGCGTGAGGGCCGCTCAATCTGTACTCGTTGGTATGGTTCTGATAGCCCAGGTAGTTGGGGGAGTTAACAGGGTCAGCAGGGAGCCAGCCCTTCTTGTTGTAGCTGTTAGTACCGGGAGCATCGGGGCAGTAAACCGTGGACCATACGTGACCGGTGTTGGATACTGCAAACTGGCAGTTCCAGTGCTCGTAACGAGCGGGAACACCCAGAGAACGTGCACAAGCACTAACAAGGTGAGCCATATCGCAGCAGTTACCGGACTTATACTTCCATGTGTTAACAGCACCCTGCTGGGTATCATAGTAATAGTCGTATGCAATGTTAGCACTGATATACTCCATGAGGTTAAACATTGCTTGATAGGTGGTAGTGGGCTTCTTGAAGCCGCCGTGAGAGCCACTGCTGTACATCATGCCTGCCTTACCGACAGAAATGATGGTAGCGTTGGTAGACTGGCAGTTGTTGGTGGGAACCATGTACTGCTTGTAAGAAGAGAAATCGTTACCGAAAGCGGCGTCGCCTACAGTGATACCAATATACTCGTACCAAGGCTTAACAGCGATGGAATCGGGGAGCTTACCGTTGACAGCATAGTAATCCAGGATGCAAGCAGCCATATAAATAGCACCCTCGTGCTGGATCTGACCCAGAGAGGTAGATGCGTAGTTAGGAGCCTGCTGGTTATTGTCCATAAAGTTCTTAATACGGGTCAAGATGTCAAGATATTCGGTCTTCTTGAAGGAGCCGGCAGTCAGCGTGCTGTTGGGACCGGAAGGCTCGGAATAATTGGGAACACTGAGAGTACCGGAGGTCTGTCCACCGTTGATACCGATAATAACCTGGGCTGCAAGGTACAGATACTGTGCAGGCTTGCAAGCAGTGGTACCTACAGTAATGGTAGCGGGCATATCTTCCTCAGTAGCAACATAGTTCTTTACATTGGTAGCTGCAATAACAACATTGGTGTACCAGTCATCAGTCATGGGCTTAGAACTGGAGGTAGGTGCAGAAGACTCAGTGGGCTTGGTGGTGGGCTCGGTGGGCTTAGCAGTAGTGGGAGCAGTGGTGGGAGTAGTAGTGGGAGTTGTAACATCCTCTGCAGTGCCTGCCCAACCGGAAATGGTAACATAGTTGGGAGTAAAGCCGTTGTCCTTGTAGTAGGCAACGATTCTTGCGTATGCGTAGACTAAGTCGTAGTAATTGACAGGGCCGCCCAAACCATTGCTGGTGGCATAGTTGGGAGCCTGCTTGTTGTTATTAATGTAGGTGATCAGGCGGTTAGCCATATCTACATAGTCGTCCTCGGAGCTCTGACCGGTAGTGCTTCCCTGAGGGTTCTCAGGCTCTGCAGCTACGGGAACAGTGAGGGTGCCGGAGGTAGTACCTGCGCTGAGCTTAACGGTAACCTGGCAAGCCAGATACAGGAACTGAGCGGGAGTGACAGAGATGGGACCAACTGCAATAGAGCCGGGCAGGACATTGTTAGCCATGCTTGCCTTAACATTTGCAGATGCTTCCATAACAGCGGCGAACCAATCTTCGGGTTCTGCGGGCTTGGGAGGCTCGGTGGGAGTTACGTCTACGTCACCAATATGTACAGGCATGAAGGTAACGCTTGCGGGCAGGGTCTTGGTAGTGCTGTAAGCAGCCAGAGCTTCTGCAAAGATATGACCGATGGAGTAAATGGTCATACGACCTTCGTAAACATTGTTGCCGTCGGTGGGACGGTTGAAGCTGGAGGGCAATCTGCCCATGGTATTACCGTACTTGGCAACACGCTCAGCCAGTTCCAGGTACTGACCCTTATTCAGAGAAGTACCGGAGCCGTTCTTTACGGAATCGTCGGCAAAGGTAACATCCTTATAAGCGATCACAGTGGTAGCGGGCTCGCCCTTGGACAAAGACCACAGAGCGTTAGCGGCCATAAGGATATAATCCTCGTAGCCCATAGCACCGATGGATACATTCAGAGCGGGATATGTAACATCATAATACACACCGTCGATGTCCTGAGCGCCCTTCTTGATTGCGCCCTCAAAGGCGTTGGCAACATCACCGGAGATCCCGGCAAGGGTGGTAACGTCGGCAGACGTGGGGGCCGCGGCAGAAACGCCCAGCATGCTGAACATAGACAGCATGAGCGCCAAAGCCAGCAGCACAGATAAGATGCGATGCTTCTTGGTCATAGATAGTTCCTCCTAATTTCCAGTATAGTGAGCTCTTCTCCACCATACATTATCAATATTATCATACCAGAATTTTTTCATTTTGCAAGCATTGTTTTATCGTCGAATTAGTAGAAAAATATTGGTAGATTTTGTTCCTTTTGCTAATAAATCCATGAGCATATTGTCGTTTCTTTTCATATTGCTTCAGAAATGATCATAATATACTCTTACAAGGCATCTAATTGCCCATAATACAGCCTAAAAGCAAAGAATGACCGACCCCTCCGACGGAAGGATCGGTCTCTGATATCGATCAGGGCTTTTTGATCTTGGGTTTGTTCCGATTGGCCTTACGGGCGGCGGCGACTCGTTCCCGACGGGCATATTCCTCGGGATCCACGCTCTCCCAATAGTCGTCAGCCTCGTTGAACAGTTGCCAGAAGGTCCATTCACCGGGAGCGATATAATACAGAGCGTTCAGCTGAGAGAATACCCAGAAGCACCCTGCAAAGATCCAGAAGAATACAAACACGCAAACCACCATAGCAAAGCAAGCCAGAGCGATCTGGATCGCCGCGGGATCCTCTCCACCCAGGAAGCCCAGACATACGGAAAGAATGGGCCATGCAACCAGAGCGGTAAGAACGGTAGTCTCCAGAAAAATAGACCACTGAGGCATTTTCCGACGGAGATTGTAAACCCACTCTGCCTCATGAGCCAGAGCTTCCGCGCATTCCGCCTCGGTACCCTTGAGTTCGGGAATAGGCTTCTTCTTGTAGTATTCCATGGCTAAAAGGACACCGAATACGATACCGCTGATAGCAAGAGGGATCAGGAATGCAAACCATATAGTAAAGCCAATGGCGGCACCTATGGTCTCTCTGGGGAAATTGGCTACCATCCCGGGAAGGATGGGAACCTTCTCCATAGCCGTGGCGATCACCGGAGTGCCTAATTTGCTATCCAGAGAAAGAAGTAAATTCACCGTTGCAAGGAGCATATTCAGGGTGAAGATCACAGCACCAAGAGGCTGAATGATCCGACACAGGAGAACATTGCGCTTCATGCGTCTCTCCCACTTTACCAAATAGTTCCAACGTTCTTTGGCAGTTTCTGCAGTCAGGGGCGTTTTCTTTGTTTTAAACATCAGGATCTCTCCTCTCTTTCTTCCAGTAGGCAGACAGCATGGCAAGCCATACCCTCTCCGCTACCTGTAAATCCAAGCCGTTCCTCCGTGGTTGCCTTCACATTAATCCGCGAAGGCTCCGTTCTCAGAACTCTTGCAAGATTTTCGATCATTTGGGGAATGTGGGGCTTCATCTTAGGCTTCTGGGCGATCATGGTCACATCCAGATTTCCCAAGCAATAGCCCTTAGCAGTAATACGGGAAACTACCTCTTCCATAAGTACCATGGAATCGATACCCTTATACTTAGGGTCATTGTCGGGGAACAAGCCCCCGATGTCTCCCATTGCGGCGGCGCCCAGAAGGGCATCCATGACTGCGTGAAGGAGCATATCCGCATCGGAATGCCCATCCAAGCCCAACTCGTACGGAATATCCACACCGCCGATGATCAGTTTCCGTCCCTCGATGAGACGGTGTACATCATATCCGTGTCCGATCCTCATGTCTCAGACCTCCTGTGCAGGATCGCCTCTCCCAGGATCAGATCCATAGGGGTGGTGATCTTAATATTTTCTTCACTTCCCTCTGTAAGGATCACAGGGATCCCCGCCACCTCTGCGGCGGAGCAATCGTCGGTCAGAGGTATCCCCTCTTCCATACAGCAGGTCAAAGCTTGCAGGATCACTTGCCGATAGAAGACCTGAGGGGTCTGCACCGCAAAAAGGGTACTTCTGTCCGGTGTTCCCAGAACGTGATTTCCTTCCGCTACCTTAATGGTATCCTTAACAGGGATCCCCGGAGCGGCTCCACCGAATTCCTCGGCGGCGGCTACAGTTCTGTCGATGATCTCGGCAGTTACAAAAGGTCTGGCTCCATCCTGAATGGCAACCAGTTCTCCCTGTGCTACCTCTAACCCACGGATCACAGAGTCACTGCGGGTACTTCCCCCGGCAATGACCCGAGTCACCTTAGGCTCCCCCTTGCACAATTCGGAAACCTCAGGGATCAGATCCTCACGGGTCACGATCAGGATCTCGGTGATCCTCTGTGCACAGGCCATGGCCTGTACCGTTCGCAGGATCAAAGGAACTCCCCCAATGGGAGCAATGGTTTTATCAATGCCTTTCATACGGGAGGCACTTCCCGCCGCAACGATCACTGCGGTACAGGTTTTCTCTATCAAAGCTCCATCACCGTCTTTTTAAATTCTTTTCCTCTGACCATAAAGTTCTTGAAACGATCAAAGGCGGGGCCTGCGGGAGACAGAAGCACTATATCCCCTTCCCCTGCCAACTCAGCGGCCTTATGAACCGCGTCATAGAAATCGGGGATCTCCAGGATCTCCGGTTGACCTGCCACATAAGCGGAAGCCTTTCGGGTAGCCTCTGCGATTCGGGGGCCGGTGGCACCTGTAGCGATCAGAAGCTTTACGGAAGATACGATCTCTTCACCCAGGGTATCAAAGGGGAGCTTTTTATCATAGCCACCGGCAATGAGGATAACCTTTTCTTGAAAACTGCGAAGGCCTGCCATAGTGCGACTGGGAGAGGAAGCAATGGAATCGTTATAATACCGAACACCGTCCTTGACCCGAACCAGCTCAATACGATGCTCTACACCGCCAAAGTTCTTGGCAACATGAACGATATCTTCCTTGGATACCATGGATCCCACCACAGCAATGGCTGTCATATAGTTCTCTACATTATGGATCCCGGGGAGAAGAATATCTTCCTGTTCCAGCACAGGCTCTCCCCAAAGAAGGATCCGACCATCCTTGAGCATAACATCCGCTTGCTCTTTACGGCTGAAGAAGAGGGTCTTGCCTACGGAACGGAATTCACGGGTAATATCATTGTCGCTGTTGACAACAAGGATGTCCCCCTCCTTCTGGTAGGTGAAAATATGGGTCTTTGCCTCAATATATTCCGCCATATCCTTATGGACATCCAGATGATTGGGAGCCAGATTGGTTACAACAGCAATATGGGGGCTGTAACGGAGATCCATCAACTGGAAAGAGCTAAGCTCCAATACCACCTTATCCGTAGGCTCCATTTCCTCTGCCTTATCCAGAAGAGGGGTGCCGATATTGCCGCCTACCCAGACCTTATATCCCGCCTGCTTCAGCATTTCGGAAATCAGGGTCGTGGTAGTGGTCTTTCCGTCGGAACCGGTAACAGCAATGATCTCACAGGGACAGACCTCAAAGAAGGCTTCCATCTCGCTGGTAACAGCACAGCCTTTTTCCCGTAGGGTTCGGATCTCAGGAGTATCGGGATGGAGGCCGGGAGTGCGGAAAGCAATATCCCCTTCCAGTCCCTTCAGATAATCCTGTCCCAAATGAAGCTTGAGGCCCATAGCCTCCAGCTCCAGCACTTCATCCTCCAGTGCTTCCCGTTCTGTCTTATCGCAACCGGTAACGGAAATGCCATATGAGAGAAGAAGTCGTACCAAGGGGCGGTTGCTGACGCCCAAGCCCAGAACAAGGACCTCTTTCCCTTTCAGCTTTTCAAAATATTCATGCAGATACAAGGTCGAACGCCTCTTTCCCGTCCCCTCACAGCAAATGCCGAGGGAAACAAAATTTTTCGTATTTTTTATATTATAACCTATAATGAAATGTTTGACAAGATGGAAAAAATAAGTTACAATAGAAAAGTGACCGGGACGGACAGCCGCGTGGTTGAGGCGAAAGGCTCTTCCATGAGGAAAGTCCGGGCTCCACAGGGCAAGAATAACGGGTAACGCCCGCCGAAGGCGACTTCAGGAAAAGTGCAACAGAGATATACCGCCTCATTATTCCGCAATCCGCCCCTAACCTATCGCAAGCGGTTAGGACGGAAGAGGAGATGCAACGCAATGAGCGACCTTTGCTCCTTGGGGCGAAGGGAGGGATATGAAGTTTGCATCGACGAGGTAAGGGTGGAAAGGCGAGGTAAGAGCTCACCCATCACATGGGAACATCGTGATGCTGTAAACTCTATTCGGAGCAACACCGTGGTGGAGACATTGGTTGGCCCGACCGTCTCCGGGAGGTGGCTTGAGCATATCGGCAACGGTATGTCGAGATAGATGGCTGTCGATTACAGAACCCGGCTTATAGTCCCGATCACATAACGACCCCTTTGCTTCCCTGCATTTGCAGATGAGCAAAGGGGTCGTTGTTTCATTTCCGAAAGGATCAGGGGTAATAGGTACCGGGGTTGATCACATATCCGGTATTAGTAATAATCGGAACCATAACCGTAATGGGTTGTTGCGGAGTCGTAGGCCCATAATTGGGGAATATAGGCTGAGGCCCCAAGCCGGCCAAATAGTCATAAGTGGTAACAGGATTGGAAGTATAGCCGTTATAGTAATATTTGGGCTGAGAATCGGAATAGCCGTAATTGGGATAAGGGGAATAATCGATCGAGTACGATTGGCCGCTGATCCCAACATGAAGCTGACACCAGTAGATCCCATCTATGTAGAAGTATATCACAGCCCCACCGGAGGACAATTCCGTATACAACTCCAGACAGTATGCACCGCTTCCGCTGTCATGCCACTGTGTAACAGAAAGACTGTTATCAGACACCTCCATGCCGTTTCGAGTAACTTCATAAGAATAGGTGGTGTTGGCAGGGAGCTGCAGGCTGACCCCATAGACTTTATTGGCCGAGATATTTGTGTAGTGGGTACTGCCATAAGCCTCGAACTGCTCCCACAGAGGAACAATAAAGAAGGGATCGAACACGACCGTTACGCGGATCTTAAGCCATGCATATTGTGCCACAGACACATAGATCAAAGCCTCGCCTTCATCTATGCCCTTGATCGTCAGGTAATACAGTTCTTCGTCATGGCTGTATTCTCCCGATGCAAAAACATAATCTTTCCCATCGGAAGCCACAGTACAAGTTGTATACTCCGGCAGCTTCAATGCAACGGTCTTTGTTTCCCGTTCATAAACGGTGAGCTCCATAACAGAACCGTATTCCTCAAAGCCACAGCTTTGGAGGTACTCCATTTCCTCTTCGTCGCTGATAACAACAGTAGGAACGGTTTTTTCCGTAGGAGGCTCTGTTTCGGAAACGATATCTGAGACAGTCTCTGCCTGAGACAGATCCTCTAAGGTCTCGGAAGTTTCGATTTCCTCTCCCACAGCCGTTGCCACAGGCCCCGTCGCAAAACAGCACACAAGAATCACTGCCACAAGGGTAAAGAGAACGATACTACGGGGCAAATATACCTTTGCCTTGGCGATGGACTTCAATCGCAATTCTGTCAAAGAGAATGCAAAAGCCGCCTCCGCAAAGTGCTGATCCCGTCGCACCTCTGCCCGAACAAGGGTCATAGCGTAGGTCTTTTTTTGGCCCAGCTTACGGATGACCCGTGCATCGCAACGGATCTCCATATCTTGGGTGGACAAACGGAGCATGATCCAAACAAGGGGATTGAACCAATGAACACAAGTGATCAGAAGCATGATCAGCTTGTACCACAGGTCACCGCTCCGAATATGAGTCAACTCATGACAAAGAACCTGTTCATATTCGGGACTGTCTTTTTTAGGGAAATCATAAGGCAAAAGGATCACTGGGCGGAAAAAGCCGTACACCAAAGGAGAAGAAACCTCATCGGAGCGTTTCAGGGCAACTTTTCCTAAATAATCGGGGCCTTTTTCGGGGATCGCAAAACGATAACGGAGCCTTGCACGAATGTGGACCATCATAAAATAAATGAAGCAGACACCACAGCCCATAGCCCAGAAAAGGGGCAAAATCTGACCCATTGTAAGGGACTTTTGGCTATGGTTCTCCCCTATCTCGACGGATTCCAATACAGAAATCTCACCGGAAAGGCTCCCCTGTATCACAGGATCCCGAACTACAGGTTCCTCTACGATCACAACGGGAGCCGGAACGGATTCTCGAGAAACAAAGGCCGATACAGATTCCTTTTCCGGCAGGAAGTTATAGATACTGGCGGTGGAAGATGTCATCACCGGAACCGCCAGCCGAAGGGCTACCAATAGCCAAAGTAAAAGAAATACCGTCCTGTGTAAACGGTTCTGTAATAAAGCACGAAGACCTATGATCACAAGGATCATCACTGCTCCTATAAGACTTACGATCCATAAATCAGCCATCGTGATCACTCTCTTTCTCCAAAGAAGTTCTTTCCTTTAAATTCCATGCCATCTTCATCTCTGTACATAGCACAGAACATTCTTTTTTTACGGTAGTTTAGAATATATTTTATACTGTACCATATTTTACGAAGTATGGCAAGCACTATTTTGATCCCCCTCCGGAAAACAAAGTCTCCGATCCTCTGAAAAGAAGATCGGAGCCATTCCAATTCCCGTCTATTTTACTTCTCAAGTTCTTCAAATTCCCGTTTATCGAGCTGTTGATCGACATGGTAGGCACCAAAGCCTCCCTTGTGTAAAGGGAGGTGGCACGGCGGAGCCGTGACGGAGGGATTGAAAATGTTTCGTTTTGAACTAAATTTGCGATAAAAACGGCAGTTTTGCAATCCCTCAGTCG
>JAZOXB010000226.1:0-4951 GCA_045659585.1 Faecousia sp. | reverse complement strand
ACCTTCTTAGGCAGCTGCATACGGAACAGCATCTGGGGTGTGCGAGGCTGTTCCAGCGCATTTCCTTCCATATCCTCCATCATGGGAACCGTCAGTTCAAAGGGGCGCAGATCCGGCCCTACGATCTCCATCTTGTCCCCTGCGGTGAACTTGTTCCGCAGAGTCAGGGTGGCCATGCCATTGTTATCGCAATCCGTTACAATGGCGCATACCTGCCAATCGCGGATGTATCTGGAATTGGCAAAATACTGTCCCGGCTCACCGTAGAAGAAACCGGTGGAATAATGGCGGTGGGATACATGCTCTACCTCATCCCGCCATACGGGATCGATGGGTCTTCCGGCGGCTACATCGTCGATCACATGGCGGTAGGCTCCGGTGACGATGGCGGCATAGTAAGCAGACTTGGCTCTACCTTCGATCTTGACACAATCAACGCCCACCTTCATCAGGTCGTCAATGTGGTCGATCATACACATATCACGGGAATTCATAATATATGTACCCTTTTCATCCTCGAAAACAGGGAAGAATTCTCCGGGACGCTTTTCTTCCATGAGGGCGTACTGATAACGACAGGGCTGAGCACAGGCTCCGCGGTTGCTGTCTCTGCCTGTCATATAGTTAGACAGGAGGCAACGGCCGGAATAGGATACGCACATTGCACCATGGGCAAAAGTCTCGATCTCCAGTTCCTTGGGGGTATTGGCACGGATGGAGGCGATCTCCTCCAAAGACAGCTCTCTTGCCAGAACCACACGCTTGGCACCCAGTTCGTACCAAGCGGTGGCACAATTTGCATTGGCAATGCTGACCTGAGTAGACATATGCCGTTCACAACGGGGGGCATACTTTTCCGCCATACGGAACACACCCAGATCCGCAACGATGAGGGCATCCACACCTACCTCGTTCAGCAGTTCCAAATGGGCAGGCAAATGAACGATCTCGTTCCCACGAGGCATGGTGTTCACAGTCACATGAACTTTGACACCATGGTCGTGAGCATATTTCACAGCCTCGGGAAGCTCCTCGGGGGAAAAATTCCCCGCGAAGGATCGCATTCCGAAGCTTGTCCCTGCAAGGTATACCGCATCGGCACCGTAAAGGACGGACATTTTCAGCCGTTCCATATCTCCCGCAGGGGCTAATAATTCAGGCTTTCTTATCATTCTTGGCTCCTCAAAAAGTTCTCATGCTCCGAAGCGGTCTTGGAGAAGTAATGGTAGCCCGTATCCTCATCCAGAGCATAGAAATAATAATTGGTATCCGTGGGATTCAAAGCGGCGGTAATGCTGTTCAGACCGGGATTGGAAATGGGGCCTGCGGGGAGCCCTGCGTACTTGTAGGTATTATAGGGGCTGTCGACCTCCAGATCCTCGTAGGTCAGGGCATGATCCACACCGCCCAGAGCATAAACGATGGTAGCGTCGATGTTTAAATAAGGATAGTTGCCGGGATCACACAGACGGTTATAAATGACAGAAGAGATTTGTCCGCTTTCGGAAACGCCGGCGGTCTCCTTCTCGATCATGGAAGCCACGGTGAGAAGCTCATACATACCGAAGCTATGCTCCGCAATATAGGCCTCGTCGTAGCCCTTGGCACTCCATTCCTCTGCCAGCATTTCGTTCAGACTTACCAGCTGTTCCTGCGCCTTGTCGGAGAACTTCTTCTTAAAGTTGCTCAGAAGCTTGTCCAGCACACGATCGGGATCGTCGTTTTCGTAGAAATCGTAGGTGTCCGGGAACAGGAAGCCCTCTAAACGGTTCGCCTTTCCGTAAGGCACGTCCTCCAGGAACCAATAGTCGAATTCAAACTGTGCGGAGCATTCCTCCAGCTGTGCCACAGTGCAGACACCCTTCTTTTCCATAAGGGAGAATATCTGTGCCGTAGTGTAGCCCTCGGGAATGGTTACACGAACCGTGACCCGATTGGGGCTCCGTTCCACCATGCCCCCAACAAGGGCATGGTAGTCGTAATTGTAGTACAAAATATAATTGCCGGGATCCATTTTGTCTTCGGACTCGGTGAACTTACAATAGAGCTCAAAGAGCCAGGGATACTTGATGATCCCCTTCTCCTTCAGCATAAGACCGATATCCTTTACGGTGTCCCCTTCTTCTACAACCACGGTAATGGCCTCATCGGATCTGCCGAAAGCAAGGACATCCCGAGCACATTCCCATACACCGTAGCCTAAGCCAACGGCTCCGACGCCGACCAGCACCAGATACAGAAGAATCTTTACAAACAGAGGAACGATACGCTTTTTACGGTTCCTCTTAGGCTTAGAGGGAACGGGGCCGGGATCGTCTAATTCATCATCCTCAAAGTCCTCTTCCTCGAAATCCTCGTCATAGAATTCCTCAGAAGACCGGGCCTTTCGGGAAGCCCCTTCCTGTGTGTAGTCGCCGTAGTCTTGGAACGCGTCTCCAAAATCCGGCTCAAATTCAGATTCGAATGTTGCCTCTTTCCGAGGCTCTGTGTGTCCCCGGGCGGAATAGTCATCTACCGCACCGTAGGGGTTTCTGCCACCTGCGGGATCGTACAGATATCCCTGCAGTTCATCCTCCCCAAGCTGAGCCTTGACATCTCTCAGCAGTTCATCTAAGGAAGGTTCATCCTGCAGATCCGGATCCTCTCCGAAATCCGGGAAGCCCTTCCCCTGATTATAATCCTGATTCATATACAATCTCCTTATGAAAGGGAATAAACCACCTCTGCGGCGATCTTCCGGGAAACGTTCTCTCCGCAGAGAGCCTCGATCAGTGCAAGACCAAAGTCGAAGGCAGATCCTGCGGCTCTGCCCGTAAGGATCTTTCCATCCCGAACGGAACCACGATCTACCATGACCGCACTACCCATTTCGTCTTCCATACCGGGATAGCAGACAGCCTCCTTGCCATCGGTGTAGCCCAGTTTGGCAAGGATGGTAGGTGCGGCACAAATGGCAGCGACAAATCTGCCGTCTTCATAGGCCTTTTTCACAGCGTCCATAACAACAGCACTCCCCTGAATGGATGCAACGCCACCCAGACCACCGGGGAGAACGATCATTTCCGCCTCATCCCAGCATGCTTCCTTCTCGGTGCAATCGGCTTTCACGGTAATGCCACGACTGCCCACAATATCCAAGGCTCCGATTCCTACGAATTTAGCATCTACCCCCGCTCTGCGGAGAAGATCGCAAGGCACAACGGCTTCCATTTCTTCAAATCCGGTACCAAGTACGATATATACCATGGTCAACCCTCCAAAACGCTCTGTACCAGAGCAAAAATTTCATTATGAATATCCTCGATGGAACGCATTTTCCCATCCTTTGCACAATGGATGATATGCCAGCCGTAGAATTCTGCGGCCTCCAGGCCGGTGCTTCTGCACAGCTTCAGATAATCCATATGCTGTTCATGGATGTCCGCATTCGTATTTGTATCGGCTTCCCGTTTCCGCATCAGCTGTCCGGTCAGTTCTGTAGGTACATCTAAGTATATGACGAGATCAGGCTTGGGAAGTTCCATTTTTCCGTATTCAAAATCATAGAGCCATTGGAAAAATTCCCTCCGCTCCTCTTGGGACACCTTGGAGCCCTGATGGACTGCATTGGAGGTGGTGTAGCGGTCGGAGAGCATAACGCCACCGTCCTCATAGTAGCGACCCCAAACCTTCTTATAAGCGGCAAAGCGGTCTACCGCATAGAAGGTAGATGCCGCATAAGCATTGACATCGGAAGGGCGGGAACCGAATTCCCCACCCAGATACATACGGATCAAAGAGGAAGACTGCTCGGAATACTGTGGAAATACCATAGTGCGGAACTCCTTGCCGATGGCTTGGAGCCGTTTAGTCAAAAGTGAAAATTGTGTGGACTTACCGGAACCGTCGGTTCCTTCAAATACAATGAGTTTTCCCATATCTGTTATCCTTTCATTCGCTTTTTAACTGCCGCAAGGATGAACTTGGGCAGGCGGAGCATCCGCTTAAAGCGGCGAGGCTCCTTGATCAGGCGATAGAGCCATTCCAGCTGGAGACGGATCATCCATTGGGGAGCTCGTTTGACCGTTCCCGCAATGCTGTCTAAGGTGCCGCCTAAACCGCACATCAGCTTAACATTCAGAAGTCCTTGATATTTCTGCATAAACAGTTCCTGTCTGGGAGACCCCAAACAGACGAAGAGTGCATCTGCACCACTTCTGTTGATCCGATCCAGGATCTCTTCTTCATCCTTGTAATAACCGTCGGAAATACCGCAGATATGGAGTCCGGGAGCCTTCTCCTTCATTTTCTCCGCGGCCATTTCTCCCACACCGGGCTTACTGCCCAGGAGGTAAAGACGAGCACCAAGTTCCTCCATAACAGGAAGCATATTCTGTGCGAATTCTACACCGGCTACTTTTTGCTTTAAGGGTGTCTTGAGGATCTTCGCACCCAGGACGACGCCGGCTCCGTCGGGAAGCACCAGCTCCGCACCGTTGAGGAGGCTACGGAAGCCTTCATTCATCAGGGCTTCGTAGGCCATTTCCGCATTGGGAGTCACGCAGTAGCAGGTTTTGTCTCCCAGAAGGATCTGCCGTCCCTTCTCCAGAGCCTCTTCCATAGTCACATTATCATATAATACACCTAAAACGTCGGTTTTCATACACATACCTCGCCATTATATAGTTATGACTATTCTACCACATTTTCCTTCTTTTGTCTATAGCAATGTCGGTAGATTCCCCACCGAAGAAAATACCACTGTAAATCACAGTTTGTCGAGCAGTTTGAAATTTCAATTTGTTGCAAAGTGACGCAAATAAAACGATCCGAAACAAGAAAACGATAGTGGGACGCACCGCCGGGAGGGGGCCGGGGGAGGGCGGTTTTTCATCCGGCGAAAAAGGAAACGACACCACCGGGGTAACGAGCCGGTGAAACCCTCAGCGCCTCCCCCGGTTTGCTTCTTTGG
>JAZOXB010000225.1:0-7461 GCA_045659585.1 Faecousia sp. | reverse complement strand
GCCATAATTGCCGTCCTTTCTGCCGGCAGGCAGTCCAGGACTATTATACAAGACATCGCTCTGTAAATTCAAATGCAAGTATTTTGGGCAAGAGTATAAGAAAAACTTGCATTTAGTTTTTCAATTAACGTGAAAAATTTTATGTCCAAAGTCCCATTTATCGGACAGACATTCTGTTATAATAGAGGTAGGATCCATTCCTAACCCCCTCCGATACTATCTATTTTTATATTTATTCGATAGTAGGATTTCCCATCACGCATTAGGGGAGAAAATAATGGGGGATCTCCCCCAATGCAAACGGGTTGCCTAAGAATCCACCAATAGGAACCGGAATGCTCGGAACCGTAACCACGGAACCGGAATCCTCGGAACCGTAACCACGGAACCGAACTCCGTCCCTCTCCTCACCTTCCTGCCATTCGGAGCCTTGCAGCCTCGTAATCATCATAAGGAAAGGAGTGAACCGAGATTTTTCGGATCTGTAGGAGCCGTAAATGGGAAGGAGCCACCTCTCTTCCTGTGAACGATCCTCAAAAAACTTATCCTTGCAAGAATTCCGGAAGGGGTCTGACCTATGGCCATTTTATCCAACCATCCACGGTCCCTATGAAACGACAGCCTCTCTCCCTGAGAATGATCCTCAAAAATCATCATCGCAAGAATTCCGGAAGGGGTTTGTCGTTTTGTTGTTCCATTTGCATGACTCTTAGTCACGCCCATATTGTAGCATAGGGAGAGAAATTTGTCAAGGGAAAATGAACACCTGTTTGAAATATTTTTAAAATGTGATTCCATCCCCTGTTTTGCGTGATTCTTCGTCTTTCTCATGCTGAAATGTTTTAAATTCAACCTAAAAAATTTTCCTTCCGAAAAATGAATTTAATATTTGACATTTTGTCACAAATGTGATATTATATTTCCGTCAATAAATTTATGATAGGAGGGACCCCTATGTCTACCCCCAATGATCGGATCCGTGAAAGGCGGGAAGCCCTTGGTCTGTCTCAGTTGGATCTGAGCATCAAGCTGGGCTATACCGATCGTTCCACCATTGCCAAGCTGGAAGCCGGTGTCAACCATGTCAATACCAAAAAGCTTCCCAACTTAGCCCGGGCCTTGGAAACCACGGTCAGTTATCTCATGTGTGAAACTGACGACTATTACGATTACGATCTCGATCCCGAACGCCGTCTTGCAGAGATCCCCGACGAGATTTTCCGCACCCTCTATCCCAAATATCGTGGTAAGAGCCGTGAAATTTGGGAGGCCTACCGCCGTGGCGAAGGTAAGCCCGAACCCAAATTCGATGTCGAGCGTGAACTTCGCTTCGCTCTCTTCGGCGGCTACGAGGATGTTACGGACGAAATGTACGAGGAAGTCCTCCGTTTTGCAGACTATGTAAAGGATCGGGAAGCAAGGAAAAAGCAAACCCCCTGACCGCCCCTTCCTTTTTAGTGATATAGGAACGGTGCTCTTTGTCAGAGGGATCACATGGGCAAGGGCTTTTCCCTTTGCCTGTTACAAGGAGTTACCATGGATCATCTTACTTCTCTGCGGAAAGAGGCCGAAAAAGAGCAGATCCCCATTATCCCCTATGCCCTGCCCCAAACCGGTTCCCTGGCTCTGCAATTGGACAACGGACAATGCTATATCGGCATAGACTACGACCGCCTGCAGGATCCCCGGGATCAAGCCGTCCATCTGGGACATGAGCTGGGGCATTGCCTCACAGGGGCCTTTTATAACCGCTATGCTAAAATCGACCTCCGCCAGCGACAGGAGATCAAAGCCGATAAATGGGCCATCCATCGACTTGTACCCATGGATGAGCTGGACGATGCCATTGCCCGAGGGCTGACGGAATTCTGGGAGCTTGCGGAATACTTCGGCGTCACCGTAGACTTTATGAAAAAAGCCGTGTGCCTCTATACCCACGGCAACTTAGAAGCCGACCTCTATTTTTAATTCGTACAGAATCTCGCCTCCTCACCCCCGGTGCCGTTACTCCAAACAACCGAGAGAGCAGTAGACATTAAAACCGACCATCAGAGAAAGTACCGGATACTTCCCTGCCCACTACGAACTCCCTGCAAATTCGCTCCCCCCTACTGCCCTCTCCGCCGCAGTCGCGGCACCTCTCCCATTGGAGAAGCAAGAAACTGTGCAAACCTCAAAATGCACCGAAATCGAGCATTTGATCAATAAACAAACTTTGTTTCATGAATGAGCACTCTTATCCCTCGGTATCCATTCTAACAGATCCCACAATTCGGAATCCTTTAAAAGAAGCTTTTCCCCCCCTCAGCGCCTTCTCACAAAGACGCAGACACATAGGGAAAAGCTTCTTTCATTTATATAATCATCTAAAAAGTTCTCAAAATTATCCAATTTATATGATATTTTTTTATTTTCCGCTTCTTTCTCGGATATAACCTGTTTTTATCAAATTTCAGATTGAAAATTATGACAATTAGGAGTATAATATATAGAATAATTATATACCCTGTTACAGGATATTCAAAAGGAGGTCTTTTTATGAAATTGATCCAACGCCTCAGTTCCCTGCTTCTGGCTCTGGTGATCCTGCTTGGGCTCCTATCCGCCCCTGCGTTTGGCGCAGTTGCTTCCTCTACCCTAAAGGGTCTGCCTGAGGCAGATATGGAAGAACTGGTGGTAGAATACGGCAAACCCGTATCCATTACCCTCGCCCGACTCAAAAAGCTGATCTACACCAATAACAAAAGTACTACTATTTCCTCCATCGCAGGTGTCCTTCTTACCGGAACCAGCCATGGAAAAGTGCTGACAGCCACCCCTTCCGGCATGGGCTGTACCACAGATGGCAATACCATGGCAACCACATACGGTACCCTGAGCCGCACATCCGACAACTTATCTTATACCCCCACCGGCTTCTTATCCGAAGTAGATACCATTTACGTTGTCGTTGCCTTAACCAACTGTAAAGACACCGACGGCAAAGCGTATACCCATATCGTTGTGGCAGTACGACTGATCCCCGCAACCTCCATGTACTACGAGGCAGAAGATTATCTGGGCAACGGCATCACCGCCTTTGATACCACAGACGGCGGTACTACCACCTCCCCTTGGACCATCGCCGATGATAGCACAGGCTCCGGGAATCAGACCCAGACCGCAAACACCACCGATACAGTTTACCGCGATATGGTCATTAACCGCGAAAATATCCCTGCCGGCGCCTTTTTCGCAGACTTTACCAACACCTCTAACGATAGAAGCTACCGCTATAACAAGGATCTGATTTACGGCGGTTGCAATTTCGATACCACAGATTGTTGGAACGGCAACGAAACCGATACCATCGATACGAACTCCGGCACCATGACCCTTACCTTTAAGTCCGGAAAAACATATCACTACGCACAGACAGTAACGTCTGGCGGCAACTTATCCACGAAACCTCTTGCAATCAGACCGGGATCCAACGATTTTTTCCAAATTCGCTTTCGAATCGAGAACTGTGGTAAAACCACCGCACCTACGTTGACCCTATGCTATCTGTGGAATTCCGACAACGGAGCTGATACATCGGATACTAATACTATTATTGAAACAAATATCGATGCAGACGCGCTCAATGCGGGACAGTATGTTACAGTAACGATCTCCTTAAACAAAGCAAGCTACAAAGAAGCCTCAAATCTAGACTACTTCCGTTTCAGTTTGGGCGGTGTGCCCTACACCTCTTCCTCTGCTAAGATGATCATTGACTATGTCTATTTCGGACCGAAAACAGGACTGATGCTTCCCAATGTAGCCACCGGCACTTATCTGTTTTTCGGTTTTGACCAAAGCAGCGCAGATGCTCGCTTCTCCAAATCCATCTATGGCAGTACCAGCAGTAACACTATAAATTATAATAACGCTTCAAACTGGTCTGTTGATACTGATTGCACTGCAACAGAATCTATCAATGCCTCTGCCGCTCCCGGCTATTTGAAGTTTGTAGATAATGCCGACTGGACCCAATCAAATGGTCTGTACTATTGCTATTTCCAAACCGGGGGCTCTACCTCAACCCATAAGTTAGCCTACTCTCCCACCAAAACGGACATTTTCAGAATACGTTTTAAGATCGAAGGGGGTAAACAATTATCAACTAACTCTACCTTCAGCGGCGAATGTCGTGTCCGTTTAGAAGCAGGTATTACAGGAACAACCGGATCCGCTCTGAACATTGATTACGGATATAAAAAATTTGATTTAGCGTCTGCGGAAGAAGATTATATCATAGTGGATATTAGTGTCAACGACACATACAAAGCCCTCGTTGATAAAAAGAAAATCACCAGTTTACGCCCTGTTTTCTATAATGTAGATGGTAAGGGAAAAGCAACTTTCTATATTGATTATATTTATCTCGGGCCGAAGGAATATGCGGATATCGTTACCAAAACCGATAACTACTTCTTCCTGGATTTCACCAACACTACCGCCGATAAGGATCGTTTTGACCATCGCACCTACGGTTATAATGCAGCATTTGACACAGAAAGCGGTGTTTCTTGTGATTCTAACGTCACCCCAAAACGTGCCGGCAACTGTATGACATTGACCCCCACATCTGACTATACAGGCGATATATACTTCTATGCAAAGAATTTGAAATTCGTCCCCGCCGGCATCACCCAATATTTCCAAATGCGATTTAAACTCCAGAAAATCGATAGTTCCGTTCCCATCACCGCCAACGGAACCCCAAATGCCGCCGTACAATACAAAGCCGACGGCGCGGACTATTGGGCATACAAAAACATAACGATCCCACCGGAAGACGAATGGGTCACTGTCACCATCAAAATGAGCGACTCTAAATATACAGATGCCGCCCTCATCACGCAACTTGCCCCGGCGATCCGAGGGGTTAAGGGCGCGAAAGTCATTATAGACTATGTTTACTTAGGCTCTCCGGTTTGGTCCTCCCTAACCGCCTCCCCCGATCCCACCAGTATAGCCAGACCCGCGACAGAATCCCTGTACTTCGGATTTGAGGGCGCTTCCAGCCGCTATGCAGGTAGCTCCTATTCCTTCAATAATGCCTACGGTTATCACAAATTTGATACTCCGCAAGGCTTCTGGTCTACCAACACAAACTATAACGATAGTGCCAAAGATTTTACCATCAACAACACCTTAGGTATTATGTCTTTGAATTGCTCCAAAACGAAACCTTCCTCCGGTTCGAAAGGTCCTTTCCTTGCCACCACAAATACATATGGCACATACTCTTTCGGTTCATCGAATAAAAGCTTGGGCTACTGTCCCCAGCAGGCAGAGGTATGCCAGATCCGTTTCCGTCTAAACGGCTGTACCGTTACCTCCGGCCAAACACCGGAAATTGTATTTCTGTTCGGTGGCTATGACGAAAGCGGCGGTGCAAATACAAGTTACGGCTATAAAACCTTTAGCAGTTATACCTATGACACGGCAACATATGAAGCCAGCAACAAATTCCAAGTCATTAGTATGCCCCTGGGCGACCATGTTAGAAATTTGAGCATGATGACGAACTTTGGTCTCCGTTTTTGGCATTTATCCGGAGGTACCGTAGATATTGACTATATCTACATTGGCCCCGGCTCGACAGCTCCGGAACCCGTTTACGGTAACGACAGCTCCTATGACAATGACATCAAGCACTCTAACGGCAAGAGCCTCTTTGTCCATGGCACCGGTGTCAAGACGGTGTCTACCCCCAAGGTGTATTCCGAAGCTTCCTTTACCTTTAAGGGCACAGGCTTTGACATCATCAGCCGTACCGGTGGTGAGCAGGGTGCTATCCGTGTGGAAGTACGGAAAACCTCCGATAACTCTTTGGTAAAATCCATGACCGTCAACAACAAGGGCTCCCTCGAGCTCTACCAGATCCCCGTAGTCAGCGTGACCGGTCTGGATCACGGTGAATACAAGGTCACCCTATGGGTCAATAAAAAGGTAGAGTCCGACTACGATTTCCTTTATCGTGGGGATCAATTCTATCTCGATGCTATACGCATATACGACCCCATCAACGTCAAGGGCGCAAGCCTCACCACATCCCAGTCCCAAGCCCTCGCCGCTTACAAATACCATAAAGAGTCCTTTGCCTACGTCCGTGAGATCCGTGATACTCTCCTTTCGGCGGCAGACTTTAAGAGCAGTAATTTCACCTACGCTACCAGCAACTCTCTCTTGGTAGATGCCAAACCCCTTACAGGCGACGATCAGGAATATGCCTCCGATGTGCAGATCAGCGGCAACTTAGCCCTCACAGTAGGCACCTATAACCAAGTAGGACCCAAAAACGAGGTTTATCTCTCTCCCGGACAGGCCGTGGCCTTTAAACTGGAACTGGCAACAGATCAGGTTCCCGTTAGCATCGACATCGGTGCCAAGACCATCCGCGGAATCAGTGGCGAATCCGCCATCCTTGCCGCAGGTCTGGTAACCTCTGTAAGCTCCTCCACTCTTACCGCCAATACCAAGACCCTGAAAACCATTACCTCCGGCACATCCATGTATTATCCCCTGAATATCAGTTCCTTGACCAAGGGCGCAACCGTATACCTGATCCTCCATAATGAAAGCACCGCAACAGGGATTCTCTCCTTAACAGATCTGAAGATCTGCTACGCTACTTCCCCCACGGGACAGCCCTCCGACGACTACGATGAGGAGATCCACACAAGTAGCCTTGGCGATGTCCCCGGTGCAAAGCGAACAGGAGAAGAAACCGTTGCCGAGCCCTTCCGCTTCGCTGTAGATGATCAGACCTTAGCAGCCGCTGCTGTGTTCCTGAACAGCCTCTACGAGACCCCCGTTGAACCCGAAGAGATCCCCGAACGGGACATTCCCATATACCACAGCCTGAATCTGGCAAGTGATATTTCCGTAAACTTCCTGGTTCCCATAGCAAAACTGGAAGGTTGCGATAATATCTACATGACCTTGACCACAGAATTGTACGATACAGCAGGCAACCCGGGATACACCTCCGCAACATTAGAGCCCGAGGTAAAGGGTGGCTATTATTACTTCACCCTGTCGGATCTCAACGCCGTTCGAATGAATGACCGCATCGATGCAGTCATTCACTTCACCCAAGATGGTACAGAATATTCCACCCCCACAGATTTCTATACCATTGCTGACTATGCCTACGCCCAGCTTGCCAAAGACAATGCATCGGAAGGGCTGAAAACGCTCTGCGCAGACCTCTTGGTCTACGGTGCCAAGGCCCAGATCTACAAGGGCTATCGTGTGGATGCTCTTGCAGATGAGGCTATGACGGAACTCCACCGTAGCTACTGCACAGATCTCGAAGCCGTCACCTTCGGAAACAACAACATTGTTTTGGAGGATATGGAATCTCCCACGGTGCTGTGGAAGGGCAAGTCTCTCAGCTTGGACTCCCGTGTAGGTATCCGCTATATC
>JAZOXB010000224.1:0-7043 GCA_045659585.1 Faecousia sp. | reverse complement strand
TTCATGGGATCCGCCGATCTCCCGATCGGGGATACTTAGTTGTTTAGCCGAAGTATGCCTTAGCCTCGTCTACATAGGCAAACAGGGCCTTGCACAGATCCAACAGGGTGCCGGTCTTGCCGTTGCCGTAGGTATCAGCGCAGTAGGTCAGGGTCTGAGACACAGCCACATCTCCTGCGAATACTTGGCAAGTCAGAACCGCTCTCAGATCTGCGGCATTGAGCCGATCCACATCAAAGAGGTACTGTCCCTTGTCTGCATTGTAGACCTGAGGTGCAACGGTAAAGGTCTTTTCCTCACCGTTTGCCGCTACATAAGAAACACGGAGTTCCAGATCTTCTGCATTACCCTCGTATTCGGATACATTGACCACGAGCTTCACCGTAACGGTGCTGGTGAGAGACAGGGTTCTTCCCTGCCATACCACGGTGGCATCGGCAACATCGTTGCCTACGGTGTAATTGGAGCCGAAGGTCACGGTGTCCAAATCGCACAGATATGCTCTCTGCTCTTCCGTCAGTTCTTCGTCTGCCAATGCATCGGTGTTGTAGCCCAGATAGGTCTGAGTTGCCGCACCGTAGCGGAGCAGATTTGCACAAACACGCTTAAACTGCTCTGTTGCATCCTCCCGATTCATCATGGTGAATGCATAGGTTGCAATGCTGTAGTCATCCACGGGAGAGGTATATACCTCATCACCCTTGTATGCTGTCAGCTGAGAACGGACATTATCGTTCATCATAGATGCATTGAGGCCTTCCAGAGTGAAGTAAACATACTTGCCCTTTTCTTCGCCCATGAGATAATAGGTCTTGCCTGCAACCTCGGCGGTAAACTCATAGAAGTCATAGCCTTCCAGAGCGTCCTTGGAGACGACATAGTTGATGCTGATGTTGCTCCGGAGATTCAGAGAGTGGCTCAGCTTCAGCTCGTCGGTGACGGTCTCTGCAATGGGAGTCTCAAAGAGCTTTGCAGCCTTGTATGCCAGCTCGTCATCAACATAGATGCTTGCCTCAGAGGTAGTCACGGCGGCAGAACCGGTCTTGATATGGACAACGGACAGGATGCCGGAGCCGCCATTCTTCAGGATCAGCATGCCGTTCTTTACATAAGCGCTCACATCATAGAAGCTCTCGGTTGCAGAAGTCACATTGGAAGCTACATTGACAAAATCACTGCCATCATGGGCCTGCAGGGTGACCTTGCCGCCGTCAGCGGACTTGATGCTGACCATGACCTTGGAGCCGGTGACCTTAAAGGCAAGACCGGAGCCGGACTTCAGCTGGATCTCGCACTTTGCGCCCAAGGCTCTATACTTGGAGCTGTAGAAGACACCGTCGTCTCCTAAGAGCTTACGAACCTCGGCGCGAGACAGGTACAGATAGGGCTTCTCGGCTGTAGCGTTGGGATTTTCTACCATGTAGTAGTAGCCGCCGTTTAAGTACATGGAGAAGATCTCCTTGCCGGTGGCAGTGTCCTTAATGCGCTTGCCGTCCTTCTTGTAGTAGATGCGGTCCCCTACCTTTTCAATTTCGATCTTACCGTCCATGAAGAGGGGGAAACCGTCTGTTGCAGACGAGGTCAAATCATCGGCATCGGCAGATGCAGACTTGTCAGCCAGATACAGCATACCGTCGGTCTTTCCACCTGCCCAGTTAGATGTATCACGGAGAGCAACGCTCTGCATATCAACGAACTCAGCGTTCACGATCTCCCCTGCCAGAGAGTAAACATTGTTTACAAGGGTGCTACCCTCAACAGGATTGAAAATACGGACACCGTCCACATAGACCTTGTAAGAGGTAGCAACGGCGCGGGTAGCCTCTGCGCTGTCGGAAGGAATGTAGGTAAAATCAACCTCATCTCCGTAGCCCAGCATAGCCTTTACTTCGTCCTCGGAAAGGGCGTTCTTGGTGCCACGGAGAGCGAAAGCGGCATTGTAATAAGCCGTCAGTCTTACAGTATAGGTGCCGTAGTCTGCCACACCGTCCTTATCGGAATCGCAATCCCAACGAATGACGGGAACCTGGCTGTAATTGCCGTTGGCCAGATAAGTATTACACAGAATGCTCTTGATCAGAGTCTTGTCAGCCTCTGCCTGTGTAGTGGGAACCGTAGAACCGGTAAAGACCTCAGCAATGATAACGCCGGAATCCTTGGTGGTCTTGGAGATGATCTCAAAGCCGGTGCCGTTAAAGGTGAACTGGGCCTGCTTGGAGTTACTGCTTGCAGAAACCTCTGCAACCTTAACAGAACCATGGAAATTGCCGGTGGTATCGTACTTGCTGTCACGGCCGTAAACAGCGGTGTTGTCATAGGTCTGCTCAATAGCGGTAGTGGTACCGGAGGTAGACCAGCCACTGCCGAAGGTCAGTGCAGTATCATCATAAGCAACCACATTTGCGGGGATCAGAGTGACCTCACGGGCGATCTCGTTAGAGGTCATGCCCTTGGGGATGTTGTCTGTGGTGTAGGTGTAGGTAGCGGCGGTCTTGGTGCTGTTCATGAGCTTTTTGTCATAGGTCAGCTTCATGGTAACTGCATCACCGGTACCGCTGAGAGTGCCGCCATTGAGGTCAGAGATCTTAGAGCTGTCGGAAGAATAATTCTTGCCTTCCAGACCCATGGGAACAGAAACGCTGTCGCCGTAGTCCACAACTGCGAACTTGGGCACATAGTAGGTAGGATGCAAAGTCTCATTAATATTGGAATAAGGCTCTCGACCAAAGAAGTCCACCCTTGCACTCTTGTGTGTCATGGAAACCGTCATATTGAAAATCTGGTCCACACTAAAGTCTGCAATGGTGTTATCGGTATTATCGAAATCGAAAACGTTGGCAGACAAGGTCTTGTCTCCGTAATTGGCAACGCCCTTGTGGTAAACAACCTTATTGTTAGAGGATGTCAACTTAACATCAAACTTCACATAATCACAGTTAGAGAAGCCGGCGCTGTTAGTAACATTGACGTCCTTAGGCATACGAGCCATATTTCCCAAAACATTTTCAAGAACGGCTGCGTTCTGATTGGCAACGATTCCGATATACTCATCCAAGCTTAAGAAATAATCGTGTGCCTCTCCACCGACAGTGCAGAATACATTGGCATCGGGAGGAGTATAGTCAAAGAGCTTTGCGCCTCTTTCCGTATCAGCAGATGTCTTAGCCTGATAGCATCCACTGTCCGTCTCGGTCAGGGGGATGTTGTTGCCGCCCAAAGTATTATTTCGGTCAACCTCGATGGGCATTTCCATATAGATTTTGTAGCCCCTCTTAGTATTCAGGGTGGTACCGTCAATAGACTTTGCCTTGGATCCGGTACTCAGATCCGATTCACGGAGGAACGCCGTCTTTGCGTCCGTCCACTGAAGAACACAGGCATAATCCTGCTCCGTGCCGGGCTCAATATGGAGAATATAGCCGTTTCCTTGGTAGGATTGCTTGGTATCTACGTTGGTGATCTTATGCTCACCTATCAGGACCCTCGTGCCGGAATAGTTTCCTCCGGACTTATATGCCTCGGCATAAATTTTAACCGTACCATCAGGATCCGGTTTCCATTCTCTGCTAAAGTGCTCGTAGAGCCACAGAGAACCCGGTCCGGACAAGTTGGAAACACCAACGGTAGGAGCCTCACCGTTCCATACTGTTTCAAAGGCAGATACCAACTTATCACCCGCCGCATTAGAAGCAATGTAATAATTTCCCTTGGGAGTAACGGTCGTC
This sequence comes from Faecousia sp., assembly GCA_045659585.1. Taxonomy (GTDB): domain Bacteria; phylum Bacillota; class Clostridia; order Oscillospirales; family Oscillospiraceae; genus JAZOXB01. Next base: position 3,318 of record JAZOXB010000224.1, on the reverse strand, counting down.
CAGTAAACATTTGCGCCTTTACACCGGGAGGAGATCGCATTCATGAAATCATTCTTGCGTTGATTCTCTGTATACCGTGCCTCCATTTTTTCTATAGCTTCATCATCCTTACGAACCGTATTGATTTTGAGGGTAGATGAATCCGCACCCGACATAACGCCAATGGCATAAACCGTTGTCTTACTGTCTGCTTTCAAGGTTTTGGATGCCTTAATGGCTTTATTCGCCAGAGTATATTCGAACTTGCCGTCAGTTCTGGTCGTAGGAACGCCGTCAGTCAGGAATACAACAACACGCTTTCGGTCAGCCGTATCCGGTGTCCGAATATACTTTGATGCCTTAATATAAGGTTCTGTACGACCCGAATTGTAGCCCGTTTCAATGTCACTCACATCGCCTGCAAGAAGCTGGAAAGCTGCATCCGTACGAGTTTGGCCAAAAACGAAGGTATTTCTCAACTGAGACAGGAATGTTACATAACTATTCTCATCTAAGAATTCTCGCTCATAAGAACAGTCTGCATTTTTACCGGTTTTAACAATCGCTCCATCCTGATTATTATAGGGATAGGACGGGATGAAAACACTGTGACCGAAAGAAAGAATGGATATACTGTGTCTATTCCCGGAATTCAGGTTATGGGTACTGTTAAACAGCTGATCTACAAATGTCTGCACAGCATTTTGCATAATGCCCAGACGGCAGATACCGATTTGAAAGGGTGCGCTTGCTATTTTGTAACCATCAGCATTCATGAGCGCTTCATACAGGGAATAGGCATTAGACATGCTGACCCACTTACAGTGGGTGCAGTAGTTCATTCCGGCGCCATTGGCATTATAGGGGTAAACGCCAAAGTCTGCATGCTTGCCGTCGCAGTTACAGTTGCCGCTAACACCATCGTATACACCGGATTCCGGTACAACCCAACACTGCCACTCACCGTTATAATACCGCATGGGCATATGGTAAACATAAGCTTTTGCGCCGCTACCGCCCTTATTGTTCTTATATCTCCATACACTGGCTCTGTAATAGCCGGGCCACTTGGTCGTATCCAAGGTGGCCAGGTGACTTGTCATTGCGCTTTTGGTAGTAAAGTTCTGTGTGCCGGAAGCAAGATCCGACTCGGAACCGGAACGGTCCAGAACAATCGTCACATCTACAGGCTTACCGTAAGAACCCAAGTCAAGGGTCGCAGTATCAAAGCCGTCAACCGTTAAGGTGTACTTATCATCTGTAACATCAGGATTGGAAGGGGTCTGCTTGGAGCTCAGGGTATCGGTTCGGATAGTTACGGACTTCAGATAGAAGATCGTGTCATAATAACACTTAAAACCGGTAGGATCCGTAATGAATTTATTCATATCCTCGTACGTACCGTCTTTGTTGGTATCCTGCCAAACTGCATAGCCCCAAATGGTCTGGGTGTTGTTGGTAGCATTCGTAGAATTTTTCTTACCATGGTCATAATAAGGAGCCACCTGACCGTAGCCGACATAGCCATAAGTAGAACGTTCCGTATAAGATACAGTCCCGTCATCTGCAGTCTTTTTGGTAGAAATGATCTTATGCTTAAGATTCTCGGAGCTTCCCTCATTTCGATACCTGATCAGTACCGGAGCCTTGTTCGCAGGTCCTACATAGATATAATCAATATAAAGGGTGGCTTTGGGGAAATTATAAGAAGCATCATTCAACTGCTGGAAGGGATCAAAACGGACCAACTGCAGCTTATTGCCAACCTGACCGCTGGGAGCTTTAAACTGGAGGATCTGGGAGTCAACCGTCTTTGTATATACAGCTGTTCCACAGCTTTGCCATTTATCATTACCGGATGTACCGATAGTCTTATCTGTAACGATGGCAAAATAGCCCTCAACCTTGTTTGTATTACTGGAATCGAATAGGGTATTCCCGGAGGCGGGAGTAATAGAACCGATACGAACCTGTACAATATCGCCGGATTGGATCTTATAATTGCCTAAACGCTTAGCCGCTGTGGTCGTATTCTCAACGGGCATGAAAATACGGGGATCATCGGAGCTAAAAGTAGCAGAGATCTGACCATTGGGATGAAAATTGGTATATTGCGCTTGGGTGGAGCTATAGCCGTCATTATAGACCTGCCAGTTAAAATCTCGGGAATCACTGCCAATCTTAAAGTCTAAGAATACATAAGAGGTATTCAAGTTGTCACTCTTGGTAGCAGGTCCCTGATCCTCGGGCAAGCAAGGGAATTCCGGATTGCCATAGTCCTGTTCCTGAATCGCATCTACGCCATATTCCTGCCGTAACAGATCTGTCATCTGATCTACGAGCGCCTGTTCTTCGTCCTCGGCAGAATCATACACAGTATCCGTTACCAAATCACTTGAGTGAATCGTTATCTGCTGCCGTTCTTCCTCAGCAGCAAAGGCAACGGGAACTACTCCCACCAAAGATGCTAAAATCAGTAAGAATGCAAGAGCCGATCGCATAAATTTAGAAATCTTCATAATAAAACTCCTTTCTTCGTTATAAAATCACGAGCTGAAAATGGTGGTCTGGGGGCCGTAGTAGCAGTAGTAGTACTCGGTCCCTGCCATGGCCTCGTTGCTCACCTCGCAGTTACCGCCCCAATTTTCGCCAAAGAGAACGAAGGTTGCAAAGGTTCCCTCCGGCTTGACGGTGTAACTGCACATTTCCAGATCGCTGAAGCTGGGGTTCTTAACATCACAACCGCAGAGCATGGTCTCCGGTTGCAGATCTTCGCAGATCAGCTTGGGTTTTTCATAAATTTTCTTCATAATCATCCTCCCGATTCCGTTTCAATTCTCATCCCGGTTTGGAAATTGCCCCTATCAATTCCCCTCGGTTTATGAAAATACTTACACGGCTATAATATGTTACCCTAGATTATAACATATCTGACACAAAATTACAAGAGGAAATACTAAATATATTGCTTTTTTTTAAAAAAACCATATCTTGCCACTACCTATTGTTTTGTATTCACCATTTTTTCATTATTTCTGTTTTTTGCACAAAAGAGTGATTTTCACACAAAATATTTTAGGCATATTCCCCATAGTTTGTATATATACATACTCTTTTTTCTCCCTGCTTTCACCGAATATATCAAAATCCCCCGTTGAAGGAGCGCTTGATCGCTCCCTCAACAGAGGACTCTATTCCTTCATGGGATCCGCCGATCTCCCGATCGGGGATACTTAGTTGTTTAGCCGAAGTATGCCTTAGCCTCGTCTACATAGGCAAACAGGGCCTTGCACAGATCCAACAGGGTGCCGGTCTTGCCGTTGCCGTAGGTATCAGCGC
>JAZOXB010000223.1:0-3238 GCA_045659585.1 Faecousia sp. | reverse complement strand
TCTCTCGGTTCTTACACCGGTCCTACAGAGGAACTGAACATGAAGGTTACTTACAAGGATGTTTACGGCAAGGACAAGGAGCTGATCATTCCCGATGTAGAGGTTTACAACGCAAGTCGTGGCTACTATGCCTTCACTTTGGACTCCCTCCTTGCCGCAGAGCTTCGCTCTGTGCTGACGGTGCAAATTCTCTCCGGTGAAACCGTCGTTTCCGGTACCCTGCAATACACCGCCGACACCTACGGCAACGGCAAAGCCGATACCTTGGGTGACCTGTGCAAGGCTCTGTTCGCCTACAGTGACAGTGCCAAGGCTTACTTCTCCTGAGCGTAGAAACAGACATTTCGACCATAACCAAGCCCCTGTTGAGGAAGCTCCAAACAGCTTCCCCAACAGGGGCTTTTTCATCTTCAAATTTACATTTATGAGATCCGTTGCTTTGGGGTGCATTTCTCCGGCTGATGGAGTTTAGGGATTCTCCACAGCACCCATAAAGAGGAAGCACTGATGAACATTGTCGTAGATCCCCATGAAATAGGGACGATCCAGAAATACCTCTTTCCGATTCAGGAGCACGCCCTTGGTGATAACCTCCTCCATAGTGACCGCACCGGCTTGGGTACCTGCTTCGTCAACCTGCAAATAGGTTTTGTGAAGGATACGGCTGATAAAGAGATCCCCCTGTCCGTTGATTCCGCTGAGATCCGCTTCCATGGTAAAGGCATCGACCATCCCCATTGCAGAGAGTACATCCCGCAGCTCTACAGCTGTTTCCGATTGCACCTTGGGCATGGTGGCGTTCACCGTAGTATGTTCAGCTTCTCGGATCATGCGAAGGAGATCCTCTCCTGTTAAGGAAGAAAGGTAGCTATCCAAAGAAAGTCCTTCCTTGGGCAACAGGGCTACAAAGCTGTATCTGCCACCTTCATAGTCCTTCATAAAGCCTGTTGCCATACCATCGTCCAAATACCGACCTTCCTCAGAGGACATCATGGTCACGGTTTTATCCCCCTCAGTGCCATGGAATACCCCTTCGAAGATATTTTGGCTCGTGTAAGCCTCAGCCCAAGAGCCGGAGAAGGTCAGGGCGTTGATCAAATACATTTGGGCATTGGGGTTCATTTGATCCAGTGTTTGTAGGATCCGACCGTCGGTTTCCTCCCGGATCCAGTTGTTCATGGCTTCCAAAGCATCGGCATCAAAGGGACGGGAATAGACCTGTGCCTCATAGTAATCCTTTAATGCCTGCAAAAAGCTCTGTTGTACGGAAATGTCATCTCTAAACCAAACAGAGTTCGCTGTATTCAGCTCCTGACCCTCGTCATTTTGCAGGTAACGAGCATAGCTGTTCCATTCTTCCGCAGACATCCCAAGCAGGGCTTCGATTTGAGAGAGGGTTTCTCCACGAGCTCCGTTCGCGGTCATCCCCAGAGCCAGATATACAGAGTAAGGCGAAAGAACGGTGGTTTCCCCGGCAACGTAGCTGTTTTGGAGAAGTGAAATTGCAAAATCCGTCATAGAGACAGAAACCTTTTGATCCGGAGAAGCTTCCGTTACGTTTTGGCGGATCATGGCAGAAAGCAGATCCAATTCCGCTCCCACAGTGTCGGGGGTCTCCTGCGAGATTGCAGGTGCGAGGCTTTCGGCAGGAGCGGTGCCACAGCCTGTCAGATGCAATGCGATTGCAAAAAGTAATATCCACACGGTCAAAAGCTTTTTCATGATGTATCGAACTCCTTTCGAAAATGCACGTAGTGCCTTGATTGCCTGTTAGGTCATCAAGCCGATCCTAACTCCTAGTCGACAGAAGATCGATTTGGTTCCCTCCCCCCCGACTAAACTCCATAACCGCCATCTTTCCATAGATCCATAGAAATGATCAAATCACAGTTTATCGCGACCGTGGAGCGAGTGAAGTACCCACCTGCGGTGGGCGTTAAGTAACCCACAGCCGTGGGTTGTGAAGCACCTGCGGTACGAAGCACCCCACTATGGTGGGGCGTGAATGTGTGGCTACGCCACGGATTGAAATTTATGGGCTAACGCCGATGATAGGCGAAATACCAATTTCAGTTTGTCGAGCTGTTTACCGATACGGTAGGCACTAAAGCCTCCCTTGTGTAAAGGGAGGTGGGCAGATTATAATACGAAGTGCAACACCTTTGAAAATAAAGAGAGACAATATGCCAACCTTAGTGTAGAATGTAGTTACCACACCATCAAACAACACAGGAGGTTAGCACATTGTCCTACACACATTTTACACTAGATGAGAGAAAATATCTACAACAACTTTTGTCAGAAGGCAAATCTTTTCGAAAAATAGCAGAAATTTTAGGAAGAAGCCCCTCTACAATCAGCCGAGAGGTTAATCGGAACAGAGCAAAATATAGGCCTCATCACAAACCCGATAACGATTACTGGTACAATCATTGGCGTGCGCAAAATCTCTACATCCGTCGCCGTCGGGAGCAATGCCGTCAAGCATTACAGCCAAACACGAAGGAATGGAAATATATTGTTGCTAAGCTGAAGAAATATTGGTCACCCGAAACAATCAGTGGACGCTGGCATGATCAATTTCCGAAGCGAAATCCTATTTGCACATCAACTATTTACCGATATATAAAGTTGGGGAGATTTCCTAAAATCACAGAAAAAAAGAACCTGAGGCGGCGCGGTAAGCGTAGTTTCCCACGAAATTCCAACTATAACACAATTCAACCGGATCGCACAATCCCTCAGTGGCCCGAGGAAATCGTTAATCGAACCAGGATCGGTGATTGGGAGGGCGATACGGTTTATGGTGGTGTTGGAAAAGGGCTGTTGGTAACCCTTGTGGATCGTAAGAGTCGACTTCTTAAAATGGGACTACTATCATCTCGTTCGGCCGAGGGCACTCGCAAAGTGATTGAGAGGCTGTTATCAGGATTGCCGGTAAAGAGTATAAATTTAGACAATGGTTCCGAATTCTCGGAGTTCCGGGAGTTAGAAGAAAACTTAGACACCCTTGTCTACTTTGCTGAGCCACATAAACCATGGCAGCGCGGAACGAACGAGAACACAAACGATATTGTTAGATTTTTCTTTCCAAAAGGGTTTGATTTTAGGACAGTTACGGATGAGGATGTTCAGGTTGTTGAAGATCTGATCAATAACCGTCCCAGAAAATGTCTTGGCTGGAAAACCCCGGCTGAATATTTCAAAAAAAGTGTTGCACTTGGTTGACTTTCTACCG
>JAZOXB010000222.1:0-15539 GCA_045659585.1 Faecousia sp. | reverse complement strand
GTCACTCTGACCGCGCAGGAAGTTATTCCTGCTAACGGACATACCAAGGTCATTGACAAGGCTGTTGCTCCTACTTGCACCGAAACCGGCTTGACGGAAGGCAAGCACTGCTCTGTATGTGACCAAGTTCTCACCGCACAGGAAGTCGTTCCCGCAACCGGTCATACTCCTGTTTACGCGATCAAGGATGAGACTTCCCACATCATCACCTGCGAAAACTGCGACTTTACCGAGGAAGCAACTCACAGCTATGAAGACGGCCTGTGTGTCTGCGGTCATGTAGAGGTCAAGGAGCCTGTATTGGAAAGCACTTGGAAGTTAGGACACAGCCTCAACTTGGCAAGCGACATTTCTGTCAATTATGGCATTGCAAGATCCACGCTGGCAGGCTATGATATGGATTCGATCTACATTCTGGCAGAGATCGACAGCTACAAGGAAGGCAAGTACTCCCTTAAGGAAGTGAAGCTTCTCCCCGTAGTAAACGGAAGCTATTACTACTTCACCCTGTCCGGTCTCACCGCCGTCAATATGAATGACGAGATCCGCGCTGTCCTTTATGGAACCAAGGACGGTCAGGTACACTGTTCTCCCATTGACACTTACAGCGTAGCTACTTATGCCTATGCACAGCTGCCCAAGGCTTCCGCACCTCAGAAGCTGAAGGTCCTCTGTGCTGAGCTTCTCCGCTACGGTGCCAAAGCGCAGATCTTTAAGTCCTACCGTTTGGATGCTCTGGTAGATGCCAAGATGACGGAAGAGCAGAAGGCTCTCCTCAGTGATATGGAAGCCGTTACCTTCGGCAACATGAACCTGACGGAGAACATCCCTGCCACCAACAGCATTACATGGCTGGGTAAGTCCCTGGATCTGGCTTCTAAGGTCAGTGTTAAGTTCATCTTCTCCCTTGGTTCTTACACAGGTAGCACCGAGGATCTCACCATGAAGGTCACCTATAAGGATATTAACGGCAAGGATAAGGAAAAGATCATCACCGATCTTGAGATCTATAATGCAAGCCGTGGCTACTATGCATTTACCTTGGATTCTCTCCTTGCCGCAGAGCTTCGCTCCGTGCTGACGGTACAGATCCTGTCCGGTGATACCGTGGTTTCCGGCACTCTGCAATATGCCGCCGATACCTACGGCAACGGCAAGACCGATGCTCTCGGTGACCTGGGTAAAGCCCTCTTTGCCTACTCCGACAGTGCAAAGGCCTATTTTGCTAACGATTAAATAGTATAGAAAATATCCCTCTTGCGGAGACGTTCGTCTTTGCAAGAGGGATATTATTTCGATTTTTAACGAATGATAACCAAGGCTGTTTTCCTGTAAGAACAGTATTATTCACCCTTAAGAAGAGCGTTTTTGGTATACTGGAGCTGATAGAGGCGGTAGTATCTTCCCCGCTGTTCCAGAAGCTCACTGTGATTACCCCGCTCTATGATCTTGCCCTTAGACATGACGAATATCTTATCGGCATGTTGGATGGTGGATAATCTGTGTGCGACAATGAGCATGGTACCGATGTTACGCATCTTCGAAAGAGAATCCTGGATCAGAATCTCCGTTTCTGTATCGATATTAGCAGTAGCTTCATCAAGGATCATAACGGAAGGCTTATGGAGCACCGTCCGTGCAAAGGACAGAAGCTGTCTCTGTCCCGCAGAGAAGTTGTTGCCACGCTCCCGAACCTCTTCGTCCAGACCGTTTTTCAGGCGGTCGATAAAGTGATCCGCATTGACATAACGGCAAGCCTTCATAACCTCTTCGTCGGAAACGCCCTCCATTCGCAAAAGGATGTTACTGCGAATGGTGCCGGAGAACAGGAACACATCCTGTAGCATCTGTCCAAAGTGCTTCCGCAGAGCGGAGATCTTGATCTTGCGAATATCGATGCCGTCAATCAGGATCTGACCTTTCTGAATATCATAGTTACGGCAGATCAGGGACAGGATCGTAGTCTTACCGGATCCCGTGGAGCCTACAAAGGCGGCAGTCTCCCCTGCCTTGACCGTAAAGGACACATCTCGCAGAACCCATTCGTCGGGAATGTAGGAGAACCAGACATTACGGAACTCGATGTTGCCTTCGATCTTTTCCGGCTCTATGGCATCGGGCTCGTCTACCACTTCGGGCTTCAGATCCATAATAGAGAAGATCTTTTCCGCAGAGGCAAAAGCCGCCTGGAGTCTGTTGAACTGTTCTGCCAGATTCTGAATGGGATCGTAGAATTTGGAGATATACAGATAGAAGGTAACAATGGTTCCTCCGGTAATGACCTGTCCCAGGAAAGTGGTATCACGGATATAGCCGCGAGCGCCAAAGTAGAACAGGAGCATAATGGTAGACAAATACAGCATATAGACCATGGGACGGAAAATACCGAAGACCAGGATCTGCTCATAACGGGACTTTTTCAGGGATTGATTCTTTTCTTCAAACTCCTGTTGCTTCCGGTTTTCCCGATTGAAGATCTGAATCACCTTCATACCGGAGAGATTCTCAGACAGGAAGGTATTGATATCCGTAGTGCTGTCCTTGACCCGTCTGTGAGCTTTCCGCACAAAACGGCGGAATACAAAGGTAAACAGAGCAATAAAGGGAGCAAAGCTCAGCATCATCAGAGTCAGTGCATAGTTGACCAGAAGCATGGCAACCAGTACGCCGATCACAACAAAGCAATTCTTCACCATATTGACGATGATATTGGTGAACATCATGGAAATGGCATTGGTATCGTTGGTCAGACGGGTCACCAGCTTACCGGTAGGAATGTTATTCAGCTGAGAATGAGACAGCCCCTCAATGTGAACAAAGAGATCCTCTCTCAGTTCGGAAATGATTCGCTGTCCCGTTTTCTGCAGGATCATAGCCTGTCCATAGGTAGACAGAATAGAAACTACCAGAATGCTGGCAAATACAGCTACACGGGACCAAAGCTCCTGTAGTTCAAAATCTCCCTTTACCAGTTCCTCCACCTCACCTACAATGGTAGGTGCAATGATATCATAGGCAATGGAAAATACCATCAGGATCAAAACCAGCAGGAATCGCTTCCAATAGGGCTTGGCATAGGCCAGTAATCGCTTGGTGATCTCACCGTCATTCATGTTGCGCTCAAAGCCGATGTCCTTTTTGCTGTCCTTAATGGAACGGTAGGCAATGATACAAGCCAGCGCGGCACCGACTACAAAGGCGATCACAACGATCAAAGGATAGAATTCTATCATTCTTCATCCTCCTTTCCATCGTCCAGCCGTTGGAGCTCAACCATACGGCGGTAAGCCTCACAGCGTTCATAGAGCTGTTTGTGACTGCCAAAGTCCACAAGCTCGCCGTCCTCCAAGAACAGGATCCGATCCATGGATTCCAGCGTACTGATACGGTGGGCAATGATGATCGTGGTCTTTCCCTGTCTCAGCTGTCGCAGGTTTTCCAAGATCACCTGCTCCGTTTTAACGTCAACCGCAGAAACAGAATCATCCAAGATGAGAATGGGAGCATTCTTCCGCAAAGCACGGGCTATGGAGATTCGTTGCTTCTGTCCGCCGGAAACCGTAACGCCTCGCTCACCCAACACGGTCTGATAGCCCTGAGAGAATTCCGCAATATTGTCGTGGACATCCGCAAGCTTTGCGGCTTGTTCCACGCTCTCTGTATTCCGCTCATCAACGGCAAAGGCGATGTTATTCTCAATGGTATCGCTGAACAGGAAATTATCCTGGGGTACATAAGCGGCATTGTCTCGCACCGTCTCGATGGATAGGGTGGTAATGTCCTTGCCGTCCAGGAAGATCGTTCCCTCGGGCACATTGTAAGTACGGAGGATCAGATCCACCAGTGTGGTCTTACCCGCACCGGTTCGTCCGATGATACCGATGCTTTCCCCTGCCTTTACGGTGAAGGACAGGTTTTTCAGCACATGGGGGCCATTACCGGGATAGGCAAAGGTCAGATCGCGGAACTCGATCTCTCCGGAGAGCTTAACATCCTTGGTCACATCGGGTGCATCCTGTACATCTACAGGTGCATCCAGAAGCTCGGAAATACGCTTAAGCGAACCCTTACCTCTGGACATCATGTCGATGAGTTCGGAAATTGCCATAATGGGCCATACAATGGCGGTAAAATAGCCGATATATTCTACCAGCTGTCCCGCGTCAAAGGCACCTGTGTATACCAGATATCCGCCATAGCCAAGGATCACACAAATAACGGATTCCACGAAGAACATAACAGAAACACGCATAATGGTCGCAGTTCTGGTAAAGCTCACATTGGCTTCCTCATTGTCTCGATTCAGCTTGCGGAAGAAGAGAAGCTCCTTACCTTCCTTTACAAAGGCCTTGATCACCGCAATGCCGGACAGATTCTCCTGTGCAAAATCGGACAGATCGGAATATCGCTCCTGTCGCAGTTCCCATTTTTTGGTCATATACTTACCGATAGTGGTGCTGACTACCATTAAGAAGGCCATGGGGATCAGAGACAGCAGTGCTAAGAGCACATTCATCCGTAGCATCTTGACCATAGCAAGAATGCCCAGGAACACCGCATCACAGAGCATCATGATACCCCAGCCGAAGCATTCCTGAATGGTATCCAGATCTCCCGTAAACAGAGCCATGAGATTGCCGACCTTGTTGGTCTGGTAATACTGCTGAGACAGATCCTTACAGTGGTCGAACATGCGGCTTCTCAGATCCGTTTCCACATTGATACCTGCTCCAAAGAAGCAAATTCTCCATAGGAAACGCCCCACCAGCATAGCAATGATCACAAACAGCATAGGCAGACAAATATGATCCAGCAGGAAAGTCATGTCAAAAACATGAGTCTGTCCTTTTAAATCCACCGCACCGGTATTGATACCGTTGATCACCATACGATACAGTTCAGGGATCTCCAGCTGTACATAATCGATGAGGATCAGTGCCATGAGTCCAAAGAGGATCCTGACCCAGTACTTACCGTAATAGCGGTTGATATGTCTTCCGAATAGCATTTTTTCACACTCCCTTCATCTCATTCAAACACAGGAATTATACTACAAAACAATAGGTATTTCAAGAATTTTTTTCAGGATTTTACCATTATTTTACTCAAAAAGAGCCCATGCAGTTTCCTGCAAGGGCTCTTGAAAATTGAGACTTTAGATTACAGCAGCTTGCTCAGTGCGGCCTTATCGCCTACAAGGATCACATCGGGGTGGAGCTGGAGAATAGATGCGGGAACCTTGGGAGTCACGGGACCACGGAAAGCCTTCTCAACAATGTCAGCCTTTCCTTCGCCACTGACTACTACAAGGATCTTCCGAGCCTGCATAATGGATCCGATACCCATAGTAACAGCCTTACGGGGAACCATGTCCCGATTCTCAAAGAAGCGAGCATTGGCCTCGATGGTGCTCTCTGCAAGGTCTACCTCGTGGGTGCCCTTAGGGAAATCCTCTGCAGGTTCATTGAAACCGATATGACCATTGTGTCCCATACCAAGAACCTGAATATCAATACCGCCCATAGAGGTAATGATCTCATCATAACGACGGCACTCCGCCTCTACATCCTGAGCCATGCCCCCGGGAACATTGGTATTTGCAACATCAATATTAACATGATCGAAAAGCTGAGTCTGCATAAAGTAACGATAGCTCTGGTCATGGGTGGGTTCCAGACCGACATACTCATCCAAGTTTACGGTCTTGACCTTGCTGAAGTCCAGATCGCCGTCGTTGTAACGCTTGATCAGTTCCTGATAGGTGCCGATAGGAGTGGAGCCGGTAGCCAGACCCAGAACGCAATCGGGCTTCATAGCAACTACGGAAGAGAGGATATTGGCGGCCTGACGGCTCATGCCTTCGTAATTTTCAGCAACGATAATTCTCATGATAAATACTCCTTATATGTAAGATTTCAAATATTTTATGCCTTTTCGGGGAGGCTGGCGGCGGCCATGGACTGTCCCACACGACGGAACTTTTCATCCGGGAGGCTGGGGAAGATCTTATCTGCAAGCTCGGGATATTCGTCTGCAAGAACTCTCTTGCACATATCCAGGATCAGATCGCCACCCTTACCGCTCATAACACGGCCTAAGAGAAGAACATGCTTGCAAGTATAGAGATCATAATAATATACCAAGCTGTGAGCCAGATATACGCCGATGGTCCCATAGACCTTAGCGGCACGGGGGTCGCCTTCTTCCATAAGCTTTTGGACGACCTTCAGCTTTTCCGCAGGGCTCAGACTTTCATCCAGAGCAATGCCTGCTCTGGGAGCCAGCTTAATGACGGAATCCTGAGAGAAATACTTGACACCGCAACCGATGTCTCCGCTCCACTCGTCGATCATGGCATTTTCCGCACAATCTACGGGAACGAAAGCAAGCTCATTGAGCCAGCCGGTGACACAGCCGTTGGCATCTACAAAGCCACCTGCCTCGCTGGTACCCATAGCAATGCCCAGAACCGCAGGCTCTTCCAGACTCATGGCACCTGCCAGAGCTGTTACATCGCCGTCATTGATCACGCAGTAAGGAATGTCGCCGAAGGTATCCGTAATAGCACGGATATAAATATCACGAACCTTAGCCTCCTGCAGTTCCTTGGGAACTTGGAGGAACAGAGATGCGCTCATAGTACGGTTCTGAATGTATACGCCGGCAGAGGAAACGCCTACCGCATCCACTCTGGGCATATGGGAAGCCGCAGACTTGAGTGCTGCAACAATACCGTCATAGTGATACTGAGGATCGGACTGCAGCTTGGGGAACCAGACAACTTCCTCGGAGTAGACGGTCTCACCGTCAATGACAGCAGAAACCTTGCGGTCGGATCCGCCTGCATCGAAACCAATGCGGCAACCTTCCAAATGGCCGCCCATCTTTTTGGGGGAGTCCTTGGCTTCGGGAACTTCGTCCACCCACAGGACCTCAAAGGGATTCTCATAAACCCCTGCCATAAACTCACTGTCAAAGGCCTGTTCTCCGTCCTTGGAGAAGGCCGTGCAGAGATATTCATAAATATCCCGATCCCCTGCCACATAAATACGGAAGCCACCCTTGAACCACAGAAGGGTCTTAACCAGACGGTTGATATAATAACGATCTGCCTGAGCCATCTCGGCAGTGCCGTGGATAAAGGTTCGGCAGCTTGCCATTTCGCCGCCTGCTCTTTCCACCGCAATGGAAACAGGCTTCTTGGCAGTCTCTAAAAAAGTGCGATTAAATCGAGCAATGGGAATAAATTCAGGGTCTAATGCAGGAACATTTTTCAGTTCTACGGAAATACCGTATCTTGTCATACAGAATACTCCTTTCGGTATGTTTAGGGTCCTTACCTATTGTAGCACATATTTTTCCATTTGTCATCTATGAAATAACAGATTTACAAACTAAATATCAGAATACTGACCACAGCAAGGATCATTGCCAAAACCTTGGTAACATTGGGTCTTTCCTTAAAGATCACAAAGGAATAAGTTGCCGCCAGTACCAGAACACCGCCGTTATCCACTGTAAACAGGGTCGCCGCATCTGCAAGAGGCATAACACGGGTCAGAACATTGATGGCAAGAGCGGAGCTGACCAAGCTAAGGATCAAGGGTAGGATCGCTTTTTTACCCAAAGCGAATGCTTTAAAGGTACTCTTTCCTTCCTTCATACACAGCTGTACCAGTGCGATCACACCCATGAGAGCGTAAGAGATCACGACCATCATATCCTTCTGCTCTCCGTAATGGACGGATTGCATTTTGAGGAGGGTGCCGTAGAAGCCGTTGCAGAGGAACAGGAGTCCGCAATATACATAATAGATGGGCTTGATCCCCTTGAGACGGATCTCCTTGATGTTCATTAAAACAAAGGCCAGAAGCATAAGGCCAATGGCAAGGATCTGCCATTTTCCAAGGGTCTCCCCGTCCACAAACAGTGCGGAATAAATCACGGGAACCAGGATGCCGCCGAAAAGGAGCATCATATTCATAAAAGCATAGGAGCCAAGGGATCCGGCTTTGATCAAGGATGTATTAAAGCCGAAAAGCATCATGGCATTGAGGACACCGAAAATAACCGTCAACAGTGCCGCTTCCTTGGGAAAGCCACCTGCGATCCAGGTAAACAGTGCGATCACAATACTCTGTAGCACACAGAACACAGGAGATGCCAGTTCCCCTTTCCCGGGATAGCGAGAGGTGTACAGGGTGCAGAACAGTGTCTGGAAGCTATGTAGCAATGTCAGAACAGCTAATAGGATAACAACTTCCATAAGAATTTCCTCCAATCGAAATGCAAGTAAAAAATGTGAGTACAGGGACAATAATAAAACAATTTTCCCGATTGTCAAGTCCCTTTCGGAAAACTTCTTGACATTACTGCAAAATAACGGTAGAATCATTAAAAGAAAGAAAGAAAAGGAGAAATCATTTGAACAGAAAGATCGTAGCAGATTCCTCATCGGATCTGAATAAACTGACTACCATAGACTTCGCCATTGCCCCCATGATCATCCATACCACTGCCAAGGCCTATCTGGATGATAAGAATCTGGATGTCTCTGCCATGGTAGAGGATCTCCTCAAGAACAAGGACAGAACCTCCAGTGCCTGCCCCGGTCTGGGAGATTGGCTCAACGCCTTTGGCGATGCAGAAGAAATATTCTGTTTGACTATTACCAGCAAGCTGTCCGGTTGCTACAATTCCGCAATTTTGGCAAAGGAAGAATACGAATCTCTCCACCCCGGTCGTCGTGTTCATGTCTTCGACACCCTCTCTACCGGCCCCGAAATGCAGATCCTGGCAGAAAAGATCGCAGAGCTCACAGCAGAAGGGTTAGATTTTGATGCTGTTTGTGCCAAGATCGAAGCCTACAGCAAAAATACTCATCTGGTCTTTATGCTGGAGTCCCTTAAGAATCTGGCTAACAACGGTCGCGTCAGCCATGCAGTTGCCAAGATCACCGGCATTTTAGGCATCCGTCTGGTGGGCAAGGCTCTGGAAGGTGTTTTGGAACCTCTGGACAAGTGCCGTGGTGCACAAAAGGCTCTGTCCACATTGGTATCCCGTATGAAGGAGCTGGGCTATAAGGGTGGCAAGGTTCGTATTGCCCACTGTATGAACCCGGAGGGTGCCAATGAGTTGGTCTCTCTCCTAAAGAACGAATTCGGGATCTGCAATGCAGATATCTATACCACCCGCGGTCTGTGTAGCTACTACGCAGAAAAGGGCGGCATCCTTGTAGGATTTGAAAGCTGATTCGGAATAACTCTCGATCCCTTGGAAAGGCGGTGCTTTTCCAAGGGATCTTTTTTCAAAAAAAGAGGATCCTCAACAGTAGAGGATCCTCTCAATGTCATGATATAAATTGAAATACCGACAGCAGATAAATATTACAGACGAATACGACCGCCAATGATCTTACCGGTTGCAACAAGACGCTCTGCGTCACGACCACGAGGTTCCAGAACTCCGCGAGCACCGAGAACCATGAGGATCGCCAGATAGGTATCCCAGCCCAAAGGAGCTGCGCCTCTTTCCATCTCAGAGATCTTCTGTCTGCTCTTACCGATGGCGTCGCCCAACTCGGCCTGAGACATGTGCATCTTCTTACGGAAGGCAGGTAACTCCTGTACCAAGCTACGGATCAATTCTTTCTGTTGTTCACTCTGTACAAACTGTGGCATTTGCTATCCCAACTTTCATAAAACTATATTGTATTTTCGGATTTGGATGACCTTACAAGGTTCCATGATCTCGTCTCACATATTATACCACAACAACCATTTTTTGTAAATAGTCTAAGATCGCTTTTTAGTAAATTTTTGGAATTTATCCAAAATAACCCTTCCAGTAGAGGACTGCAAAGAATGCAGCTCCGCCCAATACGATCAGTAAGATCACCATAAGGATCCAGAACAAAACACCCCGGGAGCGATTCTTCAGCTGCTCTTCAGATTCCTCAACAATTTCCTCTTCCGTCGCCTTTGCTACGGGAAGAGCTTCTCCCGATTCTATGGCACGGAGCCGTTGACGGATCTCTTGCAAAAGCTGTTCCGTTTCCTGCATGTACTCACAATCCGAGGACAGTGCCTCCAGATCCTCTTCCGTTAATTCCTCGGACTCTTCCTCGGTGGGATCGGGATCCTCCTCCGGGATGGAACGATCTGCTTCCTCCGGGATTTCGAGGATTTCTTCTTCGGCAGTGAATTCTTCCTCCGCAGTCTCGATATAAACAGGAGCCTCTTCCTCCATGGGAGTCTCTTCGGGTTCTTGGGCTTCTTCCGGTTCTTCCACAGGAGGTTCCGTTTCTTCGGCTTCCTCTACGAGAGCTACGATTTCTTTGATCTCCTCTATGGTAGTTTCATCCTCTTCCGCTTCCTCTACGGGGATCTCGACCTCTTCGGTCTCTTCTACGAGAGCCTCGGCTTCTTCGATCTCCTCTGCGGGAGCTTCCGTTTCCGCCGTTTTCTCCGGAAGTTCGGTTATACTCAGAATCGGTTCATAAACAAAGACGCTTTCTTCCTCAACCTCGGTCTTGGGTGCACCCTTGCCACAGAAGACACAACGAGCTGCCTCTGCGGGGTTTTTCATTCCGCAGGAACAGGTGACCCAACCGGCCTCCTCCGCAGTCATAAGACGATGGCTGTTCTGAATTCTCCAAACCATACCGTCCTCAAAGAGCACATCCATCACATGGATCTCAAGCTTAGAAACATCTCCCTGAGGCAGGAACAGAGGCTGTTCTTCACCGAAATCCTTATAGGCCTCTCCCACGCAATCCACAAGAGGAACATATTGGAGTTCGTACAAGGAATTTCCCCGTTGATCCCTTCCGCAGATTCGGAGGAATACACTGTTGACCTGCTTATCGGTACGATTCACCAAACGAACCTGTACAAATGCCGCATTTCCACGCTTCTGCTTTGCCAGGCCATATCCATAAACATAAACCGGGCATTCCGGCTGAAGGACCTCTGCCTTCTGCATGGGGTAATATACAAACTTTCTCACATCAGACATAGTGTGTCCTCCTTTCTGTTCTAAATCCTTTTTGATTATCCATTATTCTACCATGATACATTTCCAAAATCAACAGGGTAAACAAAATTTTTTCGCATTTAAATGGGGTTATCCTACGAAAGATCGGGCGATCCCCCCAAGAGGTCGCCCGATCACTCACCAAAATCTGAATTTCGGTCTGATGCGAACACAGTAAAAGACCTCAATTCTGCCTACAAGAATATCATAAAGCACAAAGCAGAAATTGGCAAGGAGCACCATAGCTCCCAGCATCCATTGTGCCGTATCCTTGAATTCATCCCGTAGCTCCGGGATAGGAAAGACAAAAAGCATCACACCGTAAGCCAACACCAAAATCAGATTAAAATACAGTTGCTTCCACAATTTACTCAACCGCAAACGGCCGAGGAACTTCCGCACGATGGGATAGGCTCCGTAGGCCAAAAAGATCCCTGCACATTCCTTCGTCGGAACCAGGATCAAGCCCAGGATCCCTACTGCCACATACCACAGAAAGCCCCATTTGGATCCGCACTCCATATATATGGGGATCAGGATCAGGGATGCCAGCATAGGGCATGATAGGGAGGCCACAGGAACAGCACCGCCCATAAACAGGCACATCAGAGCCAAAGCCCCAAGGACACCGCAAAGGGCAATTACCGAAGGTTTCCTTCCTTTGCCCATTACTGATTCTCCGAAGCACCCTTCAGTAGGCCGTACTTAATATCCCACAGCTTCTGAGACAGATCTACATAGTAGCTATGGGGATTTTCAAACCGCTTGACCTCATCCCACAGGGTATCCACCTGTGCAATACAATAGTCGCGGATCTCTTCTAAGGTGGGCAGTTTATAGACCAATTCACCGTTCAGGAATACAGGTACCTGGAGTTCCTTTGCAGTAAAGTCATAGACCTCCTTCTGCTTCCATGTAGCATCGGGATCAAAGATCAGGAGGTTCTTGCTGTCGTCCACAGTCTCATCATAGACTGTCAGGTAGTCTGCAATGGCCTTACCGGTGTCATTGCCGTAGAAACGCCACAGCTTCTTATAATGGGGTGTGGTGATCTTACCCACATTCTCAGAAACCTTGATCTTGGGCTTTACGGTGCCGTCATCTTCTTCCACAGCAACCAGCTTGTACACACCGCCGAATACAGGCTCACTACGGGCAGTGATCAGTCTTTCGCCTACACCGAACAGGTCGATCTGTGCCCCCTGACGGAGAAGTTCCTGGATCAGATACTCATCCAGAGAGTTGGAAACAGAGATCTTGCACTCCGTCCAACCTGCATCATCCAGCATCTTACGAGCCTTCTGAGACAGATAGGTCATATCGCCGGAATCCAGACGGATACCGCACTTGGTAATACCCAAAGGTTTGAGGACTTCGTTAAAAGCACGGATAGCATTGGGAACGCCGCTCTTAAGGGTGTTAGAAGTATCTACCAGCAGGGTCGCATTGTTGGGATACTGCTCGCAACAGGTCTTACAAGCCTCGTATTCCGTATCGAACATCTGCACCCAGGAGTGTGCCATGGTACCTGCCGCAGGCACACCGAAGAGCTGATCGGATACGGTACAAGCCGTACCATGACAGCCACCGATATAAGCCGCACGAGCACCCAAAACTGCCCCCTGTTCACCCTGTGCACGGCGGGAGCCGAATTCCAGAACGGTTCTGCCCTGTGCCGCACGGACAACACGGTTGGCCTTGGTGGCAATCAAACTCTGATGGTTAATGGCAAGGTGTAAATAGGTCTCGATCAGCTGGGCCTCAATAGCAGGGGCGCGAACCGTCAGGATCGGCTCCTTGGGGAATACGGGGGTTCCCTCGGGGACTGCATAGATGTCTCCCGTAAAACGGAAAGTCTTCAGGTAATCCAGGAATTCTTCACTGAACATATTTCTTCCACGGAGATAGGCAATATCATCCTCGGAAAAATGGAGTTCCTGAATATACTTTACCACCTGTTCCAGACCTGCGGCAATGGCAAAGCCACCGCCATCGGGAACTCTGCGGTAAAACAGATCAAAGTAGCAGATTTTGTCCTTCATACCGGTATTAAAATAACCGTTACTCATGGTCAGCTCATAGAAGTCACAGAGCATAGCCAGATTCAGCTTGGGTTCCTTGTTCATAGAACACACCTCTTTTAGTATTTATGATTCCATTATATCATCTTTTCTGAAAATCGCAATCATTATTTTTATGGGTTGACCTGAGGCTCGGAATTTGGTATGATATAGTAGAATAAGTATGAAATGAAAGGACTACAAACCTATGGCTATTGAAATCGGAACCAAGGGCTATGCAGATGCCCTTGTTGAACAAGAAGACACCGCAAAGATCGTCGGCTCTGGTGATCTGTTGGTCTATGCTACCCCCTGCATGGTCGCCCTTATGGAAGGTGCCGCCTGCGAGTCCATCGCACCCTTCTTAGCTCCCGGAGAAAGCTCCGTGGGAACCATGATGCAGGTCAACCACATTTCTGCCACTCCCGTAGGCATGGAAGTCCGTGCCGAATCCGAAGTCACCGCTGTAGAGGGTCGCAAGGTCACCTTCTCCATCAAGGCCTATGACGAAGCCGGCGAAATTGGCAATGCAGTTCACGAGCGTTTTATCATCAAGGCAGAACGCTTCTTGGAAAAAACCTATGAGAAACTGTGAGGTCATTATGGAATTACAATTATTGGAAACCGGTGAGATCGTCAGTACCCATGGCATTCAGGGCGAAGTCAAGATCCTTCCTTGGGCAGACAGCCCGGAATTTTTGCTGAAATTCCGGGAATTTTATATTGACGGCAAGGCAGTAAAGGTTGTCAGCTCCCGTATCCACAAGACCTGCGTCCTTGCTAAGCTGGAAGGCATCGACGATCCCGAAACCGCTACCCTCCTCCGTGGTAAGGTGGTCTCCATCGATCGTGATAAGGTCAAGCTTCCCAAGGGTACCGTATTCATTGCAGACCTTTTAGGCTGTAAGGTCATTACGGAAGAGGGGGTCGAAATCGGCAAGATCAAGGATGTCCTCACTATGCCCGCCAGTGATGTATATGTGATCCACGGCGCACGCAAATACATGATCCCCGCAGTCAAGGAATTTGTAAAGGAGATCAATGTGGAGGAAGGCTTCATCCGTGTCCACCTGATCGAAGGATTTGAGACCGATGCGAATTGACATTTTGACCCTCTTCCCCGACACCGTCGGGGATCTCATGAATGAGTCCATTTTAGGCAGAGCACAGGAACGGGGGATCATCCGTATTGAGACCCACCAGATCCGTGACTACACCACAAATAAGCAGAATCAGGTAGACGACTACCCCTACGGTGGGGGTCAGGGTGCAGTCATGCAGGCAGATCCCCTGTATAACACTTGGTGCCATGCCTGTGATGAGGCAGGTGGCCCCGTCCACACCATCTACCTCAGCCCCTGCGGCAAGGTCTTTAAGCAGGCAGATGCCAAACGCCTTGCGAAAATGGATAATATTATTTTGGTCTGCGGACATTATGAGGGCATTGATCAGCGTTTTATCGACGAATGCGTAGACGAAGAAATGTCCATCGGCGACTTCGTCCTCACCGGGGGCGAGATCCCTGCTATGGCCATTGCAGACTCCGTATGCCGTCTGGTTCCCGGTGTTCTGTCCGATGCATCCTGCTTCGAGGACGAAAGCCATTGGGACGGCACCCTGGAATATCCCCAGTACTCCCGTCCCGCTGTTTGGCACGATCGGGAGGTTCCTCCCATTCTCCGTTCCGGCGATCACGCCAAGGTCGCTCGTTGGAGACGAAAGCAATCCCTCCTCCGCACCCGTGAGCGTAGACCGGATATGTACGAAAAACTGGTATTCACAACCAAAGAAGATAAAAAGATCCTAAAGGAGATCGCCGATGAAGACGCTGAAAAAATGGATCAGTGAGTCTCGCCGTGCCGTGTTTTTCGGTGGTGCGGGAGTTTCTACCGAATCCGGCATTGCAGATTTCCGCAGTGTGGACGGTCTGTATCGTCAGAAGTTTGAATATCCCCCGGAAACCATTATTTCCCACAGCTTTTATCTGAAGGATCCTTCTTATTTCTTCCGCTTCTATCGGGAGAAAATGATGCCTCTGGGCTTTGAGCCCAATATCACCCACAAGGTTCTGGCTCGTCTGGAGCAGGAAGGACACCTTGCCGCAGTTGTGACCCAGAACATTGACGGACTCCACCAAAAGGCCGGAAGCAAAACCGTCTACGAGCTCCACGGCAGTGTCCTGAGGAATTACTGCGTCAGATGCAGAAAGCCCCACACTGCCGAATTCGTAAAAAACGCAAAGGATATCCCTCTCTGCGACTGTGGCGGTATCATAAAGCCCGATGTCGTTCTGTACGAAGAAGGTCTGGACGATGAAACCGTCAACAAAGCGATCCATGCCATTGCCAATGCAGACCTTCTGATCGTCGGTGGCACCAGCTTAACGGTGTACCCTGCCGCCGGGCTCCTGCGGTACTACCGTGGCAATCGTCTGGTTCTCATCAA
>JAZOXB010000221.1:0-11527 GCA_045659585.1 Faecousia sp. | reverse complement strand
ATTGGTGTTGGGGGTGCTGAATGCGTGATAGGCGGGACTATAGGGGGTGTTGCCTACATCTAAGAAATTGGCACCCAGATAGTTGTTGGGCTCTCCCTTACTGTCTGCGGTGTAGATGGTATTCGGGTCGGTATAGAAGGGGCCAAACTTTTTAACCAGAACATCTGCAAGGGAGAAGCCGGATTCGGCATAGGTTTTGCCGTTTTCGTAGATCTCATTGTTCAGAGCGTAACTTGCCTGCAGATATTCAAAGGTGCTGAGATTTTCCAATGCAGAAGCCTTCAGCCAATCTCCGTAATAGGCCAGGAAGGTGGCATGGGTCTCTACAGCGGTTGCAGTGGTGTCATTCGCCGCAACGGTGTTGGAGAAGGAAATATAGCCTTCTACATAGGTGCCGTTGGGGAAGAATCTGTCGTAATAGTCTCTGATGTCATTTGCAAGGGTAATGGTAACGGTAATGGTTTTGGTCTCGGAGGGTTTTAGGGTGACAGAGGTGACCTCCTTGCCGCTGACCTTGTAGGTAACAGTGGCACTGCCCTTGTTCCCTTCGTAGAGCAGACCGCTCCGCAGGAAATTGGTATAGCCGGTATCGGAACCGCCAATATCATCATAGAGGATATAAGCGTTGAAGTTGTCGTAGGTCACTTCCTCATAGCCGTCGTTTACAAGGGCCAGATCCATGGTGTAGACACCGGTCTTGTTCTTGTCGTCGCCCAACTCTTGGATGGGATTGGAGATATAGGCACCGTAGAGATAGGTAGCGGTGGAGTTTGCACTGTTGGCAAGACCGGAACCCTGTCGGCGGATAGAATACACATAGTCATCGGCATCCCGCAGGATGATACCGGTGGACTCCATAAGGGAAACGGCTCGCTCCATGCTCTGGATCTTGGTAAGGGTGGTACGACTGCCGGAGGCATTGGAAGCTTTGCCTGCGGCACGAACAGCCTGCAACAGACAAGCAAAGGTGCCGGCGGCATTGGGACAAGCCATAGAGGTACCGCTCATGACTTCATAGGCTGTATCGGAATCGGGAACAGCGGAATAGACCATACCACCGATGGAGCTGATGGTGGGGTCAATGGTCAGCATGGGAGTGGTTCCCCAGTTGGAGAAGTTGCACATCAGGTATGCATCGGGGTTTTCTGTGTCGGTCATTTTGGTAGGGGTCGACAGCTTGGCAGTGGAAGAGGCGGAGAGGAAGGCGTCTTTCATAGAAAAATCTACGGAAATGGCAGGGATCGCATAGGGATCAATGGACATGGAAATGCTGCCTTCCACATTGTTACAGACGATGATGCCTACGGCACCGGCGTTGGCGGCGAAATCCATCTTTTCCTGGAAGGAGATATCACCTCGGGAGACGACTACGATCTTGCCCCTTACATTGACGGAAGCATAATCAGCCTCGGTACCGTTAGCAAGAGATTTGCCGTCGGAGGTTTTCAGAACTGCAACAGAGGTGCTTTTTCCGCTGAAGGTCTGCATCCAACCGTGGGAGCCATCCTGACAGGCATCGATGAAAGGGAAATCCTTGCCGTTAAAGGTCAGCTTATAGGTAGGATAGTGGGAATTCTGTACAGCGGCAACGGAGATATTGCCTTCGTAAGCGGCAGGGGAGGCAATGGTGCCGAAGTCGGTATACTCGGTACCGATATAGCCGATAGAGGAGAACTCAGCCATGGAATATTCGTTACCGGCGGCGACGCACATGACGATGCCGGCCTGCTCCATACGCTTGTAGATGTTACCGAAAACATTGGTTTCCAAAGAGCTGTCATAAGTAAAGCCGTTCTGTGCACCGATGGACATGTTGACCACATCGACTCCCAGTGTGTATGCATCTTCCAAAGCGGAGAAGTAGATATCGGAGGAGGTACCGCCACCGGCATCCTTAAAGATCTTCATGGAGACCAGCTGAGCCGCAGGTGCACCGCCGGACATTTTGATAGCACCATCGGAGGTAGCGGCATAGCCTACAGCTGTGCCGGAAACGTGGGTTCCGTGACCGTTCTTATCGGAAACGTCGTTGTCCTTGTCTGCATAGTCATAGGCAAAGGGAACCTTTGCACTGACATATTTTGCTTTCACAGAGGCCTTGGAGATGGAAGAAGAGGTCAGGGTAGAGGTAATGGGCATGCTACTGTAGACCTTAAAGGCTTCATGAGAGGTACGCAGACCGGTATCCAGAACCGCTACTACGATGCCCTCACCGTTGAAACCGTTATTGTTCATAACCGTATTGCCGATGATGTCATTTGCATGGTTGTTTTCCGGCATTTCCAAACGGGGCTCTTCATAGTGGTTTGCAATATAGACAGCGGAAACACCGTCGATCTTTGCAATGGACTCCAGATCACCGTAAGCTACATCACAGCTAAAGCCGTTTAAGAGGGTGGTAAAGGTATAGGCTGTTTCGTAGGGAATGGTGTTCATAGCCTTTTTAACAGCAGTCTGTTCTTTATTCAGACGGAGGGCGTAGGCGGATTTCTGAAGGGTGGTGCCTTCGTGATCGGCCAGAGGTGCGCTCTCCAACAGGACAATGGCACGGACAATATCCGTATCGGCATACTTGTGGAGATTGGCTGCTCTGAAGTCTTGACTGAAAACGCCGGTGTTCAGAGCGGAGGGAGTTTCTTCTATGGTATCGCTGTCTGAGAGAGGCTGTGTGGCGCTTGCGGATGCAAGGCAGGATAGCATCATGGACAGAACCAGCAGAAGAGAGAGTAGCGTGCGAATGTGTTTCATGAGATTTCTCCTTTTCTAATGTAGGATTTGCCTTTCATAGATATAGAAAGTGTATGTTGTTCATTATACAGTATCTACGGAAAAATGTCTATAGAAAGGTGACAAAATTGTGGCTTTTTTGGGAACCATTGACAAATGAGAGTGGGAATGGTATACTGAATCTACATTATATAAAGGAGAACGGATATGAAAACAGCGAAAAGATTCATAGGCCTACTTTTGACTCTGGTTATGATTCTGGGGCTCTTGCCCGGCTTTGCATCGGCATTGGTAATAGGGGACTCCAACTATACCAAGATCGCCACTCTGCCCAACGACTATAACGCCACCCAGGGCATGTGTGCAGACGATAACTATATCTACACCTTCCAGAGCCCCCAGGGGAATAACGGTGTGGCACATTTTGTTCGTACCACCATTTCTACCGGTGACAATGTGGTTATGAAGTATACCGATGATACTTCCATTACCAACTTTGTGGACCTGGGACACGGCAATGATATGTGCGCAGTGGTTCTGGACGGAGTGACCTATCTGTATCTGTCCACCATGTACCATAAGTCCCACAGTACTTACGCTACCCATAGTATCTGGAAATTCAAGGTCAGTGGAAACACTCTGAAAAAAGTCGCTTATTACGATGTAGTGGAGGGCACCTCCAACCGAAATTTTACCGGCTTGACCCTGTATAAGCAGGATGATGAAAAGGTAACCCTTTTAGGTTGCTTGGATCATAAGTTCTATGCCATTGAGATCCCTCATGATCAGGCCAGCGGTACGATCTCCTGCACCAAAGCATTCAATATCGATTTCAGTAGTTCTGTGTCTATTTCCGGAGCACCCAAGTACAACTATACCAACAGTAGCGGAACCAAAATGTATCTGGTGCAGGGTATGCATTATTCCAACGGTCGGATCTATTACCTCATGACCGCAGGAACATCCAATACCCCCAGAAGCAAGAATTATATTCTGGTTTATGATATCAGTGACTATCCCGAAAACACCGGAACCAGAACTCCTCTGGCATCGGAGAGTATTTATATGACTTCCTCCACCTATAATTACTTTATGGAGCTGGAAAGCGTCACCATTCGCAACGGCACTATGTATTTTGCCACCAACGCAGGTAGGAGCGGTTATTACGAAGCTTATGACTTTGTAGGCAAGCTGAAGACTACCTTTGTTATGACTCCCGAATATACCGTTACCTTCTGTGATGAAGCAGGCTCCGCCCTCCAAACCGTTAAAGTTCCGGAAGGCAGTGCCGCCAAGTTCACCGGTACCACCCCCACCAAGGCATATGATGACGCAAACCACTATGCCTTTAAGGAATGGGTCACCGACCAAGGCAACGCTGCGGATCTCAGCAAGATTACCGGTGATCTGAAGGTTTATCCCGGCTTCACCGCTACTGCACATACCTATTCCGAGTCCGTTACCACCGCCCCCTCCTGCTCCGCAGAAGGACTGAAAACCTTCGCCTGCTCCTGTGGCAGAATCTATACCGAAGCTATGGCAACCTTGGAGCATACCCCCATCGTAATCAACGGCAAGGAAGCGACCTGCTCCGAAGCCGGCTATACCGGAGATACTGTCTGCAGTATCTGTTCCGCACCGATCTCTGCAGGTGCTGTGATCCCCACCCTTCCTCATACGCCCGTGACTGTTCCCGGCTATGCCGCTACCTGCAAAGCAGAAGGTCTCACAGATGGATCCAAGTGCGATATCTGTGGTGAAGTTCTTGTTGCGGCACAGGTCATTCCTGTCTTGGAGCACAGAACCGAGGTCATTCCCGGCAAGGCACCTACCTGTCTGTACTCCGGCTTGTCCGAGGGTCTGAAATGTGCCGATTGCGGAACCGTAGTCAAAGCACAGGAGAACCTGCCCCGTCTGGGACATGACTATGTCTATGTAAATATGGGCGATAACCATATCGGCACCTGCTCCCGTTGCGGCAAGACCACCACAGCCTCTCACTCCTACGAGAACGGCACATGTATCTGCGGTGCGACTTTGAACCCCGAGGCAACGGTAGACGGAACGATCACGATTGGTCATACCCTGAATCTGGCAAGTGATATTTCTATCAATTATGCTGTAAAAGCCTCTCTTCTGGATGGCTACGACAGCTACTACATGGAATGTGAGATCCCTGTATTTGAGAATAATGTGCAGACCGGTACCCGAACCGAAAAGCTCGAGCCCGTACCTAACAATGGCTATTACTACTTCACCTTGGAGGGACTCAATGCTGTGAGCATGAATCTTGAGGTGGAGGCTACCCTCCATATGACCAAGGATGGCATGGAATATGTCTCCAATCCCGATCTGTACAGCATTGCTACCTATGCCTATTCCCAGTTGGGTAAGGCCAACGCCAAGGAAAGCCTCAAGGCTCTGTGTGCAAACCTTCTTCGCTACGGCTCCGTAGCCCAGCAGTATAAGAAGTATTGCACCGACAATCTCCCCGATGCCGAGCTGACAGAAGAACAGAAAGCATATCTGACAGGTTTGGATTCCATTGCCTTTGATTCTGTCAATACCGAATGGAAGGATCTCGATGCTCCCACTGTAGCATGGGTAGGAAAATCTCTGATCTTGGACAGTAAGGTCACTCTGAAGTTTGTCTTTGATGCTTCCGCTTATGCAGGAGATCCCGAAGCCCTGACTCTCCGCATCACCTATAAGAACACTGCCGGGGAAACCGTGACCGCTGTTGCAGAGGGTGTCGAGGTGTATACTCCCGGTGTCAACCGCTATGCCATTGACTTTGATGGTCTCCTTGCGGCAGAGCTTCGGAGCACCGTATCCGTAGCTGTATATGATGGAGAGCAGCGAGTCTCCAACACCATGGAGTATAGCGTATCCTCCTACGGCAACGGCAAGACCGGTAGCTTGCTGGAGCTGTGTAAGGCGCTCATGGCCTACAGCGATATGGCAAAGGCTTTCTTTGGATGATCCCTAAAATCTAAAAAATGCCCTATTGAGAAGCGGTCCCTCGCTTCCCAATAGGGCATTTCTGTTGTGCGCCCGGTGGGCACACATTCATGCCCACCGGAGGTGGGTGCATCATTCGCACCAACGGTGCACTAAACGGGAATTTGGAGATTTTTAAATCGGTTCTTCTTCTGTAGGGATCCGGGATGTAATGGCGGAGATCTCATAGGCAATGCGGGTTTCTTTTCGGTCGTCAAGTACCTTGATGTACTCACGGCTTTGGAGCCGTCCTGTAAGGAGAAGGGGAGTGCCTACGGCAAAGATTTCTGCTTGTCTGGCACTGTTGCCCCATAGAATACAGGGAAGATAATCGGCCTTTCGATAACTGCGATTGACTGCCAGCATGATGTCGCAGATCTCCCGTCCCAAGGGTGTACGTCGGTACACAGGGGGCTTACAGAGATTTCCCGACAGGCTGACTTGATTGTCATGTGGCAGATCGGTTGTCTCCATGGTTTCCGCAAGAACCGAAATAACCAATCGACGGCCTTCCGGTCGGTGGCTGTTGTAGGATCGGATCTGTCCCGTGATACACAGGTTGTTTCCGCCTTCTATCTCGGTGGCTTCCAACAACTCCTCCGGGATCAGGATCTGCAGACGATCCGTCGCTCCGGAAAGTCTTCTGACCTCCAAGGGGAAGGTGTAGAAATTCCTGCCGTGGTTGCTGTGGGAATAGACGGGACTCCCTATGGGATTGCCGATCAAAGTGATCTGATTGAAATGTTGTTCCATATACACACCTCTTATTCTTCTGCTGTCAGATTATATTCGGAAAAGAGCTGTGATATGTGTGAGAATAAAAAGGGGATCGTAGGAAATCCTATTTTTATAAAAGGAGGATGGATATGGAACAGAAGGAAAAACGGTGGGGGCCTTGGCTTTGCGGTGCTGCCGCAGGGATCGTAAACGGTCTCTTTGGCGCGGGGGGAGGCATGGTGCTGATCCCTATGCTCCGAAAGCTGACGGATCTGGAGGAAAAAGAAGTGTTTGCTTGCAGTGTGGGGGTGATCCTGCCACTGTCTGCGGTGACTCTGGGGATGTACTTCCTCCGAGGGGGAAAAATAGCCTCCCAAGGCCTTGCCTATGTCATAGGAGGAGCCTTGGGAGGTATCGGTGCAGGGATATTGTTAAAGAAGGTCAAGGCGAAGTGGCTCCATAGAGTCTTGGGTGCTTTTATCCTCTACGGCGGTTTCCGCATGATACTGTCATGATGGGAGCGTTAACGGGTTTTTTGTGTGGGGTTTTGTCCGGTATGGGCATCGGGGGAGGAACCCTACTTATGGTTTGGCTTACCGCTGTAGCAGGGATGTCCTCTGTGGAAGCCCAGGGGATCAATTTGCTGTACTTTCTGCCTACGGCGGCAGTGTCTCTGTATTTTCATTGGAAACACAAACTCCTACAGACAAAGGTGATATTGCCGGCGGTTTTGACAGGGAGTTTCACGGCGGTTCTCACAGCATGGATCGCCGGGGATATGGAGTTGGAACTGCTACAGAAGCTTTTTGGGGGCTTTCTTCTTGCTGTAGGGGCAGGGGAACTGTTTTATCGGGAAAGGAAGGCCAAATAGCCCTCTAAGATCAGGGAAGCGGCTACGGCGTCTACGGTATTTTTTCGCTTTTTGCCGTGATAGTTGCAATCGGACAGAATGTTGTGGGCTTCTACGGTGGTTCGTCGTTCATCCCACAGAACCACAGCCATGCCGGTGGTCTCTTCTACCAAGGCGGCGAATTCCCGGTACAGATCCGCACGAGGACCCTCGGAACCGTCCATGTTTCGGGGGAAGCCCATGACCAGCTTTTCTGCACCGCATTCTTTGACGATACGGGCGATCTCATCTGCGGTCTTTTTGGCATTACGGCTATGGATCACTGTGGTTTGTCCCACGATCATTCCCATAATATCGGAAATGGCAATGCCGGTACGGGCATCACCGTAGTCAATGGCAAGTACTCTCATAGGGTTATTCTCCTTGTTTATCGCATTTCTTGTGAAATAGAGGATCAATAACCCTCTATACATGAATTTAAATACATTATAATAGAATATTTTCGGAAAGGCAAGGAAAATATTTCTTGACAAACACATTAAAAAGAAGTATAATGTCACCGAAAGGAGTTAGTTATGACTAACTAAAGGGTGATGGTATGAAATTGAGTGAACTGCCCGTAGGACATAGTGGAATGATTTTAACCGTAGGTGGCGAGGGTTTGCTCCGTTGCCGTTTGTTGGATATGGGATTGATCCCCAAGACAAGGGTCACCGTACAGCGGATCGCACCCATGGGAGATCCTATGGAGATCCGGCTTCGTGGTTATGAACTGACATTACGGAAAGAAGATGCGGCCAAGATCGAATTACAGGCGGAGGTGACAGGATGATATTTGCCCTGGTAGGCAACCAAAATTGCGGTAAAACTACATTATTTAATCAGCTCACAGGATCCAATCAGCATGTGGGCAATTTCCCCGGTGTGACCGTTGACAGCAAAATGGGTGGGATCCGTGGACGGAAGGATTGCGAGATCGTAGACCTTCCCGGTATCTATTCCATGCGACCCTACACAGGGGAGGAAATCGTGACTCGGGACTTTATCCTGAACGAAAAGCCCGATGGGATCATCAATATCATTGACGCTACCAATATTGAACGGAATCTGTATCTGACTCTCCAACTTTTGGAGATGGAGGTTCCTATGGTTCTGGCTCTCAATATGATGGACGAGGTTCGCGGTAACGGTGGTACCGTAGATGTTAAGAAAATGGAACGGGAGCTTGGCATTCCCGTAGTTCCTATCTCTGCCATTAAGAACGAAGGTATCGATGAACTGATCCGGTGTGCTGTCCGTGTGGCTAAGGATAAGCAGAGACCCCAAAAGGTGGACTTCTGCTCCTATGGCCCCGTTCACCGTTGCATCCATGCAGTGTCTCACCTGATCGAGGACCATGCCAAAAAGGCAGACATTGCCCGCCGTTTTGCCGCTACCAAGATGATCGAGGGAGACGAGGATGTGATTTCCCGCCTGGCGGTAAATACCAATGAGTTGGAACTGCTGGAACACAGCATTCTGGAAATGGAGACCGATGGGGAAATGGATCGTCATGCGGCCATTGCCTCCATGCGGTACGAATACATTGAAGCCTTGTGTGAAAAGACCGTCGTGAAGTGCCGAGAGAGCAAGGAGCATCTTCGCAGTATGGCCATTGACAAGATACTGACCCATAAATATCTGGCTCTGCCTATTTTCGTCGGCATCATGGTGGGTATTTTCTGGATGACCTTCTCTTTGTTGGGTCCTTATCTTCAGGATCTCATGGCTATGTCGGTAGACGGTATTACCGGTCTGGTGGATAGGGGACTGACAAGCTACAACATCAATCCTGTGGTACATAGCCTTATCATTGACGGCGTCTTTGCCGGAGTAGGTAGTGTTGTCAGCTTTGTTCCCGTGATCGTTGTTCTGTTTTTCTTCCTGTCTATTCTGGAAGATACGGGCTATATGGCAAGAGTAGCTTTTGTTATGGATAAGCTCCTGCGAAAGATCGGTTTATCCGGACGGAGTTTTGTGCCTATGCTCATCGGCTTCGGTTGCACCGTTCCTGCGGTTATGGCAACCAGAACCTTGCCTTCTTCCAGAGACAGAAGATTGACCATTCTCCTGACTCCCTTTATGAGCTGTTCCGCAAAGATCCCGATTTATTCCGTATTTGTTGCGGCTTTCTTCCCTCAAAATGCGGCCCTTGCCATGGTATGTTTGTACTTTGGCGGAATGGTGGTTGCGGTGCTCTTTGCATTGCTGATGAACAAGACCGCCTTCCGTGGCAAGCCTGTTCCCTTCGTTATGGAACTGCCCAATTACCGCATGCCCTCTCCCAAGAGTGTTGCCATGCTCCTGTGGGATAAGGCCAAGGACTTCTTACAGAGAGCTTTTACGGTGATTTTCGTTGCCACACTGGTGATCTGGTGCCTCCAGAGCTTTGATCTGCGACTGAACTTTACGGAGGACAGCTCCGTTAGTCTGCTGGCAGGGGTAGGCAAGCTGTTGACACCTGTCTTTGCACCTTTGGGCTTCGGTGATTGGCGGATCACTACCGCTCTGGTAACCGGCTTTACCGCAAAGGAAGCTGTGGTCAGCACCCTTGGCATCCTGACCGGAAGCAGTACGGAAAGCCTTGTAGGAAGCCTGTCTTCTCTCTTTACTTCTGCTTCCGCTGCAAGCTTCCTGTGCTTCACTCTGTTGTACACTCCCTGTGTTGCCGCTGTTGCCGCCATTGGCAGAGAACTGGGCGGAAAATACCGCGGAGCCATGGTTGCGGTGGCACAATGTGTCATTGCATGGGTGGTTTCTTTCGGTCTGTATCGACTGATCCTGCTCTTCTGATAAAAATAAGGAAGAAAAGGAAAAATAATTGGAAAAAAACTTGAAAAAATCAGAAAAAACCATTGACTTATTGACTTTTTTGTGGTAACATACCCATACCTGCGAATTGGAGGCTTTTTTTGTGCGTCCGTTCACCTGCGGAAGACGCTTAGTAGTTTCTGCGTCTGCTAAATTTTTCATAGCCGTAGGCAAGCAGGGAGGCAAATAATTAAGGAGGTGCCGAAATGCGAGTAAAGATCACCCTGAGATGCAGCGAATGCAAGCAGAGAAACTACAACACCATGAAGAACAAGAAGAATGATCCCGATCGTCTGGAAATGAAGAAGTACTGCAGATTCTGCAGAAAGCACACGACTCATAACGAGACGAAGTAAACGAAAGGATGAGCAACATGGCAGAAACTAACAACAAGCAGCCTGGCTTTTTTGCTAAAGTAGGCAAGTGGTTCCGCGAAATGCGTAGTGAGCTCAAGAAGGTCGTATGGCCCTCCCGTAAGCAGCTCGTCAACAATACGCTGATCGTC
Organism: Faecousia sp.; assembly: GCA_045659585.1. GTDB lineage: Bacteria > Bacillota > Clostridia > Oscillospirales > Oscillospiraceae > JAZOXB01. The sequence continues at coordinate 878 of JAZOXB010000221.1, read as the reverse complement.
CTGGGTGCTGTCCTCGTTGTCGGCATCATCGTTGTATTCTTCGACTGGATCGCCGGCCAGGCAGTATCCCTGCTCGGAGAACTTCTCTAATCACCATGAGCGGAGAAGCAAAATGGTATGTTGTGCATACCTATTCCGCCTATGAAAACACCGTAAAGAACACCATCGAAAAGACCATCGTCAGCCGTGGACTTCAGGACACCATCTATGAGATCGAGATTCCCATGGAGACTGTTACCGAGTACACCGACAACGGCATTAAGACCTATGATCGCAAGCTCTTCCCGGGCTATGTCCTGATCAAAATGGTCATGTCTGACGAGGCATGGCACATCATTAAGAATGTCCGTGGTGTTACCGGGTTTATCACATCCGGAAGCGACAGACCGGTCCCCTTGACCGAAGCAGAACTGATCACTCTGGGTCTGCACAAGAAAGAAATTATCCTGGATTACAAGGTCGGCAGTGTCGTCCGTATCGTCGACGGCCCCTTCATCAACAAGGAAGCTAAGGTTCTCTCCATCGATATCGAAGAAGAAGAAGTCGAGGTTTCCATTGAGTTGATCAGAGGCATGCCCGCCACCAAGAGACTTAGACTGGATCAAGTCGAAGCTATCTGAGACAGATAGCAGTGGGAGGGGTTCACCCCCCGCAAAATTACCACACTTTATATGGAGGTGCTTATCATGGCACAGAAAATCACTGGTTATATCAAGCTGCAAATTCCCGCCGCGAAAGCGACTGCATCCCCCCCTGTTGGCCCCGCTCTCGGTCAGCACGGTGTTAACATTGCACAGTTCATCAGAGAGTTCAACGATCGTACCAAGGATCAGGCCGGTTTCAAGATTCCCGTAGTCATCACTGTCTACTCTGACCGT
>JAZOXB010000220.1:0-5969 GCA_045659585.1 Faecousia sp. | reverse complement strand
ACATCATCAAGAACAACTTAATATTTTTTATAATCAAAATTGTTCAAGGTGTTTGTTCATGTTTCTCGTTGTTTAATTTACAAGGTACACCGCTGTGCAATCTTTGTTTCTGTTTTGTTTCCGTTTGCAACAGCTCCGCTATCTTATCACAAGATCTCGATTTTGTCAAGTACTTTTTTAACTTTTTTTGAAGTTTTTTAAAAGTTTTTGTTTCGTCGAGGTGCTTGCCTCAAGTGCTCCGATATAATAACAGACAAGTCCTCATTTGTCAAGTAGTTTTTTCAAATTTTTTATTATTTTTTGTTTTTTATTTTCCAAGACCTTCCAGAGCCTGTTTTGCGTATAGGATTTGCTCCTCTACAGAGGCCACACAGGTGCCACCCTTAGAGATCCGCTTTTCGACACAGGTCTGCAGGTCAATAGCTTCATAGAGATCCTCTGCAAAAAGATCGCTATACTCAAGGTAGGTATCCAGAGACAGCTCTTCCAGAACACTTCCCTCACGGATGCACTTAGCCACCAGTTCACCGGAGATCTTATAGGCACTACGGAAAGGCAGACCCTTCTTAACCAGGTAGTCAGCCAGATTCGTTGCGTTGATAAAGCCCTTCTGTGCAGCGCGCTTCATTTCTTCGGGGCGAGCCTTAATGGTCTCGATCATGCCGGTAAATACCTTCAGACACATAACCACGGTATCGCAGGCATCGAAGATCCCTTCCTTATCTTCCTGCATATCCTTATTGTACGCAAGGGGCAGACCCTTCATAGTTGTCAGCAGTGCCATGAGGTCACCGTAGACTCTGCCGGTCTTGCCACGGATCAGCTCTGCCATATCGGGATTCTTCTTCTGGGGCATAATGGAAGAACCGGTGGTATAGGCATCGGACAGTTCCACAAAGCGGAATTCCCAACTGCACCACAGGATCAATTCTTCGGAAAAACGAGACATATGCATCATAAGGATACTGAGAGCGCCGAGGAGTTCCAGACAGAAGTCACGATCGGACACGCCATCCAGACTGTTGAGGCACAGGCCGTCAAAGCCCAGAAGCTGTGCTTCCATTTCTCTGTCTGTATCATAGGTCGTACCTGCAAGTGCACAACAACCGATAGGAGAACGGTTCATTCTTCTGCGGCAATCCGACAAACGCTCCAGATCACGGAGGAACATCATGGCATAAGCCATAAGATGATGACCGAAGGTAATGGGTTGCGCCCGCTGCAGATGGGTATAGCCGGGCATAATGGTAGCCTTATATTCCTCTGCCTTAGAAACCACTGCGGCAACAGCAGTCTTCATCAGATCGGCAATATCATCGATCCGGGTGCGCAGGTACATTCTCAGATCCAGCGCTACCTGGTCGTTACGACTACGGGCGGTGTGGAGCTTCTTACCCACGGCACCGATCCGTTCTGTAAGAACCTGTTCCACAAACATATGGATATCCTCACAACTGAGATCGATCTCCAAAGCACCGCTGCCCAAATCTGCCAGAATAGACTCCAGCCCTGCCAGAAGCTGTTCTTCGTCATCCTTGGTAATAATATTCTTGGCGGCAAGCATGGCGGCATGAGCCATAGACCCCTTGATATCCTGTCGATACATCCGACTGTCAAAAGAAATCGAAGAATTGAAGTCGTCTGCGATTTGTTCGGTTTTACCTTCTGTCCGTCCTGCCCACATCTTTGCCATGTCTTGTTCCTTTCTATCCTCTAAGATCGGGATATACAATATAATAATATATTTAGTAATAGGGCATCTATAGGAAAGGGATTTCTATAGATGCCCGTTATTGGTTAAGGTATTAGAGTCTGCCCTGCTCTCTCAGAGCCTGAACCTTAGTGGAGAGACCCCACAGGTTAATGAAACCGGTAGCCTGACCCTGGTCGTAGTCACTCTCTTCGAAGGTAACCAGCTTCTCGGAGTACAGGGAATAAGGAGAAGTAGTGCCGGCAGGAATGATGTTGCCCTTGTAGAGCTTCAGCTTTACGGAGCCGGTAACGAATTCGTTGGACTTGTTAGCGAAAGCGGTCAAAGCCTCCTGGAGAGGAGAGTACCACTTGCCGTTGTACAGCAGGTCTGCATAGTCAACAGCCAACTTCTGCTTCAGGTGGAGAGTATCTCTGTCAACAGTGAGCATTTCCAGCTGACGGTGTGCGAAATACAGGATGGTGCCGCCGGGAGTCTCATAAACGCCACGGTCCTTCATGCCCACCAGACGGTTCTCGACGATATCGATGATGCCGATGCCGTTTGCACCGCCAACCTCGTTGAGCTTTTCAATGATCTTGGAAGCCTTCATCTTCTCGCCGTCCATAGCAACGGGAGCACCGGCCTCAAAATCGATGGTAACATAAGTAGGAGCGTCGGGAGCCTGATAAGGAGAAACACCCATTTCCAGGAATCCGGGAGCGTCCAGATTGGGCTCGTTGGAGGGATCTTCCAGATCCAGACCCTCATGGCTCAGGTGCCAGAGGTTCTTATCCTTGGAGTAGCTGTTCTCGCGGTTGATCTTGAGGGGGATGTTGTGAGCTTCTGCGTAGTCGATCTCTTCGGTACGGCTCTTGATATCCCACTCTCTCCAGGGAGCGATGATCTTCATATCGGGAGCGAAACGCTTGATAGCCAGCTCGAAACGAACCTGGTCGTTACCCTTGCCGGTTGCGCCGTGGCAAACAGCGTCTGCGCCCTCTGCCAGAGCGATCTCAGCCAGCTTCTTGCCGATGACGGGACGGGCAAAAGCGGTACCCAGAAGATAGGTCTCGTACTGAGCGCCCATCTTAAGAGCAGGAACAATGATCTCGTCAACCATCTCGTCAACCAGATCTGCAACGATCAGCTTGGAAGCGCCGGTGGCAAGAGCCTTTTCTTCCAGACCGTCCAGCTCGTCGGCCTGCCCCACATTACCTACAACGGCGATGATCTCGGGATTTCCGTAGTTTTCCTTCAGCCAGGGAATGATGATAGAAGTATCCAGGCCGCCGGAATATGCAAGAACAACCTTCTTGACTGCGTTCTTTTCCATGATTTATACCTCCGTATTGCATAATAAGGGATGAATACACATTCTCTTTGCAATATATGCATCCATATCCAAAATTTATACATGAATTATACATCTATATTCATATTTTGTCAAGTATAAATGCATATTTATCCCAAAATATTTTTGATACAGAAGCTTTACCCTTTGTTCACAAATTTTGGAAACTTTCATGGTATATTATAGACAAGAAGAAATCCCCGTGAAGTCGATGTCGCGGAAATATCTGCGGATAAGCCAACGGCTTTTCGGCCCTTCTAAAAACAATCGCAAGCACCCCGATCAGGCCTATATGCCAAGCCTGATCGGGGTGGTTTTTTATCCTTTGAATTCTTTGCAGTCTCTGTTTCCGCCTTTGGCCGAGGACAAAATATTTTACTGTACTTTTTTATTTAAATATAGTATAATAAAATGAGTATGGCATTTTTGTCCAACATCACCATTTTATGGGAGGCGGCTATGACAGAGCTACTACTGAAACTCTTTGTAAAAAATCATAAAGACACTTCCGATCCTAAGGTACGATCGGCTTACGGCAAGCTGGCGGGGATCGTAGGGATCCTGTGTAATATCCTGCTCTTTGCGGGAAAGCTACTGGTGGGTATTTTATCCGGTGCGGTTTCCGTTACCGCCGATGCAGTAAACAATCTGACAGATGCTTCTTCCAGTGTTGTGACCCTATTGGGCTTCAAGCTGGCAGAACGCCCCGCAGACGAAGAACACCCCTACGGCCACGCTCGGATCGAATATCTATCTGCTTTAGGTGTCGCTGCCATGATCTTAATTATCGGCGTGGAACTCGCCAAAGGTGCATGGGAAAAGATCCTCCATCCCGCTGCAGTGACCGTATCCCCTGTTGTCATCGGTGTTCTGGTAGCCTCCGTCCTGCTTAAGCTGTGGATGAGCTTATTCTGCAACACCCTTGGGAAACGGATCGGCTCTAAGGCTCTGGAAGCTACCGCAACAGACAGCCGTAACGATGTCATTTCCACCGTTGCTGTTCTGTGCAGCCTGCTTCTGAGCCATTTCTTCCGGTGGAACATTGACGGCTACATAGGCATGGCAGTTGCTCTGTTTATCATCTGGTCCGGTTGCACTCTGGCAAAGGAGACCATTAGCCCCCTGCTGGGCGAAAGTGCAGACGAAGAACTGGTATCCTCTATTCGAGATCTGATCCTATCCCACGAAGGGGTTCTGGGGATCCACGATCTCATGGTCCACGATTACGGTCCCGGTCAGTGCTTTGCCAGTGTCCACGCAGAAATGGATGCACTGTCCGATCCCCTGCTGTGCCATGATATTCTGGATGAAATCGAACGGGATGCCATGAAAACCCTCCGCGTTCACTTGGTCGTCCACTATGATCCCATTGTTACAAACGACATTGAACTCAACCGCATGAAAGCTCTTGTGGAGCAAGAGATCAAAGCCATTGAACCTACCCTGACCATTCACGATTTCCGCATGGTCAGAGGCGTGAGACATACCAATTTGATCTTTGATCTGGTGGTTCCCTTCCAATTTAAGGGACGAGAGGGAGAATTTAAAAAGCGGATCGACGAAAGGGTACAATTTGAAAACAAAACCTATTATACGGTCATCACTTTTGAATCTCCTTTCGCATCCATGCCCTAATTTTGAATTTTTTGTTAGTAACGCAGATTTCTCTTTTTTTGTAACGCAATTTATGATATAATAGCTTTTACGATAAAAAATACCACTATAACAACTATAACAACGAAAGGTCAGGATTACCATGGGACTGATCACTAAATTATTCGGCACCCGTTCCGAACGGGAAGTAAAAAAGCTTCTGCCCGCAGTAGATCGCATCGAAGCAATGGGCGAAGAAATGAAAGCATTATCCGACGAACAGCTCCGGAACAAAACCACGGAGTTTAAGGAAAGATACGAACAAGGCGAGACCCTTGATCAGCTGTTACCGGAAGCCTTTGCGGTCTGTCGGGAAGCCGCCGACCGTGTTCTCGGCATGCGCCCCTATCGGGTACAGCTCATCGGCGGTATCATCCTCCATCAAGGTCGTATCGCAGAAATGAAGACCGGTGAAGGTAAAACCCTGGTGGCCATTCTCCCCGCCTATCTTAACGCACTGTCCGGCAAGGGCGTTCATATCGTCACTGTAAACGACTATCTTGCCAAGCGTGACTCGGAATGGATGGGAAAGGTATACCGTTTCCTGGGTCTTAAGGTTGGTCTGATCATCCACGGTCTGACTCCCGGCCAGCGGAGAGAAGCCTATCAAGCAGACATCACCTACTGCACCAACAACGAGTTGGGCTTTGACTACCTCCGTGACAACATGGCTCTGTACAAGCAGGATATGGTACAGCGTGGTCATAGCTTTGCCATCGTCGACGAAGTGGACTCCATCCTCATTGACGAAGCTCGTACTCCTCTGATCATTTCCGGTCAAGGTGAAGAATCCTCCAAGCTGTACGAAATGGCAGACCTCTTTGTTTCCGGTCTGAGAAAGCGGGTCTTTGCCACCACGGACGAAAAGGAAGAGCAGGATGACATTCAGGATTGCGACTACTATGTAGAAGAAAAGTCCCGTACCGCCAACCTGACAGCCAGCGGTATTGCAAAGGCCGAGCGGTATTTCGGCGTTGAAAACTTAGGCGATATCGAAAACACCACCCTTATGCATCACATCAATCAGGCCATGAAGGCTCGCGGTGTTATGAAGCGGGATATCGACTATGTAGTCAAGGATGATCAGGTCATCATCGTTGACGAATTTACCGGTCGTCTCATGTACGGTCGTCGTTATAACGAGGGTCTCCACCAGGCCATCGAAGCCAAGGAAAATGTCAATGTTGCTCACGAAAGCCGTACCCTTGCAACCATCACCTTCCAGAATTTCTTCCGTCTGTATGACAAGCTCTCCGGCATGACCGGTACCGC
>JAZOXB010000219.1:0-2559 GCA_045659585.1 Faecousia sp. | reverse complement strand
TGGAGACCATGACTGATGCCGTTTCCGGTCTGAAGGACATTCCCGCCTTCCAAGAGATGTTCTTGATGTTCAAGAACCCCATTCTGGGCGTGATCGTGGGTGCTGTTCTGACCGCTGTGATCCAATCCAGCTCTGCCTCTGTAGGTATTCTCCAGGCCCTTGCTGTAACGGGTGCTGTTTCCTACGGAGCCGCCATTCCCATTATTATGGGTCAGAATATCGGCACCTGTATCACCGCCCTTCTTTCCTCCGTTGGCACCACCAAGAATGCAAGACGGGCCGCACTGGTTCACCTGTCCTTTAATGTGATCGGCACTGTAGTGTGTCTGACAGGATATGCCGCTGTCAACGCATTCCTTTCCCCCGCTCTCTTTGACGATCCTGCAACTTATGCCGGTATCGCAACTGCCCACTCCGTCTTTAACATCGCTTGCACCCTTCTGCTCCTTCCCATGTCCGGTCTGCTGGAAAAGCTGGCATACAAGCTGATCCCCAACAGCGAACAAGCTGAAACTGTCTCCGAACTGGACGAAAGACTCCTTGGCACACCTGCGATCGCTCTGGAGTGTGCCCACAATCTGACCTTTGAAATGGCTAAGATCGCAACCACCGCTCTTGCAAACAGCATTGCGTGTTTGAGTCACTACGACAAAGCCAAGGCAGAAGCCATTCGGGAAGCAGAGGATCGAACCGATCATCTGGAAGACGTTATCGGAAGCTATCTTGTAAAACTGAGTGCCAAGCAGCTGAATGAGAATGAAGGTGCAACGGCCTCCATGCTGCTGAAAGCCATCGGTGATTTTGAACGAATCTCTGACCACGGGGTTAACATTCTGGAATCTGCGGAGGAAATGAAAGAAAAGGGCATTACCTTTTCCGATGCCGCAAGGATGGAACTGGACTCCCTTGCAAAGGCTACTTTGGAGATCGTCGACCTTTCCTACCACGCATTTATCGAAGAAAATGGAGACCACGCCACTCTGGTTGAACCTCTGGAGCAGGTCATCGACCGTATGAAAGAACTGCTCCGCAGCAGACACATTGACCGTCTCCGTGTAGGTAACTGTGGGATCGAAGTGGGCTTCGTGTGGAACGACCTGATCACCAATATGGAACGAGTTGCCGACCACTGCTCCAACATTGCCGGCTGCGTCATCGATCTGAAGAGCCAGCACATGAACCTCCACGAATCCCTGAAAATGCTGAGAAGCGACAACGCATTCTACAGAGAAAAGTACACCGAGTACACCAAGAAGTATATTTCCTTTGTATAAAGCTCTATCGCCGCTTCCTCACGAAGCGGCGATTTTCTCTGAATACGGATCCACGATTGCAATACAGGATAAAATATGCTATAATCATAGTAGTTCTTACTATGGAATCCCCCATTCACAAAGGAGCGTAAGCCATGATTTGGTGTGTTGATGACGAAAGTACCATCCGGGATATTGAAGTTTATACATTAGAGCAAATGGGCTTTCCTGCCCGAAGCTTTGCCAACGGTATATCCATGTTGGATGCGCTGAAAACAGAGATCCCCGATCTGATCATTCTGGATATTATGATGCCGGAGTTAGACGGTCTGGAAATTCTGAAAAAGCTCCGAGGCGAAGCAGATTACAAAAACATTCCCGTAATCATGGCTACTGCCAAAGGAACGGAAATGGACAAAATCGGCGGTCTGAACTCCGGCGCAGACGATTACCTTGTAAAGCCTTTTGGCATGATGGAAATGGTTGCCCGTATCAACGCAGTCCTTCGCCGCACAGCAAGGAGTACCTCTGCACCGGAACTTGTCGTAGGTGATATCACCCTGAAAGAAAAGGAACATAAGGTTCTCACCGTGGGAAAAACCATAGAACTTACTCCCAAGGAATTTAAGTTGCTGAAGTTGTTGATGGAAAACGTAGGCATGGTGTTTTCCCGAGATAAGCTTATGAGCGAAGTCTGGGGTACGGACTATGTGGGAGAGACCCGCACAGTGGATATGCACATTAAAACCCTCCGCCACAAACTGGGAGCCGCCGGTGGACAGATCAAGACCGTCATCGGTGTAGGCTACAGATTGGAGAAAAACCCATGAGAAAGAAGATCTTTCAATCCATTTTCGTCGTTGCTCTCGTTGTGCTTCTTGCAAGCATCGGTATCGCAACCAGCTTCTTATACCGCTATTTTAACCTCTCTCAGGTCAATCAATTAAAAGCCGAGCTTTCTCTTGTTGCCAATACCGTAAACGACATCGGCGTGGAATACTTTGAAAATTTCAACTCTACGGTCTTCCGTTTCACTGTAGTAGATGCTGACGGCACGGTCCTTTACGACACCCAGGCGGATCCCAGCACTATGGAAAATCACTCAGATCGTGAGGAAATCAACGAAGCCTTTCTATATGGTAGCGGTAGCAGTGCCAGAATGTCCTCTACCCTTACCCGAAAGACCTTTTATGAAGCTGTATTGTTAGAAAGCGGAGATGTTCTCCGCATCTCTGTCAGCCAGCTGACTGTAGGGGCCTTGATGCTGGGCATGTTTCCTACTATCGTTGCGGTAATGACCATTGCT
>JAZOXB010000218.1:0-9946 GCA_045659585.1 Faecousia sp. | reverse complement strand
CTACGATCCGACTTTGCTTTTCGTAACGCTCGTAGAGGGTGCCTGCCATAGTAGTCAGCTCTGCATCCATCTCCTCGTTAGCAGTCTGCTCTGTGGGGAGGGTGCCGCCAAAGTACTTCTGTACCATGGCGACGGTACGGGATACCAGATTGCCGATGTCGTTGGCAAGGTCGGTATTGATGCAGGAGATCAGCAGTTCATTGGAGAAGTTGCCATCGGAGCCGAAGGGGAAGCTACGGAGGAGGAAGAAACGCAGGGCATCTACGCCGTAACGAGCGGCCAGAACCTGAGGATCTACCACATTGCCCTTGGACTTGGACATCTTGCCGCCGTCCAGCAGGAGCCAGCCGTGGCCGTAAACCTTCTTGGGCAGGGGCATTTCCATGCTCATGAGCATGGCGGGCCAAATGATGGAATGGAAACGGACGATCTCCTTGCCCACGAAGTGGACATCGGCAGGCCAGTACTTGGCGTAATCGTCGTACTTGCCGTTCTGGAAACCCAGAGCGGTGGTGTAGTTAAAGAGGGCATCGACCCAAACATAGACCACATGACCGGGATCGAAATCAACGGGAACACCCCAAGTGAAGCTGGTACGGGAGACACAGAGATCTTCCAGACCGGCATCGATGAAGTTGTTGACCATCTCATTGACACGGCTACGGGGCTCTAAGAAATCGGTATTGGTCAGCAGGTCACGGACAGGCTGAGCATACTTGGAAAGACGGAAGAAGTAGGCTTCTTCTTCGGCAGGCTGGCAATCTCTGCCACAGTCGGGGCACTTGCCGTCCTTCAGCTGGCTGGGAGTCCAGAAGGACTCACAGGGAGTGCAGTACATGCCTTCGTACTTGCCCTTATAGATGTCGCCCTTGTCGTACATCTTCTTAAAGATCTTCTGGATAGCTTCTACATGGTAGTCATCGGTGGTGCGGATGAAACGATCATAGGAGATGTTCATGAGCTTCCACAGATCCAGAACGCCTTTGTCACCCACAACGATGTTATCTACGAACTGCTGGGGGGTGATGCCGGCTTCCTTGGCGCGGTTCTCGATCATCTGGCCGTGTTCGTCGGTTCCGGTGAGGAACAGGACATCATAGCCACGGAGACGCTTATAACGAGCCATGGCATCGGTGGCTACGGTGCAGTAGGTATGACCGATGTGAAGCTTATCGGAGGGGTAGTAAATGGGTGTGGTAATATAGAATTTCTTGCAGGAATCACACATAAATTTTATCCTTCTTTCGTGGTAGATTACTTGCTGTTTGTGCTTTTTCTCAGGGAGAAGATACCCCAGGTGATCAGGACACCAATGAGGGCTCCGCCAAAGTCCAGCCAAACGTCCAGAACTTCGCTGGCACGACCGGTAACATAGAGCTGCAGGGTCTCATCAGCCAGAGCGACCAGAAGACAGAACAGCAGGGGCTTGGCAACCTTGAAGCCGCCGGCATTGAAGAACATACCCAGGGTAAACCAACCCAGGATGAAGTACTCCAGGCAATGTGCCGCACTGCGGACGGTAGAATGTGTGAGCTCCGGCCAAATGGTACGGAGAACTTCCCAAACACTCTGACTCTGGACGGAGCTGACCTCTCCGGAGAAAGCAGAGAAGATATAGATCACTGCTACCCACAGGATAGAAAGGACCAGCCAGAAACGGAATTTCGGATTTTTCATAGTTATTATCTCCAGTTTGACAGAATATACGATATTATATCATAGAATTCCAAAAAGTGCAAGGATTAGAAATGGGAAAATCTGAGTCATAGAAATGGGAAAATCTGAGTCAATGACTGTCTGTAACCCTTTCCAAATAGGATATGGCTTTGGCTATGGCACCTTCCTCCGCTGTGACGGTGGGGATGATCCCCGGCAGAGCAAGGATCTCCGGATGGGCATCTGTGGGGCAGAAATTATAATCTCCAACGGTGAGCATGGGAGTGTCATTGGGGGCATCTCCTCCGCAGATCAGGGTATGGCAGTGGAGGAGGCTCTGTAATTCCTTGGCACCGGTTGCTTTGGTGCAGTGGGGGTTGCCGATCTCTAAGATCCTTGACATGGAACGGGTCACATAGTAGTCCTCACCGCACAGCTTACGGACTCGATCCTCCAACTGTTGGAAGTAGGCAAGCTCTTGGGGATCTACCTTATCCCGACCCTCCAACACAGAGCCTTGGAGACCGCAGAGAATAATCTTCATCCAAGGGAAGGGCGGGTTGTCGGTGATCACCGTTTCCATGCCGGCTTTCCGCAACATGGGCTCACGGGAGGGAATGGGAGCGGAGCTGTAGTGTGCCTCCAGACCCTGGATCTCAATAGCGATCTCCGGAGAGTGGAGCTGAGGCAATAGGGCGGCGGAGCCATCCTCCAAGGGATGACAGAACAGCAAACGCTCTTCCCGGTAGTCATAGCAGGCGGCACCGTTATAGAGCAAGCAGGGGGCATTGCAGGGGATCCGCAGAGCCTGTTTCCGGGCGGCAGGGATGCTTCTGCCGGTGTTCAGGCAGAAATAGCCGCCTTCTCTTACAAAATATTCGATAGCCTCCATGTTGGCAGAGGGGATCTCACCGGAGTGGTCGGATATGGTATGATCAAAGTCGCAGGTAAAGAGCATTCCTGAAAATTTACCCATGGGGATGATCTCCTTTCTTGGGGAAAATGACATTCTCCTTGCAGACAGAAGAATGTCATTTGCTTTCGTATTGTTTTCTTTGGTATTCAAAGCGGTCGGAAAACACAAAATATCTCTGACCGAAGTAGTTCAGCAGGGCATATGCAACGACACCTACTGCCATCTCGCAATTTGCTGTGACCTTGGCACCGCCGCCGAAGGTGAAGAAGCTGTAGATATCCTCGTGATCCAACAGGAATTGTGCGATCACAGGAGCTACAAGGTAATAGGATATACCGTAGCAAATCAGTACTTCCAAAGCAAAACGAACATACTGCTGGGGGCCGGATCTGAGACCGGGGAAGATCAAAAATTTGCATCCCAGGAACCAGAAAATACTTCCCAGACCATAATTGAGCAGAGGTGCAACATGCTCATTGACACCGCAGGCATTATAGAGGAAGAACATAAGCCCGGTGCAGAATATGAAATTGGCGAACCCGACGATCACATAGAGGATCAGGGTGCGATCCAACATGCTTTTGATTCTTTTCATGGCATCTCCGTAGAAAAATAGTAAATATACCCGAATTATACCATGGATCAAGGCATAAATCAAGAAAATAATCTGGCAAAAGCCATTGTCCGGGAGGAAATGCGAAAAGAACCTCTCAAAAAAGCCGAGGCACAGGAATCATCGTCCTGTGCCTCGGAGTGTTATTCGGAAATATGGATGACTTCGTCGAACTTGCCGATGACCAGAATGTGATCCCCGTCTCGGAAATGATAGCCGGGGCCCATATTGGGATTCATGGTATTGCCGTTTTTCACCGCGATGACATTCAGATTGTATTTTCTGCGAATGTCCAGCTCTACAGGGGTCTTTCCTTGCCAGGTAGAGGGGATGGGGAGCTCATACATGGAATATTCGTCGGTCAGGGGCACATAATCGAAAATGTTGTCGGAATTGTAGCGGACGGCTAAATATTCCGCCAGCTCTTCTTCGGCATTGACGATCTCATCTGCACCGATGGTGCGGAGCAGATCCGCTTGGATCTCGCGGTTGGCTTTGGCAACGATTTTCTTGGCACCGTGCTTTTTCAGCAGGCTGGTAATGATCAGAGAGGATTCGAAATCCTCACCGATGGTAACAAAGCAAATGTCGAAATTATACACACCTAAAGCACGGATCACCGCTTCGTTGGTGCAATCACAGATATTGGCATTGGTAAACTCTTCGCTGATGGAGTCAATGATCTCCTTGCGAGAGTCCACGATCATGATATCATTCCCTAAGCTCTGCATTTTTTTGGCAAGGCGTTGTCCCATTCTGCCCATGCCGATGATCAGGATAGATTTCATATTCTATTTCTCCTCTCAGATGAATTAGCCGACGAGCAACTTGCCGGTGGGTCTGTCAATGGGAGGCTCCGGCCGTTGCCGTGCGAAGATCAGGGTAAAGGTCAGACCGCCCAATCGTCCCACGAACATCAGCAGAATGATCAGGAATCGCCCTGCAAGACCCAAATGGGGGGTGATACCCAAGGTAGAGCCTACGGTCGCAATGGCGGAATTGATCTCGAACATGGCTTCCTTAGTGGTTACGGGCTCTATGGCACACAGGATCATCATGGCAGAAAGTGCCAGGATCAGGTAAATCATAACAATGGAGCAGGCTTGCCGCAGCATATCCCGATCCAAGCTGTAGCGGAAGGCGTGATCCCGTCTGCGACCACGGGCAGAGGTCCAGGTACACAGGAGGAGCACTGCAACGGTGGTGGTTTTCATACCGCCGGCGGTAGAGCCCGGGGAGCCACCGATGAGCATCAGCACATTGGAAAGAAGATTGCCGGACTCGGACAGTCGGGTCAGATCAATGGAGTTAAAGCCTGCGGTACGGGGACTGACGGACTGGAAGAAGGCCGCCAGAAGCTTTTGGGGGAAGGTCAGCTCTGCCATAGAAGCATTCCATTCGAATAAAAGGAACAGGATCCAGCCGCCTATGAGCAGAACGCCGGTGCTGACCAAAACCAGCTTGGTATGGAGCTGATACTTGGAGAAGCGGAAACCGCAATTTCGGATATCTCGCCATACCAGAAAGCCCAGACCCCCTACCACTACCAGTGCAGAGAGGGTCAGGATCACCAAAGGATCGGATACATAATAGGTCAGGGAGGAAAAGGGATTCCGTATGCCCATGAGGTCAAATCCTGCATTACAGAAGGCAGATATGGAATGGAACAGGGAGAACCACAGACCCTTGCCCCAGCCGAATTCCGGGATGAAACGCAGGGAAAGGAGGATCGCGCCCCCACCCTCTACCACAAAGGCGAAGGGGATGATCCTGCGAACCAGATCCGCAACACCGCTAAGGGTCATATTACCTGCGGATTGCATGAGGACAATACGATTATAGAGTCCCAAACGCTTTCCCAAAGCGAAGGAGAACAGGGTAATCACGGTCATGAGGCCCAAACCGCCGATCTGGATCATAAGGAGGATCACCACTTGTCCGAAGCCTGTCCAGCTTGTAAAGGTGTCCCGTACCACCAGACCGGTAACGCAGGTGGCACTGGTGGCAGTGAACAGGGCTTCTGTAAAGGTGGCGGGCTGTTCCTTGGAGGCCATGGGGAGCATCAGGATCAGGGAGCCTATTAGGATCAGAGCCAGAAAACCCAAGGCAATGGCTCTGGTAGGGGAGAGTCGGAGCTTCACAGGCTCACTCCTTTCGGTGGAATTAAACGATATGGAATAAGAGATTGGCAACGATGCCGGCGGTAGCAGAGCATACAACCAGAATGATGGGACTGACCTTCTTAAGGGCGAGGATCAGCATGGTAATGAAGATCACGGCGGAGCAGAGGAATTCCGGAGTCAACAGACTGCTCCATGCCACACCGGCAGAGAGGAACACGGTGGGAAGCATGCCGAACACCGCACCTGCCATAAGACCTACTACCGTAGCACGGAGGGCGAACATGGCACCGGAGACCAGCTTGCTGTTCTTAAAGCGAACATAGCATTTGGCAACAATGATAATAATAATGAAAGAGGGGAGAACCACACCCAGAGTGGCGCAGATGGCACCTAAGATACCGCCTTGGGAGGAGCCTACATAGGTTGCCATGTTTACGGCAAAGGGGCCGGGGGTGGATTCGGACACTGCCACGAAGTCCATGATCTCCGTAATAGACAGCCAGTTGTTTTCTACGACTTTCTGCTGGATCAGGGGGAGCATGGCATAACCGCCCCCAAAGGTGAACAGACCGATGGTGAAGAAGGTATAAAACAGCTCTAAATAGATCATTTCATCCACCCCTTCTTTCTTGCTACGGTGCAGTAGATCATGCCGGCTACGGCACACAGGGCGATGAGGGCAATGACGCTCCAATCCAGAATTGCCGACCATAAGAAGGCGGCTACCATGACTGTAATGCCGAATACGCCGTGATCCGCCCGTTTATAGAAGTTGATCACAGCCTTTACAATGAGGGCGAGGACACCTGCTCGGATGCCGAAGAAGGCGGCCTGCACATAGGTGTTATCCACGAACTTCCGCAGGAAGAATGCGATGGCAAGGATGATGAGGAGAGAGGGGAGAACCACGCCCAGAGTAGCCATAAGGGAACCTAAGACACCACAGCTCCGATAGCCTACGAAGGTAGCGGAATTGATGGCAATGGGGCCGGGAGTGGATTCCGCAATGGCGACGATGTCGGAGATCTCCTGTTTGTCGATGAGATGCCGTTTTTCCGTAGTCTCGTATTCGATCAGGGGGATCATGGCGTAGCCGCCCCCGAAGGTAAAGGCACCGATCTTGAAAAAGATCCCGAAAAGCTGTAGGGATTGTTTCCACTTTTCTTTAAAATTCATAAGCATTATGCCTCCTTTTTCCTTTCTTTAGTATACACAGATTAGGGCAAAAAGGCAATAAGGAAATGTAGAACAGACAATATTTTAAGAAAATTACTAAAATTTTGAAAAATTTTTGAAAAATCGCGAAAAACAGTTGAATTTTGGCCGAAAATATCATAGAATATGACGGGCAAGTTTTTTAAAGCTCCCAAACCCGAAAGAGGTCGTGTATATTACTATGCTAAATATCGTTTTGGTCGAACCCGAGATCCCACAGAATACGGGGAACATCGCCCGTACCTGTGCCGCTACCGGTTCGGTGCTCCATTTGATTGAGCCACTTGGCTTTGATATCTCCGCATCTGCTGTAAAGCGTGCGGGCTTGGACTACTGGAATCTGGTGGAGGTCAAGACCTATAGCTCTCTGGAAGTGTTCTTTGCAGAGAACACCGTAAAGCAAATGCGGCTGTTTTCTACCAAGGCACCCTGTGGCTATACAGAAGTCGGATATGAGGATGGTTGCTACCTCTTCTTCGGTAAGGAGACCAAGGGGTTGCCCGAGAGCTTCCTGGCACAGCATTACGAAGACTGCGTGCGGATCCCCATGCGTGAAGAGGCTCGGAGCCTGAATCTGAGCAATTCCGTGGCCGTGGCGGTTTTCGAGGCACTGCGCCAGCAAGATTTTCCCCATTTGAAGGATTATGGGAAGATGGGAGAGGGCTGAAATTCAGCACCACCCGGATTCCGAACCTTTATAAATTCCCAACCTTATATTAAATTTTGGAGGGTCAATATGAATTACAACAAGAAATCCGTAGAAGAGATCGAAGTTCGTGGCAAGCGGGTCCTGTGCCGTTGCGACTTCAACGTTCCCACCAAGGAAGGCAAGATCACCAGCGATAAGAGAATCGTTGCCGCTCTGCCTACCATCGAGTATCTGGTAAAGAACGGTGCTCGTGTCATCCTGTGCTCCCACATGGGTAAGCCCAAGGGCGAGTGGAAGCCCGAACTGTCTCTGAAGATCGTTGCTGATCGTCTCAGCGAACTCCTGGGTCAGGAAGTTATCATGGCTGCCGACGTTGTTGGCGAGGATGCAAAGGCTAAGGCCGCTGCTCTCCAAGACGGTCAGGTCATGCTCATCGAGAACGTTCGCTACATCAAGGGCGAGACCAAGAACGATCCCGAGCTGTCCAAGGAACTGGCTTCCATGGCTGATATTTTTGTTAACGATGCATTCGGCACTGCTCACCGTGCCCACTCCTCTACCGCAGGTGTCGCTGATTACCTGCCCGCAGTTTGCGGCTATCTGGTAGAGAAGGAAGTTTCCATCATGGGTAAGGCGCTGGCCGATCCCGCTCGTCCCTTCGTTGCTATCCTGGGCGGCGCAAAGGTTTCCGACAAGCTGAATGTTATCAACAATCTGCTGGAAAAGGTCGACACCCTCATCAACGGCGGCGGCATGGCATACACCTTCCTGGCTGCTAAGGGCTACGGCATCGGCAAGTCCCTGCTGGATGCAGAGAAGCTGGATTACTGCCGCGACATGATGGCTAAGGCAGAGGCTAAGGGCGTTAAGCTCCTCCTGCCCATCGACACCGCTATTACCGAGAGTTTCCCCTCTCCCATCGACGCAGAGATCGAAGTGGGCTACTGTGCATGTGATGCAATGCCCGAGAACATGATCGGTCTGGACATCGGCCCCGCAACCAACGAGCTCTTTGCCAACGCTGTTAAGGAAGCAAAGACCGTTGTTTGGAACGGACCCATGGGCGTTTTCGAGAACCCCACCCTGGCAAAGGGCACCATCGCTGTTGCTCAGGCTCTGGCAGACACCGACGCAGTGACCATCGTTGGCGGCGGCGACAGTGCAGCAGCTTGCGAGCAGCTGGGCTTTGCTAAGGAAATCACCCACATTTCCACCGGTGGCGGCGCAAGCCTGGAATTCCTGGAAGGTCTGGAACTCCCCGGCATTGCTTGCCTCCAGGACAAGTAATTCATAAACCGTGAAATCAAGGGGCTTTCCCTCTGTGGATCTGCCCCACCATATACCAATTTCAACAACTACAACTAAGGAGACCATTTCTATTATGAACAGAAAGTACCGTAAGACCCTCATCGCAGGCAACTGGAAGATGAACAAGACCCCCTCCGAGACTAAGGCTTTTATGACCGAACTGAAGGCTATCCTGCCCAAGGGTCGTTGGTGTGATATCGCTCTGTGCGTTCCCGCTGTTTGCATCCCTGCCGCTGTCCGTGCAATGCGCGAGACCCGCGTTGGCATCGGTGCAGAGAACTGCAACGCCAATGCTTCCGGTGCATACACCGGCGAGATCTCTACCGGCATGCTGGTAGACGCAGGCTGTAAGTACGTCATCATCGGCCACTCTGAGCGCCGTGAGATGGGCGAGACCGATGCAGAGGTCAACGCAAAGACCCACGCTGCTCTGAACGCAGGTCTGGTTCCCATCGTTTGCTGTGGTGAGACTCTGGAACAGCGCGAGAAGGGCATCACCGAAGAGTGGATCGCTATGCAGATCAAGCTGGCTCTGGACGGCATCAGCGAAGAGAAGATCCGTAAGGTCGTTATTGCTTATGAGCCCATCTGGGCTATCGGCACCGGTCGTACCGCTACTCCCGAGCAGGCAGAGGAAGTTTGCCAGCACATCCGTACCGTCATCCGTAAGCTCTTCGGCTCCAAGAACGCTCGTGCTACCACCATCCTCTACGGCGGTTCCATGAACGACAAGAATGCTTATGAGCTCCTGGCTCAGCCCGACATCGACGGCGGCCTCATCGGCGGCGCAAGCCTGATCCCCGAGAAGTTCGTTAAGATCATCGAGGACGCAAACCAGCCCACCGCTTAATTGATAAAATATCCTATTAGGGACCATCTTGCTATACTGCAAGATGGTCCCTTTTGTCGTACCGCAGGTCGCCCCGATGGGACGAGCACCCCATTGGGGCGAATGAAATACCTTCGGCGTGAAATATCCCTTCGGGATGTAAAATACCTACGGTATGAAATCCACCACATTCGTGGTGGGTGAATATGTGCCCTAAAGGGCACGGATCAAGAGGATGGGCTGTGCCCATGTTTTTGGTGGTAAATCACAGTTTATCGGTCTGTTTACCAAATCAGAATCAGCTCTTGCCTCTCCAATGGGAGAGGTGCCCCGAATGGGGCGGAGAGGGCAGTAGGGATTCCCAATTTTGTACCGATTTCGTAGTAGGCAGAGCCAAGACCCTTGCTTCTCCAATGGGAGAGGTGCCCCGAATGGGGCGGAGAGAGCAGTAGGGGCTTTAGGGTAGCAGGAAAGTTTAGAAGATCTTACCGGGCTTTTGCCTTACCTACCTTACGAAATGCATCGAAAGTTAAGGAAATTTTAAGCTCAGTATTGGTTTGCTCCCTCCGGGAGGCCCCATTCTTGTGTCGACAAGAATGGGGGAAGAAGCGACCGGGGGGAGGCGCTGAACAGATTT
>JAZOXB010000217.1:0-13887 GCA_045659585.1 Faecousia sp. | reverse complement strand
CCGGTCAGCGCTGATAGCTTCTGCAGCACCATAGCAGCAGTACTGTTGCCGGAGGGGAGTGCACCATCATAGGTTTCCTTTGGACGGGCAATGAGATGTTCGCTGTCGGAGGCCGTCATATAATACCCACCTTGCTCCTTGTCTTCGAACAGCTCTACCATCTGATCTGCCCGATATATCGCTTCTTGTAAATATGCCACTTCAAAGGTTGCTCGATACAGCTCCAGCAATGCCAAAGTATACACGGCATAATCCTCCAACTGACCGGCATGGGCAGCATCACCATCCCTCCAGCGTAGAAGGAGACGATCGTTTTTGTCTATCATCTCTTTGTGAATGAATTGCTGTGCTTTGATCGCTGCATCAAGATACCGCTGTTCCTCCAGGGTACGTCCCGCCCTTGCCAGAGCGGTGATTGTCCAGGCATTCCAGGAAAGCAGAATCTTATCATCTTTGTGGAGGTGTGTGCGCCTAAGGCGATAATCGTATAACTTTCGGAGCAGAGGATCATTCCGCTCCCAAGCAGCTTCTGTTGTGTTGATCCGGTTGGGAATGCTTTTCCCCTCGAAGTTCCCGAAATCGCTGATGTCATACAGGCGGCAGAATTCTGCACCGTCCCGATCTCCCAGAACCTTTTTTACTTCCTCCGGAGTGAATACATAATATTTCCCCTCCACCCCCTCGCTATCTGCATCTTGCCCGCAGTAGAAGCCACCCTGCTCGTCTGTCAGTTCCCGCAAAATATAGTCTGCTGTGCGCCGTGCAACATCTGCAAAGGCATCCTCTTTGATATACTGATAGGCTACGACGTAGGTCAACAACAAAAGCGCGTTGTCATACAGCATCTTCTCGAAGTGGGGAACCAGCCATTTTTTGTCTGTGGAATACCGTGAGAAACCACCGCCAATGTGGTCATGAATGCCACCTTGCGCCATGGCTTCCAATGTCAGCCTTGCCATTTTTAAGGCCTCCTGCCTCTGTGCAACATGGGAATAACGCAGTAAAAACAGTAAATTATGGGGTGTCGGAAATTTTGGTGCTTGTCCAAAACCGCCCCATTTGTTGTCGAATTGGCGCAGCAGCTGACTGTATGCCTTTTCTACCACAACCCGGTTGGGAGCTTGTCCACTGTAGGACATACCTTGATTGATTGCCTCCGTAATCTCGTTTCCTGTTCGCAGAAGCTCATGTCGGTGTTTTTTCCATAGGTATGCCACCCGATCCAAAAGTTCTATTACCCCGAACTGCCCATATCTTCCCCGTTTTGGAAAATAGGTCCCTACAAAGAAGGGCTTTTGATCCGGGGTTAAAAAAACCGTTAGTGGCCAACCACCGGAACCGGTGAAAGCCTGACAAACTGCCATATAAACGGCATCTATATCCGGTCGTCCCTCCCGATCTACCTTGATACAGACATAATCACGGTTCAAGATCTCAGCGACCTCCTGATCCTCAAAGGACTCATGTGCCATCACATGGCACCAATGACAGGTGGAATAGCCAATGCTCAAAAATACGGGTTTATCTTCATGCTTGGCTCTTTGAAAAGCTTCCTCTCCCCAGGGATACCAGTCTACAGGATTTTCCCTATGCTGCAGCAAATACGGCGACTTCTCTGTGCCTAATCGATTCGACATGTAATTCCTCCTTGTAAATATCGGTTTATATAGTATAACCAATTATGTACAAGGAACACAAAAACGACAATGTCCCTATGAGTATTATATCCTTGCTCAAAATGAAAACTATGTTTACTGTATCAGTTATAAAAAGACTTTTGCAAATATTTGCACAGCAAATATGATATAATATCCGTTCCCTTCATACGCGTAAGCGTATATCATCCGTGACCGCAGGGAACGGATATCATTGAACCCCTCTGAGCCGTTGGCTCAGAGGGGGTCATGGTACGGGTGTTCATAACGGACTTGAAAAGAGAGTAGCCACAACGAAGTCCGTTATGGCTACTCGCGGTGGTGCGGGCAACAGGACTCGAACCTGCACGGGGTAACCATTGGAACCTAAATCCAACGTGTCTGCCAATTCCACCATGCCCGCATATTCAAATTGCTTTGCTATTTTACCACCTTTTTGAAAATATGTCAAGCGGGAATCGAAAATATGAAAATTCACAGTTGAAATTAAGGCAAAAATCCGTTATACTATATACGAGAAGTTCTGTCATGGAGGAAGGTGTGTCCCTATGGGTGAAGTAATTACCATTCTTTCAGGCAAGGGTGGCACCGGAAAAACGACCTTATGTGCAGCCATTGCCACCTGTCTGGCGGCTGAGAAAAAGCGTGTCCTTTGTATTGATGCGGATATCGGCCTACGGAATTTAGACATTGCTTTGGGTATGGATAAGGAACAGTATTATATATCCTTCATGGATGTGATCAAGGGCCACTATTCTCTGACGGATGCGGCTATTCATCCGCGGCTACCGGAGCTCCGTCTGCTGTCTTCTCCCTATCGTGAGGGGGAGGATGAGATCGATTTGCCCTCTTTCGGACGATTGATCAAACAGATCAAGAGAGAATATGATTTCTGCCTGATCGATTCGCCTGCCGGTATCGGTAAGGGATTTCGACTGGCTACCGCATTTGCCGATCGCGGCCTTGTGATCGCAACGCCGGATCCTGCCTCCCTCCGAGATGCAGAGAGAGCGGCCGATATTGCCGCCATGGCCGGCATGGGAGAACAACACCTGATCGTCAATCGGGTGGATAGAAAGCTATTTTCCAGAACCCCCTGGACCATTGACTATATGATGGATGAGACCGGCTTACAGCTCTTGGGCTTGGTGCCGGAGGACAAGAATGTCCTTATGTCGGCCATTCATGGGGTGCCCCTGATCTATACCACCGGAAAGGGCGCGGCAGAAGCTTGTCTGCGGATCTCGAGACGCCTGCAACAGGATCTGGTTCCGCTGATGATGGAATGACCCCGGAGCCTTTTGGATAGGAACCGAACCCAATGATCCCCAAAAATATTACGATTTGCTAATATGATTTTATGAGGTGCAGATATGAATATTACACTGATGGCTCATGATAAGAAAAAGGAATTGATGGTGCAGTTTTGCACGGCATACAAGAGCATTCTTGCAAAGCACTCCCTGTCTGCGACGGCAACCACCGGTAGACTGGTTGCGGATGCTACGGGTTTACCCATTTCCCTGTTCCTGTCTCACAATCAGGGAGGACACCAGCAGGTAGATGCCCGTATTGCTTATAACGAGATCGATCTTGTTCTGATGTTTACGGATCCCAACAGCTCCGATCCCTGGGAGGATCGACAGATCGTTCAGACGATCCATCTCTGCGATACCTACAATGTACCTGTAGCGACCAATTTGGCTTCTGCGGAAATGCTGATCCTGGGTCTCCAGAGAGGTGACTTGGATTGGCGCGAGGTTATGCGTCGCAAGCGTAACCCTCGCTGATGAACGTGATGCAACTTAACAAACTCTAAATCAAAAATCATTGCCGGACTGCACCGATGGGATGCAGTCCGGCAATTTTGTTTGGAAAGGTTTAGCTTTGGAAATAGGCTTTTGCGGCATCACTGTAAGCGAAGAGGGCTTTGCACAATTCACCCAGAGTGCCGGTCTTGTTGTTGCCGTAGGTGTCAGCGGAATAGTCCAGTGTGGAGGAAACCTGTTCCTCTCCTGCAAATACTGCCACAGCTACGGGGGATCTCAGCTGGGCGGCAAGGAGTCCGTCGAAGCTGAAGATCAAGTAAGAAGAATCGGGACGATAAAGCTTGCTTTCAAAAATTTCTTTGACCTGTTCCTTACCGTTACTGTCTGTAAAGCTGACTCGCAGGTGCAGTTCCTCGGCAGTATAGGAACCGGGATCTACCATGAACAGCAGGGATACTCTGGATTCCAGATTCAGAGATTTTGCCAGCCATGTAACGCCGGGAACTTCGATATCGTTGCGAACGGTGTTGGTATTGCCGAAGGTAACGGCATCGAGATCAGAAAGATAAGATCTGTGGATCTCCGTCATTTCCTCTCCCACAAGGGCATCGGTTCGATATTCCTTATACAGCTGAGCGGCTTCGCCGTAGCGCAGAAGCTCGGCACACAGGGCTTTCAGTTCGTTGGAGGCTTGCTCTTTGTTCAGATAATTGAATGCATAGACGGCGATGCTGTATTCATCCGTGGGGGAGACATAGGGCTGTCCGTTCTTGGTGAAATACAGGGTCGCTTTCAGAGTGTCATTCATGTTTACGGCGGTGAGACCGTCCAGAACATAGTAATAGTAGCTTCCGCGGAGCTCAGGGGTGAGGTCTACGATTTTTGTTTCCACAAGGTCATTGCCACTGTACCGGGGCAGTTCGACCCGGAGGTAGCTGTTTTCCCCATCCTCCAAGCGGGAGGCGGGAACAACATAGTTCAGGGAAATATCACTTGCGAGATTCAGGGAGTGACCCAGCGTGATACTGCTGTCCTCTATGGGTGTTTCGCTGATTTGGAATACTTCAAGAGCATCCATGATCATACGGGTGTTGACTTTGGGAGTATCACCGCCAACCACTTTGACATTCATGATGGACATGATGCCCTCACCGGTGTTGCGGATATAGACATTGCCGTTATTGGCTTTCGCGTAGGCGGTAATGTCGTAATACTGCTCCGTACGATCCTGATTATAGGTGATGGAAATGGTCTGCCAAGCGGAGCCATCGTAGACCTGAGGTGCAATGGTGCCACCATTGGCACTGCGGAGACTGATATGAACAGAAGTTACAGCAGAAGCAGAACCGGTTGCATTGAAGGCCACGCCGTTACCCTTGCTGAGATAGATCTCATAAGCGGGACCGATGGTCTTGTAACGGGCATCATAGAAGGCCATCTTATTACCCAGAATGAGCTCTAACTGAGACTGGGTGATGGCGGTCCATTTGGATGTCTTAATATAGATCTTGCCGTTTTGGCTACTACGGAAAATGGGACAGCCGGTTTCGGGATCCAGGATCTTATTTCCGTTTTCGTCTACAAAGAAGTAGATATCATAGACGTTGTCTTTACTGTCTTTATAGGATTCGGTAATGGTATAGAGCTGACCGGTGGAGCAGAGGGTGATACCTACGAAACCGTCGTCCTGATCTGCGTTGGAGTCTCCGTTGGGATCTCCTACTGTGCCTGCGCTGCCGGCAATGTAAAGCAGACCGGTGGCATCATTGGTACCCAGTTCCTTGAACCATTCGTCGTTGGTTGCATCTACGATGTACTCGTTTACATTGAAGTACTTGGGATTGAGCTCCTTGTCGTAGTTGTATACAGCGTAGGCGGCATATTGTTCTTTGTTGGCGGTGCTTTCGTAGACGTAGTCGGTAGCCTTGGAAATCTCGCCCATGGGGTTATAAATGCGGATGCCGTCGATGTAGACATCGTAATCACCGGACTTGGCGGCTCTGGACTCTACGGCGTAGGCACTGTCGGACAGAGAGATGCTACAGGGAACGCTATCCTCCCAACCCATAATAGCCTGTACTCTATCCTCTGTCATGGCAGCCTTCTTAGCGCCGGACTTATAAAGCTGGTGGTCAAAGGCTGCGTGGTAATAGGCACGGAATTTTACTATATAGGTTCCGTGGGAAGGAGCACGCCACTGAATCACGGGAACCTGATAGAAGGTTGCGTTGTCCAAATAGGTGTCGGAGAGAATGTTCTGGAGCAGGGTCTTGCCAGTGGAGTCATAGACCTGAGCAACCAAAATGCCGGTGTCCGGGCTGCAGCGGGAGTAGATGTCGAAGCCGGTACCGGTGAAGGTGAACTCGCCCCATTCGTTGCGGTTTGCCTCGGTAGCATCGTCTACATTGGTGTAGTAGGAACCGCCGTTGTAGTCCAGCAGGTTACCTGCTTTTTCACCTGTATTCAATCGCTCGATAAGGGTGGGATCACTGCCGTACAGGATATTCTTTCTGTTGTAGGCATAGTATGTCTGCCATGCATTGGATACCTTGCTGCCTGTCTCTTTGGAGGTGAGCCATTGACCGGGGTTCACAAATGTTAATGCATTCTGATCATAGGTCATGGTGGTGGAGGGGATCACATAGTAATACCGCTGCACGATGTCCCGATCTTCCATGGAAACATTGGTTGCAAAGCGTTTGGGGGTGTTAACAGCCTGTACTTTATAGCCCAGCTGCTTGATGCCGTTCAAAATTTTTACCTTTCCGTCTTCAATGGGGGTGGAATCGTAGGTGTCCGTAAAGGAATAGCAAATATAATTCCAGCTTGTGGTGGAACTCCATGCGTATTCGTTGGAGGACTTAGCCTGAAGTCTCTTTTCGGGAACGGCTCTGGTACCGTACATTGCGCTGGGACTGGCTGTAAAATCAGATGCCGTATAATTTTGTCCCTCCATCTGAACGGGGCCGGGGATAATATTGCCGGAGTCTGCAATGACAAACCGGGGAGCAAAATAATAGGACTGTACAGATTCCTTCCAAACGCTATCATCAGAGGGGCGACCGAAGGAGTCTGTGTGACCGGTGTCTACTGGAGTAACCGTTACTGTAACAGTGACGGAGTGGTCTTTCAGGAAGTCTACCTCTACCCCTCCGTGTCTGTTGGAGGGGGCAAATTGGACACCGTAGGCCGGACATTCGGTTTCATACACGACCTTTTTGGATTCGTTGTGGGTGACTGTGTAGTGAATGTTGACTTTCTCATTACGGACGCCGTTTACATCGGTGTTGGGTAGCCCCTGTTTGTTGTATGCGTTTGCTTCAGAGTCATTTCGAGCATAGACGGGCATGTTGCCGTGGGTAAACATATTACCGTAAACAGCCTCATGGTTGTCGCCCTCCTTGCCGTCCTCACGGTTACGCAAGATGGTGATCAAGCCAAACTGATAATACGTAGTAGTCGATTTTACCATATTACCTCGACTGACATAATAGGGGACTTTTGCATCATACAGATCCATGTAGTAGTCATGGGGGCATAGATCGTAAAGGATAGGAATATTGACATTGGGCCATTCTTCGTTCTTTGCTTCATAAAGAG
The DNA here is from genome assembly GCA_045659585.1 of Faecousia sp. Lineage (GTDB taxonomy): Bacteria > Bacillota > Clostridia > Oscillospirales > Oscillospiraceae > JAZOXB01. The sequence continues at coordinate 6,863 of JAZOXB010000217.1, read as the reverse complement.
CAGAGAAAGGATAGTTCTTGGTGGAGGAAACCTTTCCATCAGTTCCTTTGGTGAAATATTGCAGTCTGCAATTTTCGGATTTGTGGCTTATGGGGACATTGTTGCCACCAATGGTGCCGTCCCGGTCCAGCTCAAAGTCCACGATAATGACGAACTTATATCCTCGAGGGGATTGTGTATTAGTACCGGCGGCTTCTCTGCAATAGAACCGATTCCTTATATCGGATGCTGCAGATCCGTCACTGTTAACAAAGCCATCAAAGAAGTGGAGGTTAAAGAACGTGTGATCATCCTCTGAGCCAACATTGTGCTTTTGACTTTGCCATACCTTGCCGGTGGGATTGTTAAAAACAAAACCATTGGTACCGCCGTTGGTCAGACGGCTGTCCCAACCTGTAGCGCCGGTAGCAGCCTTTTCCATTTTTTCTGCCAGGACATCTTCCCCCTCGAATTGACCGTTACCCAAATAATTCAGGGAATAAACAGCAGGGATCGTTTGATTCTTGGCGAAATCCATTTTGAGGTTATCAAAAATCTGGAAGAATCCATTCATTGCACCGGCGGCACTGCCATTGTCATAGACTCCGCCGTAATGATATACATCGATTCTCAGACGGTACTTGTGATCCGCCGAACTGGTGTTGGGTTGCAGGGACACAGTTCTTTTCATTACCAGATTGTTTGTGCTATTGCCTACAAAAGAATTGGGCAGGTAGATTGCATGGAAATAAACCGGTTCACGAATGGGCGTGGAAGCAGGATCCTTTGCAACGTTGGAGGCGTTGGGGGTGGCGGAGGAGGTGCTATAGATCCAACCTACATGGGATTGACCACTCTTGGTCAGGGTTACATCATAGGAGGCGCCTGTGCTGCCGTCAGAAATCCAGTCCGTTTCCAGCAGTGTGCCGTTGTTCATGAACTTAACGGGATACTGGGTTTCATATCTTGCCCGATAATCTCGAGATTCCCATGCACCTTGGACGAGGAGCGAGCTGGAGGGAAGGGTATTGTTATTATGATTGAGCCACTGGTTTCCGGTGGTGAGGGGTTTATATCGGAGGGTACTGGCTGCCTCTGTGCTTTTGTTATATACTGTGGTAGGCGTGGGTAAGGAAGCAATTGTGGACCACTGGGTGGATAGCAACTGCCCATTCAAAACATACTTTGTAGCAAGAACCTGGGTGTAATTTCCGGTTGCATCCACTGCAAGCAGTCTTATTCTCCAATGATCGGGCCAATATCCCCAGAGAGCCATAGGACCTTGCACTTTCATTTTAGAGATTTCGTCCGGAGTGTAGATCACACTGTCCAGGCTCCAGCCTGTAAGAACCCTGCGAGCAGTTTTATCTTCATTGTAAAAAACACCGGTATAGGATTTGGCTTTGGTTGGGTACTCTCCCGGGTTGAGCCACTCCCATTCATCCTCGCCGTATGTGTCATAAGCATTTCTGAGTTGCTTATAAATAACTCTGTACTGTGTGTTGTACAGTGCCTTATAGATTTTGCCGGCAGTGGTAGAACCTGCGGCTTGGATGGTTTGATCCCAATCTGAAAATATCCGTCTTTCGCTTACAGAACTGTTATTGATCGTTAATGTCATACCCATAGGAGATGTCTGGTTAGGGGGGATAGGCGTTGAACCGGAATCTACCCAAACCTCCTTAGGACTTGATGTATTATACACATCAAACCCTGTCATAAACTCAAAGAAGGCAGAATACTGGGTCGTGTAAGAGGCGTCATAAACTGTGACAGCGGTGATCTTGGTGGTTTTAACTGTGGCAGTGGCAATGCCGGTGGAGGAGCCATTCTTTTTCCACTTATCAGTGAAGCGATACCGCACCGTGGCAGTATCAGATCCCTTAACATACTCCTGGAGGGTCGGAACGGAAGTAGGCGTGGTATCCTTTTTCACCCATTCGGTTTTGCTGGTGTTGGATGCATTTGTTGATCTATACTTATAAGTAACCAGATAGTATGTGTCGTATTGTGCGGTGAAAGTAGTACCTTTGTTGCCGGAAGAGGCAGTAGCAAAGGCAGGAGACCATTTGGTGAATCTTTTCTCTGTGTCCTTGGTACTGTTTTGAAAAGTGGTTGTAATGGTGGGAGCCGTGTGAGATGCACCTTCATCAAACCAACGTTCAACCGTGGTTTCGGAAGAAAAAGCGGTCAAATATTTAAAGAATGCGGAATACTGTGTCTTATAATCTGCATTATAGATGGTGTCTGCATTGATGGTCGTGTCTTTTATTGTATCTGCTGTTAATCCTGTTGCCGATCCGTCTTTCTTCCATTGATTCTTGAAATAATAGCGAACCGTTGCGGAATCGTTTGCCTCCGAAATGGTCTCCGGTGCGGGAACAGAAACAGGCTTTTGACCACTCTTTACCCATTCTACGGTGTTTGTAGAGGTGGCAGTGGGAGTCCTATAGTTGTAGGTTACCTTTTTGTAGGGGGCAGAGGAAGCCGGCCCAATGTAAATCTCATAGAGCCTAAGTTTGATGCTTGTAAATGTACCATTGTATTGTGGAATCTGAATACGGAATTTATTTAAGGTCAAGGTTGTATTGCTGCCGGTATAAATAAACTCTGCAATTTGGTCTTTTCCGTTTTTGGTAAAATCAGCGATTATGGGAGCATATCCGAACTCATCATTACCATAATCGGTATTTGCCAGTCGAATACCCATTTTCGTAGGGTATACCGTAGCGGAAATACTCTCTATACGATAACGAACTCTAACAACATGCCCGTTTTTAATGATATAATTTTGCCCATCTAAGGACTTAAGATTAATATGCGCGCCTTGAGCTGCTGCAGTAAATACAGAGTAGTCTGTCGCATCGTTGTTTTTTGTCATAGTGGAACTGAGTTCATATCCGTATTGGGTATAATTTCCGCCAGTGCCAAATTTAATGGTGATGCTGGATGCAGCACTTGCTTCATAGTAGCCGATAAACAAGCTGCCAAGGATAGTCACAAGCAGGAATATACTCAGAAGAACCGAGAAACGCTTCCATTGAAAAATTTTCATATATAATTCTCCTTTCAAAAATCATACTCCCGTGGGAGTGATAGGGATCCCGAGTCAGGAACCAAATACATGAACCTCGGCGGTATAGACACACACTTGGAGCTTTCCGAATTTTCCGGTGGTATCCATACAGTCGCCCCAACCTTCCATAAATAAGGTAAAACCGAGACCGTCGGGATCGAAAGCGCAATGCCATTCTTCGTTCATAGAGGTGTTCTTCCAATCACAGGCACAGAGCATGGTTTCGGGATGTATTTCGTCACAGATCAGGGTAGGCTTTTGGTATAGTTTCTTCAAATCTCTCACATCCTTTATACAAAACCCGGGGGATCCAAGCACCGGGATACAGATTTTTCATCGCAACATGAGGCAATGACTGCGGCAGAGACAAGCCCATAGGAACGTCTGCTAAATTGATAACGGTTATGGGTTTAAATGCCTGAAAAAGTTTTAAGCAAATGGATGTTTTTAAAATACACGAGGTTAATTATATAACCATTTTTCGGAAAATGCAAGTAAAAAAATAACTAATTAGCTATTTATTGAAATGAATCCCCATAGAATTTAAAGTTTCAATTCTACAGGAAATACGACAGAAGGTGCTATCATGAGGAACGGAGGATCTCCCGGTAGAGATCCTCCGTTTTATAGGTGATATGCAGTTGATCAATACAGGGTTAGGGGGCGGAAAGGAATGCAATCGCTTTCCTGTATTTTTCCCAACGGGCAGTCAGACCGGCGGCGATCTTCCGACCTCGTGCAGGATCAGAATTGTGGGCTAAGTCGGCCAGCTTGACACAGCGGGCAATGGGGTTTGCCTTAATGGGAACTAAATATTCCTCGTAAGGCACGGACGGATCATGGGTCAGGAGAGCTACAGCCTCCAGAACCTCCGGGGCGAAGCCCATAGCCTGCAGATCCTCTATGGTATAAGGGGTATCTTCTATTACATCGTGGGGCAGGGCAACAGTGGTAGTGACCTCATCGGTCATTTGCTCTGCAAGATGAAAGGGATGGAATACATAGGGAAGGCCGACTTTGTCTGTTTGTCCCATATGGGCTTGGTAGCACAGCTTCATGGCCTTCTCCGTTTGTTCTGTGTAGATCATACTAAGCTCCTTTCTTCCTTGCGCGAGAAATCAGCGGAGATAGGGAACGGTTTTTTCTCCCAATTGGCGGTAACACTGAACATCCGGCTCTGCGATCTCTTTCCGTGCCATCATTTCCTCAAACTCCTGACGGGAGACCCAACGCGCATCACAGGTTTCGCCGGGCTGTAGGGTCAGGGAGGACAGGGGAGCGTCTTTTTTCAGAAAATACAGATCACAGAAGCAGTTCTTCCGCTTATAGGTATCTACATGGATAAATTCCTCTTCACGGGAAGAGATCCCCGTTTCTTCCCGCACTTCCCGACAGGCGGCCTGCAGACTGTTTTCACCTGCCAAGACGGCACCGCCGGTCAGAGCCCAGAAGTTGGGAAAAGCCATCTTTTCCGGAGAACGCTTTGTTAAGAGGACTTCGCCTTTTGAATTAAAGATCCACACAAATGCGGTCAGATGATATTCTCCGCTACGCATGGGAGTGCCACGAGGATGCTTTCTGTGAAGGGGTTTTCGATTTGCATCATATACATCCCAAAGTTCCATAATTCCTCCTACGCCTTGTCGCACAGGTACTCGATCAGGATCTTTGCTCCCATAAGGATCAGGATCAAGCCACCGACGATCTCGGCTTTGCTTTTGTATTTCGTTCCGAATACATTTCCGATCTTAACGCCAATGGCGGAGAACAGGAATGTGATAATGCCGATGCATCCTACGCCGAACCAGAGCTCACCCCAAAGGACTCCTGCGCAGGAGAAGGAGACGCCGGCGGCCATTGCATCGATGCTGGTGGCAATGGCTAAGGGAAGCATGGTTTTAAAGGAGAAGGAGTCGTTGAGAGATTCTTCTTCCTCTTTGCTGAGAGCTTCCTTCAGCATGTTGGCTCCAATCAATACCATAAGGATGAATGCAATAAAGGGAGCGATGGTTTTTATGTATCGGGCGAAGCTGCTTGCTAAAAGATAGCCAAGGAGAGGCATCAGTGCCTGAAAGCCTCCGAAATAGCCTCCGGTAATGAGCCAATGCTTGGGGCGGATCTTTCCCACGGAAAGACCCTTGCCTACCGCCACTGCAAAAGCGTCCATTGACAGGGCAATGGCAGTGACCAGCAGATCAATTAAACTCATGGGTGAAATGACTCCTCTCTGTCTGATCCGTAAGCCTCGGCAAGGCTTCGGGCACGGGAACCGTCGTGGAATACCAGATCCACACCGGGATCGTTGTTGGTGATCTTGCCTCTGGTTACATAGATCGCATAGCTTTTAAAGACAATGGGACAAATAGGGGCAAAATCCAGAACCTGACGATGGAGCTCGGAATAGCTACCGGAGTTGGCAAGGGCTTCGTTACAAAGGGTGACAAGACCGGTATTGTTGATAGAACCAAATTGCAGGTTGCCGTATTTCATGAAAAATTCCGATAAATTAAAATTAGCCGTCAATCGGACTTCGCCCAAATAAATGTCGAAATCCTGATTTTGCAGAGCTTGCTCATATTTGTTTCGCTCCAGCGCAACCACGGTAAGCCGGAGACCGGCATCGGTCAAGATCTTACAGATCCGCTCTGCAAGCTTGACTCGTGCGGGGTCGTCCATACAGACCAGGAATTTGCCTTCGTGACCTGCGTATTCCGGATCGGTCAAAATGCCGGAGACAGACAAGGCTTCCTTAAATTTACCCGGAGCATAGTCATAATCCTCTGCCAACAGGTCATCGTGGTAGGGAGATGCGGGAGAACAGGGCAGGGGAGTTCCCTGAGCGAAACCACCGTAGATCTCGTTGACATAGGTATCCCGATCGATGGCATAGGTAACGGCGGAACGGAAATCTTCGTTGATGAACCAGCCACTATAGAGATTGAAGCCAAGATAGTGCAGGATGGTGGTAGGAGATTCCCATACCTCGTAGTCGCAACGATAGCCTACAGCGGCAGTACTGTTGGGATCGCAGTAAACCAGATCAGTGCTTCCGAATTCGAATTGGTTTCGCAGATCGTTGGCTTCCTGTGCCATAGACAGATCAATGCGAGTACTGCTGAGAACACCGTGCTCTTCTCCCCACCAATGGAGATTGGATACCAGTGCCTGACCGCTTAAACGGTAGGGGCCGGTGCCTGTAGGACGATCCGTTTCTATGGTGTCGGCCTTTAGGATCGGGACATCCAACATAAGGGCGAAGTTTTCGTAAGAAGTGCTTAATGTGATCTCTACCACCCCTTCTTCGGGGCTGTAAATGGAAGTGATATCCTCCAAACGCTCAGCGTACAAGGAGCTTTTTTTCGCGGCAAAAAGGGAAGACTTTACATCCTCTGCGGTTAAGGGAGTGCCATCGGAAAAACGGGCATTCTTCAACAGACGGAAACGATAATAGGTGCCGTCGGAAGAAGAGGTAAAGCTTTCACATAGCACGGGGGATGCGGTGAAATCATGATTCACCACAAAGAGAGATTCATAAAGCAGGGAGAATAAGGCGCGGTTAATGGTTGCGGTGCAGGTGTAGGGATTCAAGCCGTACTGAGGTATATAGGACAGACCGAAGCTGTTGTCTTCTTCGGCTTCTTCTGTGGGAGTGACTTCCACTGTAGCCTCCGGATCCTGTTCGGGGAGCAGGGCAACGGTGGGAGGGATATGCTCCGGGTTTTTTGTTCCGCAGGCACTGAGAAACAGACTCAGCACAAGGATCATAGCAAAGACTTTCTTCAAGGCTGTTCACCTCCCAGCGTGATCA
>JAZOXB010000216.1:0-8104 GCA_045659585.1 Faecousia sp. | reverse complement strand
GTCACGGTGGTAGTACCGGAGCAACGGGAGCAAGTACCTGTCAGGACACCTGTTGCAGAGGTGGTGGGATTGGTGGTTGCCTTATAGTCCGTGTAATTGTGACCCAGCTTGTTAATGGTAACATTAAAGCTAAAAGTACCGTAGGTAGTGGTCTTCCAAGTGTACTTGTCCGTACCGTTAGCCGTACAGGTTGCTGCAGTGGTAGTCTTGGTATAGTCCGTAGTGGTCAGCTTAGGCAAAGTCACAGTAGTCGTACCGGAGCAACGGGAGCAAGTGCCTGTCAGGACACCTGTTGCAGAGGTGGTGGGATTGGTGGTTGCCTTGTAATTAGTGTAATTGTGACCCAGCTTGTTAATGGTAACATTAAAGCTGAAGGTACCGTAGGTAGTGGTCTTCCAAGTGTACTTGTCCGTACCGTTAGCCGTACAGGTTGCTGCAGTGGTAGTCTTGGTGTAGTCTGTGGTGTTCAGTTTGGGCAAGGTCACTGTAGTAGTGCCGGAGCAACGGGAACAGGTTCCGGTCAATACACCGGTAGCACTTGTAGTGGGGGTGGTGGTTGCGGTATAGTTTGTGTAATTGTGCCCCAACTTGGAAGTGGAGGCAGTAAAGCTGAAGGAACCGTAAGTGGTTGTGTTCCACTTGTAGGTATCCGTACCCGCTGCGGTACAAGTAGCTGCCTTAGTTACGGTCTTGGTGTAGTCCGTGGTGTTCAGCTTCGGCAGGGTTACCGTAGTGGTCTGGGAACACTTGGAACAAGTTCCTGTCAAAGTACCCGTTGCAGAAGTGGTAGGGTTCTTTGTTGCTTTGTAAGTGTAGTTGTGAGCCTCAGACTTGCTATAGCCACAGGAACAGGTAGCCTTATGGTTGGTGGTATCCACCTTGGTGTAAGTGTAGCTGTGGGCTGTAGCGGTGTAGGTTGCGGCAATGGTGGTATCGGCGGTGATGTTGGTCAATGCCTTGTCCCAGCCCATGAAGGTATAGTGGTTTGCGGAATCGTAGGCCTTCGTGGGAGTCTTTCCGCTATAGGTGGCAGATTCTCCATGGTTGATCTGCTGAGTTGCCAGAGTCTTGCCGTTTCCGTCCACAAAGATCACATTGTATACTCTCGTAGGCAGCTCTTCCCATTTGCCGATATAGACGTAATCTATAGTCAGCTCACCGACCTCGGCAGAAGAAATGCTCTCAATACCGCCAAAGTACAGACGGATCTTGGAAACGGTATCTTCCGCCTTAAACCCTTTCAGAAGGGGCAGAGTTACCACAAGATAGCTATCGGAATCAATATAGGCTCCGTGCTCAAAATAGCTGTCTGTTGCGGCAAGGGATGTTCCGTCGGCCTTGCGGAAATATCTCAAGTTCATGTACGGAGCAATGGTCTTTGTGCCTGTGGAGCCGTCGGAGTTGCTGACCTGCTGATCCCCTACCTTGAAATTCTTCATCTTGAAGCGGATCTGGAAATACTCCGCCTCATGGGGATGATAATTCAGGGGATAATCCGTGCCTGTGGAGCCCAAATTGGTATCAATGTACACATCCGGCCATGCGGTTGCCCCAAGATTGGGATTGGAGCGAATGGTCAAGGTTCCGCCGGTGGGATCCATAAGAATATCGGAAACTCTGTCTGTCTTGAAGAACCAGTTTTTCTCCGTAGCATGGTCAAATTGGGTATAACCATAGGCTCTGGTATCATAGCGGACTTGATCTGCGGCGGTATTGCCGAAATCAAAGTACAGATCTCCCCTGTTGGGAAGCTGTTCGTAGGGACCCACATAAGCATAGTCGAATGTAACACGAGCATGGAGATCCGTAGGAGCGGTGAAGCCGGAAATATGAATGATGACACGGTTGACCTCTTTCAGATCACGGACAGCCTGTTGGATCTTTCCTGTAGCAATATAGTAGGTGTCCCCGTTCAGATATTCCGCACTGAATTTCACCGCATCTGCCGCAAGATAGGAATTGTCGGTGCTATAGTAGAAGTGGATGCTTGCCTTCCCCGCGCTTCCCGACAGCCCCGTAGCCTTAAATCGGATCTGGAAGTAATCGGCATAATCCGGGTCATAGTTCAAATCCAAATTCACAGAGTCTGCGTAAATGGAACTGTAGCCTGTGGTTCCGGGGACAACAGTAATGGTACCGACTTCCGCGTCCATGCTCTCAGAGCCATTGACAAGACCGGTGGTTCTGCCTCTCCATGCAGATAGGGTATCAAAGTTTTGGAAGTTGTAGACATAGTTGCGGTAACGTTTCTGTGCCACAGCTCCGTTGTCAAAGTCGAAGAACAGAGACTTGGCCAGAGCCTCCAAATCTTCCGTATAAGTATGAGAGCTGTCACGTTGACAGGTGTACAGCAAGTGTCCCTTTTCTGTCAGGGTAGGCTTCTTGCTGATCACACCGCTGTCGTATTCGTGGAAGCACAGCTTGCCGGATTCCCATGCCAAAACGGGATAACCATTGTTTTGACCCTTCCTGTCCTCGTCAAAGGCTTGCTCCAATACGGAAGCATAGGTCTTCATCGTCTGAGAAGGTAAGGTTTGAGAATTTTCTGTCACAATTGTAGAGGGCAAGGTTTTGTAGAATTTCACCGTACCCACACTGTAGCAATTGCTGACGGAGTTATTGCTTGCGGAGGCATTGACGGAACCTACAAAGGCGTAGTAATTGCCCACATTGTAGCAGTTCTTGATGACCGCATTTTTCGCGGCGCTAGAATAATAGCCTACGAGACCCGCGGTACTGTTGCCCATGTTTTTGGCAGAGATCCAGCCGGTATTGTAGGAATTTTCAATATAGCCTTCCTTCCCTACCATGCCCACGAAACCGCCGGAAATGCTTGTCGCATAGACGGTGGCTTTGTTGTAGCAGTTCAGGATCTTGCTGCCCTGATCCATGGCTCCGGCTATACCAGCAACCTTTTCCTTACCCAGAACGACACCTCTTTCCACGCCGGTGTTCTTGATCGTGGCATTGTAAAGATAGCCAAAGAGTCCGCCGTAGCCGAATTCATATTCCACAGAATACAGATTACGGATCACGTGTCCTCTGCCGTCAAAGGTACCTCGGAAAGAATAGCTCTTGCTTTCATCCTGACCTCCAATGGGTAGCCAAAGCTCGTTCTTCAGGTCAATGTCCGCAGTAAGGCGGATCTCCTTACCGGAGAAAGTATTGCCCTTGCGAACCAAGTAAGAAAGAAGTCTCAACTCTTCTGCGGTACCGATGAGGTATACGCCATCCTTTTCGGGAAGGCTTGCCGATGCGGTGCCGTTTTCCCATGCCAGAACAGGTTCCATGCGATTGCGCACAAGGATATCCTCTGCATAGGCCGTGCCCAAGGTAGATGCCCGTGTACGCAGCTCGGCAATAGTCAGCTGTGCGCAAGCGGTCTGCGTCGTGGCATTGGGGGTATCTACCACATGTGCCGTATTTACCGTGTAGCAGTTGTTCAGGGAAATATTGCTTGCACTGGCATTTGCGGTGCCAAGAATACCACCGAGGGCATTGCCGGAGTTGTAGCAATTGCGGATCTCCGCCTTGGTAGTGCCCCCCGCATAGTAGCCTACAATACCTCCGTAAGTAGAGTTGGCATCAATGTTTCCCTTGTTGTAGGAATTTTCAATCAGATTCCCGGAACTGTTGGTCATGCCCACAAGTCCACCCACAATGGTCGTGCCATTGACATTGGCTTTGTTATAACAGCCACGAATGGTAGAGGACTTGGAATAACCTGCAAGACCTGCGGTTTTCTGTCCGCCGAAGACCATACCGTTTTCGATGCCCAGATTCTCAATGAGACCGTTTTCTACCACACCGAAGAGGCCATTATACCAGTTGCCGGAGTTGATACACAGATTCTTGATCACGTGACCTTGTCCAAGGAACTTTCCGCGGAAGCCTGGATTGGTGGAGGCTTCGGAAATGCAATTGCCACCGATGGATACCCATGGCACATAGTTCAGATCCAGATCTGCATCTAATTTCACAGTCTTTCCGCTGAAGCCCTGTTGCTCTATATTGACCAGATAGCCAAGGGCAATCAGATCATTCACAGTGGAAATATGGTACACACCGCTACTGTCAACAGGCAGGGTCGGAGTGCTGTCAATGTGATAGAGGAATACATTCAGAACAGGATAGCCTTTATTCTGAGGACGAAGTGCGTCCTGATAGAAGGTTTTGCCCATATTCTTTGCGTTAGCCTTCAAATCTGCCACAGAAAGGGCTTTGCAGGAACGATTCTCATATGCCGTAGCGGTAAATACAAAGGTATCATTTAGACCATAGCAGTTTTCAAGCTTTATATCAGTCACAGCGGCGTTGATGTTGCTGACGAACTGGGCGGCATACGTTCCGCTGACGGAGCCTGCGTTATAACAATTGCTGATCACGGATCCCGCGGAGCCTGAGGAGAAGTAGCCGACAAGTCCGCCGGTCATAGATCTGCTTGTGACTTGCCCGTTATAATAGCAATCTGTCATGGTGAGCTTGCCGCCCATGCCGATGAGACCGCCTGTGAAATTATATCCGTTTACACAAGCTCTGCTAAAGGAACGGCTGATAGTGCCTGCCATGTAACCCGCAATGGCACCGACCTTGTTTGAACCGGTGATATAACCGCTGTAAATACCAAAATTCTTCACCGTGCCGGAGACACCGCCGAAGAAGCCGATATAATTATTGCTTGAGGTAATTTTCAGATTTCTGACTCCGTAGCCCCTGCCATCAAAAGTTCCCTTAAAGGTTTTGCCAACGGAGTCAGTTTCCATGTTTCCGCCAATGGGGAGCCACTCACGGGTGCCTAAATCTATATCATTTTTCAGGGTAACGGTCTTGCCGGAAAAGTTCTGCTTTCCGCTGTTGACTTCATATGCCAGCAGGCGAAGCTCCGCCTCCGTACTGAGGGCAAGATCCGTAGGCAAGGCAGTCTTGCACTCCCAGAAAAATACGGGATAACCTGCATTTTTCTGCTCGCAATCGTCCATAAATTGACTTCCGAGAGAGACGGCCTTTCCCATAAGCTGAGCCTCGGTCACTTGGGCAGAGTTCGTATAGCTTTCTACCCCCTCAAGGCTGAGCATTTCCGCACATTTCAGAGCTGTGGTGCTGTAGCAGTTCTCTACAGTGATGGTCTTGGGAAGGAGACTCTGATCCGCAGTATTATAGAAGCCGATCATACCGCAACGTCCCTTGGAATCCGTCAGCTTGCCTGTGGAATAGCAATTGCGGATCTCGATCACCGTGTTACTGGAAAAATACCCTACCAGTCCACCTGCAATTGAAGCGGAATTCCGAACATTTCCGTGATTATAGGAATTCTTGATGGTACAAGTGCCACCCATCTGTCCTGCAAGACCGCCAATGTGGGCGCCGTTGCCGATAACAGTTGCTTTGTTGAAGCAATTTTCAATGGTTGCATGATTACTCAAACCCGTTAAACCGCCGGACTTCTGTCCACCGAAGACAATACCGCTTTCGATACCCAGATTGCGGACGGCCGCAGCTGACAGCTCGCCGAAAAGTGCAACAGCCGTCTTTCCGGGGAGGAAAACGCAAAGGTTGCGGATCACGTGATTGTCACCGTCAAAGGTACCCTTAAATGCGGTTTTGCTTCCTGCACCGCCGATAGGGGAAACAGATCGTCCCTTCAGATCAAGATCTGCAAGAAGCTTCACAGTCTTTCCCGAGAAGCTGTTGCCGTTCCTGACTGTTTGAGCAAAGCAAAGAAATTCTTCCTCATTACGGATCTCGTAAACTCCGTTGTTTTCCTTCAGGCTCGTACCGGGAGCATAATGGGCGTTCAGATTTCCCATAGTATCAATGGTCACGGCCGGAGCGGTTTTGGCTTCGTCCTTCTCGCTGAGGATGGGAGTGAATACCACACTGATCTCCGTGGTAGTAACATTACTCAGGTGGATCACCAACTTGCGGAAGTCTGCGCGGGAATACTCCTCTGCATGGCTTGCCTTTCCTGACAGGAGGACTGCATCCATGGAGGTGAATTTACCGTTGCTCGGGGAAATGATCTGTGCTTTCAAGGTCTTTCCTTCTTGGGTCAGATAGGCGGTTTTTCCGTCGGAAGAAATTTCGATCTCCGCTGTGGTATGGGCAAACCAGTACACGTTGGAAGCCTTGGTACAGGTCAGCTCATCCCGCAAAAGCACACGGCTACGGTCATCAAACAGAGACAGTCCCCGACGGATAGAGCTTGCGCCATAGGAATCATAAGCGTCCAACATATCCACCACGGCATAGCCTCCGTCATAGCCACTTTCATAGGAGGTAATTTGACACAGGGCATTGGAAGCCTGCCCGCCCATATTCGAAGGATTGATCACGAGGGTGTTCTGTCCCTCCGTACGTTTGCGGTAATAGTTCCATCTGCCGATATCCTCCGCGTAGCCGTTCTTATAGGTGCCATAGCCCGGAAGATTGTAGTTATCTGAACCTAATTCCGTGAACCAGCGTACGCCCATAGCTTCCATGACGAAGGTGCCCACATCCATATCCGCATGGCTGGTGCTGTTGTAACCGGATTTGATGGCAGCATAAATTTGGTAGGCATCATCCTCAAAGCTACGGAAGGATGCCACACTCTGTCCCTCATCACTGTACTTGAGGTAGTCAAGCTGAAGCTCCGATTCCTCCATCCCCTCGATCAATTGGGGATCGTACCACAGAAGCTCCAAATGCTCATCCCAGTTATAGGTCTGGACAGTTTTTTGATAAAGGGAGAGCTCCGGCATTTGATAGCGTTTTGCATACCAGTGGAATACGGAGCCGTCAAGAATACCGGAACTTCCGTCGCCGTAGTTAAAGCTGTTGCTATAGCCTGTCATGGCACGGAGGTAAGTCCCCGACTCACGGAAGCCTTCCATATCGGAAAGTCCGAAATCCGTGCCCAGAACCGTGGTCATGGTCTCAAAAAACAGTGCGGAAAACACACTGCCGATCTGAGAGTAACCCGGCCCTTCGGGATAGGATCCCATGGGAGCAAAGACTTCCAAGCTCTTCTGAATGTCCGTCACTGCAGTTGCGAAAAATTCACTGCAAGCTTCGGGATAGTCCTCATAAATTGCCGCCGCGGCAATGGCGACGCCACCGTGGCACCAAGGGTTCCAGTTGGAGTTCAAGGTTTTGTACCACTGCCCGGGGGAGGTTGCAACCGCATAATCATGAAGTGCCTTTGCCACAGTCTTTCTCTGTGTCGCAGTAAGTTCATAATACAGCCAGTCATAGCCAAGACCCACGCCGTATGCCATCTGCCCAACATCCAAATAATGCTTGGGATGCCAGTCGGAGAAAGCACAGACTGCGAGCATCTCTTCAATGGCTCTGTCCGCAAATCTATGATCTCCCGTAATGCGATAGATCATTGCCATCCAAGTGATCCGCTGGCTTGCGGTTCTGGAAACATCCAGAAGACGAACCCCATCGGGAAGTACGTACTCACTGACAGGCTGGTTCAGCTGATCCGTGCAGTACATGTAAACCTTGGAATAAACCGTTTTCAGATAATCGTCCGTCTCCAAATTTCGACGGATCCGCAGAAAATCTTCTTCATTTGCAAGGATCCTGGGGTGCACCCCCTCCGACCTGGATCGGAAGAGGGTGTCGATCTCCTGCGCCGTGGCAGATGGCGCTTTCCCGGTGGTATAGACCGCCCCTGCGGAAAGCACGGACCAAGGTAGCATCAAAGATATGCACAGGAGTACCAATATCCCATAGATCAAAATTTTACGTTTCATGCTTACACCTCACTCTATCGGATTAGGGTATAAAATAGGCTTTTGCACTGTCGGAGTAAGCGAAGAGAGCCTTACACAAATCGCCAAGAGCATCGGTCTTACCGTTGCCGTAGGTGTCGGCGGCATATTGCAGAGTGCCGGAAACCACGGTATCACCGGACAGGATCTGTACTGTCAGCACGGAGCGAAGCTCTGCGGCCAGCAAGGAATCCAAGGTAAAGGCATAGTAGCCACGACTTGCATTATAGACCTCAAGGTCGGTGATGATCTTTTCCTTATCCTTGCCGTTAATATCCTTGTAGGTAACCTTCATGGTCAGATCCTCGGTGCTACCTGTGTAGGAACCAAGGGAGAAAATGAAC
>JAZOXB010000215.1:0-2987 GCA_045659585.1 Faecousia sp. | reverse complement strand
GATTCAGGCTATGACCGATGAGGATGGCTTCGTCGATAATCGGCTCCTTGATCTCTGCCTCACCGCAGACACAGGTGCCGTTTTCATAAATGTGGGAAGCGGTTTCGGACAGGTTGCAGTTTTCGCACCCTACGGTATGGGTCTGTCCGTCAACCTTGGTGTAGGTGTAAGCATGACCGGCAGAGGTTTCGCCGTCTTCCTCATAGCTGTGACCGCAGACAGAGCAGGTATAGGTGATCTTGCCGTCAGCGGTGCAGGTGGGAGGAGTGACGGTTTCGCCATAGCTGTGTCCCGTAGCAGGGATCACTTCTTGTGCGGTGAGCACCTCATTACAGACAGAACAATAGGAACCTTCTGTCAGACCTTCTGTGGTACAGGTAGGAGCCTTGGAAGAAGTTGCAACCGCACTGTGGCCGGTGGCAGGGATCTCTTCCTGCTCTGTTAGAACTACCTCGCAGACAGAGCAGTAAGCACCTTCTGTCAAGCCGGTGTTGGTACAATCTGCAGAGACACCGGGAACAGCAACTACAGTATGTCCGGCGGCAGGGATCTCTTCCTGTGCAACGAATACAACACCGCAGTTTTCGCAATGCGTGCCTTCCGTGAGACCGGGAACGGTGCAGGTGGGGTCATGGGCAGGGGTCGGGACCTCTTTGTGTCCGGTGGCGGGGAGGACTTCTGTATAGACCTTACCGCAATTGGTGCAGGTATAGATCACGGAACCGTCTTCCGTACAGGTGGGGGCTGTAATGGTTTCTTCATAGGTGTGGGGGATCGGCATTTGGTCTTCCGGTCCTACATAGATATAGTCGATAGAAATGGTGCCGTTATTGCCGATGCTGCTGAGATTGTCAAAGGAAAGTCGGAGACCTGTGACCTTAGAGACCTGAGACAGCAAGCCGTTTAGAGGAATCACATAGGTAAACCACGTGTCGTTTTCCCCAATATCCGTTGCGGAAAGTGCCATGACCTTGCTGTATGTTATAGGCTCGGTAGCGGAAGGTCCTCCGAACATTACGGTCAGATTCCCTGCAGAAGAGCCATTCAGAGGTCCAATGCTGTTGTATTTGACGCGGAGCTGAACGACCTCAGCCTTAGCGGGGTTGTAATTCATGGTCAAACCGCTCATGAGACCATCCTTTTGGGTTTCGAACCAAGGAGCACCCATTGACAGGACAGTATAGGACATTGTGCCGCCGGAGATAGAAGGTGCAGTGCTGCGTCCCGTGTGGTATCTCCAGTTGTTAGCCAGATCGAAGTTGGTGCTGCCGTAGGTATTTCCGGCATATCTGTACTGGGCGGCTGCAGAATCTGTAAAGTCCAAGAAGAGGAATCCTTCATCTCTTGAGGGCATGGTAGCCTTGGGTCCAATGTAAACATAGTCCAAGGTAACATAGGAATCTGCGCTGTCATTCTGCTTTACGAAGCCGTGGAACTCTACAAGGATCTTGGTGATCACATCAGAACTCTTAAAGGTGTTATCCAGATCCAGTGTCACGGTCATATAATCGCCGTTGACGTAGCTACCCCCGTAGGTGTTGCTGTTTCTGGTAGCGGAAGTGTTGCTGTTGCGGAAATATTGGAGAGAAACGATCCGCTTCCGTGCATTGGGGTCTACAGAGTCGATGTCTGTTCTGATCTTCAGATTTTCCAGCTTGAAGCGTACTTGGAATACCTCTGCATTGGAAGGATCGTACTTTAGGGATCCCACAGAGGCAATGGTATCGTTGGTTTCGCCGAAGACGAATCGACGGGTAACACAGCCTGTGTAGCTGGCTTGGGTAGCGTAGGGGCCGGTCATCTTAGTCCGTACGAAGCCACCGGCATTATCCATGGTGGAAGAACCGCTAAGAGGAACATCGTAGTTGACACCGCCACCCTTATAGAAGTTGGTGGTTCTGACAGTACCGTTACCGTCGTAGTTGGCTCCTCCGTAAACAGAGTTTTCGGTATACCGCTGCTGATCCTCCAAGGTGTTGCCGAAGCCGAAATACAGGACGTTCTGATCCTTAGTCGGTGCGTAGTTGGAAATGAGATCGGTTTGTTCGGAATACAAGGGGTTTGCCACAGTTTTGGTCTCCCGAACTGCCAGAGTGTTTGTGACGTTCTGGGAAGTGAAGCTCTTTCCCTTAAAGGTAACATATGTACCGGAATAGGCATAGCTGCCGTTATCCAAGTCGGACATGGTGAGCATGGGGAAATTGGGACCGGAAACATTACGGCTATCCCCTACGGGATAGAAGCTATAGTTATTTACATGGCCTGCAACCATGAGGGTTACGCCCATTTGGTTGAGAATGTTGGTCCATTCTTTAAAGACCGCCTTCATGGTGCCGTCTGTGTAAGCCGTAAAGGGTAGATGGCAGATGACCACACGAGTGGGATAATCCTTCCACTTGCCTTCGGCATAGATCTGCTTTAACCACTGGGTCTGCTTTTCGCGGTACTTCTGGAAGCGAACAGTGCCACCGAACTGTGCAAGGCTGTCTGCACCGAATTCTCCCGTATCCAGAACGATACCGAAGATATTGGGCTGGGTGAAATAGAAGAAAGCATCTCCTGTAGAGCTGGTACCCATGGAATCAATAACATTGTGAGCACCGAAGCCACGGAGCTCACGGTTGCCTCTGGTAAAAATGGTGGGCTTTGTACCCTGAGTGGTTTCGCCACAGAGGGTCAGGAGATAGTAGCGGTTGTTTTCGGTATTGGCGGCTTTCATATACTTGCCGCCGCAAACGAAGACGTCCCACGCCTTATATTTCGCAACCTTCAAAGCGTTGGCGTTTTCATTAAGCTGCTCCGACATAAACAGATAGGTAGGTGCCGCAGGAGCCGGGGTGAAGGGATAGGTTCGGGACACCGTGGAGCCGTGAACCGGGGTATAGGCGGCTCTTTCCGTCATGGATTGGAAGCAGATTTTATATGTTTTGGCTCGGTTCAGGACGGATTGGGGAACGGTGACCTTGTGGATTCGGGATTCCCAATCC
>JAZOXB010000214.1:0-10846 GCA_045659585.1 Faecousia sp. | reverse complement strand
TTCACCGGCTCGTTACCCCGGTGGTGTCGTTTCCTTTTTCGCCGGATGAAAAACCGCCCTCCCCCGGCCCCCTCCCGGCGGTGCGTCCCACTATCGTTTCCTTGTTCAGATCGTTTTATTTGCGTCACTTTGCAACAAATTGAAATTTCAAACTGCTCGACAAACTGTGATTTTACTGTGGGGTTGCGGAAAACAGTTCATCCAAGGTGCCGAAGGTATAGCCCAGGTCTTTCCAGCGAGTCAGGAGCTCGTCTAAGATCTCTCCATTGGTGGCGGAGGTGCTGTGGAGCAACACCACCGCCCCATTATGGATCCGGGGGATCAGCTTGGAAAAGGCTTCCTGTGCGGTGGGTTGTTTATCGTTGATCCAATCCACATAGGCAAGGCTCCAGAACACCGTGTGATATCCCAAGGCCTGCGCCATCTTCAAATTCTCCTCGGAATAGCACCCCTGTGGGGGACGATAGAATTTTTTCATTTCCTCCCCTGTGACCTGTCGGTACAGGGCTTCCAGATCTTCCAGCTCCTTACGGAAGGACGCTTCGTCGGAGATCTTGGACATATCGTAATGATGATAGGTATGGTTCCCTACGGTATGCCCCTGTGCAACCATTTCCTTGACCAGCTCCGGCTCCTGTTCCAGATAGTTCCCCACCAAGAAGAAGGCCGCCGGAACCTTATGCTTCTGCAATACATCCAATATTTTTTCCGTAACACCGTTTTCATAGCCTGCATCAAAGGTCAGGTAGATCTTCTTCTCTTCCCCATTTCCTATATAAGCCCCTCCGTATTGACGGAGCTTGTCATTGCTCACATTTCCTACGGACGGCTCCCCTTCTTTGGGAAAGCTGAGACCCCAGGAAGCGGTCTCCACCGTTTCCGGCTGCTCCCCGGTATACCACAGCACCCCCGCACTTGCGATCCCTACTATTATTATAATAGGTATTAAGATTTTCCAAAGCCCTTTCATTCTCATCACCTCCCTCCATCCTATGTATTTTTCACAAGAAATATGAAAAACTTTTGTATGTGTCAAGTTTTTTCTCTTGACAAACAGAGGTTTCTGTAGTACAATAGGCAAGCATTGTAGAAAGGGGCGTTTGGAATTGAAGCAGGATGCGTTTAAAATGTCATTGCTTTTCGATTTCTACGGCAACCTTTTGACCGAAAAGCAACAGTGCTATTTCGATCTGTACTACAATCAGGATTTCTCCCTTGGGGAGATCGCAGAGCAAGAGGGCATTTCCCGACAGGGTGTCCACGATGCCATCAACCGTGCAGAAGCCATTCTGCAACAGATGGAACAGACCACCGGCTGTGTGGAACGGATGCAAGCCCTTCGGAACACCATGGACGAGATCTCTATGGCGGCTCACGAGCTTTTGCGACACGATGACATTCAGGTGCGGCAGAAAGCCCAACAAATTCTGTCCGCTGTTTCTTCCGTAAAGGAGTAAAAAATGGCTTTTGAAGGTTTAACCGCTAAATTAAATGCCGCTTTCAAAAAACTCCGCGGGAAGGGGCGTATGTCTGAATCCGACATCAAGGAGGCCATGCGCGAGATCCGCTTAGCCCTTCTGGAAGCCGACGTCAGCTACAAGGTCGTTAAGGACTTCGTCAAGTCCGTTTCCGAGCGCTGTGTCGGTCAGGATGTTATGGAGAGCCTGACACCCGCCCAAATGATCGTTAAGATCGTTAACGAAGAGCTGATCTCCCTCATGGGTAGTGAGAATCAGCGTATTACCATCTCCCCCAAGTCCCCTACCGTAGTTATGCTGGTAGGTCTCCAGGGTGCAGGTAAGACCACAAACGGTGCCAAGCTGGCAGGCATGTTCAAGAAGCAGGGCAAGCGTCCCCTTCTGGTTGCCTGTGACATCTACCGTCCCGCCGCTATTAAGCAGTTGGAGGTCGTCGGTGGGCAGCTGGGGATCCCCGTGTTCCAAATGGGACAAGAAAATCCCGTTAAGATCGCAAAGGCCGCCATCCGTCATGCCCAACAGCATGGCAACGATATGGTGTTCTTGGATACTGCAGGCCGTCTCCATGTAGACGAGGCTCTTATGACAGAGCTGAAGTCCATCAAGGCCGAAGTTGAGCCCTCCGAGATCCTCTTGGTAGTCGATGCCATGACCGGTCAGGACGCAGTCAATGCGGCACAGACCTTTAACGAATGGCTGGATATTACCGGTGTTATGCTGACCAAGCTGGACGGCGATGCCCGTGGCGGTGCCGCGCTTTCCATCAAGGCTGTTACCGGCAAGCCCATTAAGTTCATCGGCACCGGCGAAAAGCTGGACATGATCGAAGCCTTCCACCCCGAGCGTATGGCTTCCCGTATTCTGGGCATGGGCGACGTTCTGTCCCTCATCGAAAAGGCAGAGCAGGCTCTGGATCAGAAAAAGGCCGCAGAGCTGGAACAGCGTCTCCGTGCCAACAAGTTCACTCTGGCAGACTTCTACGATCAGCTCCTGCAGATCAAGAAAATGGGCTCCATGCAAGAGATCATGTCCATGATGCCCGGCATGGGTTCCATGAAGAACATGCAGGTCGATGAGTCCGCCTTAGGTCGTGTAGAGGCCATCATCCTGTCCATGACCCCCTACGAAAGAGAGAACCCCAGTGTCCTCAACTCCTCCCGTAAGCGTCGTATCGCTATGGGCTGTGGTCAAAAGGTCGAGGACATCAACCGTCTGCTCAAGCAATTCGACCAGATGCAACAGCTCATCAAGCAGCTCAACGGCAAGGGCGGTAAGAAAAACAAGCTTCTTGCGAAAATGGGTGGCATGAAGGGCTTCCCCGGCATGTAAGACATGCCCCATATTCCGTAATCATTAGGCAATTGCCCTAAAGATATATTATTCTAAAAATTATTTTATTTTGGAGGATTTACCCATGGTTAAGATCAGACTGAGAAGAATGGGCGCTAAGAAGGCTCCCTACTACCGCATCGTTGTTGCTGATTCCCGCAGCCCCCGTGATGGCCGTTGCATCGAAGAGATCGGCACCTACAACCCCCTGACCCAGCCCGCTACCATCACCGTTGATGCAGAGAAGGCTCAGCAGTGGATCAAGAACGGCGCACAGCCCACCGATACCGTTAAGGCTCTGCTGAAGAAGGCTAACGTTCTTTAATCCGAAATGGAGCATACCATGAAAGAACTCTTGCTCTACGTCGCAAAGCAGTTGGTCGACGATCCCGAAGCAGTGACGGTTACAGAGAGAGAGGACGGAGACAATACTGTTCTTGAACTGCATGTGGCTCCCGAAGATATGGGTAAGGTCATCGGCAGACAGGGACGCATTGCAAAGGAGATCCGTACTGTCGTGAAATCTGTCGCACAGCGGAACGGCCAGCGCGTAACTGTTGATATTATCGACTAATTCTTTCGTGCTAAGAAAGCCGAAACGAGATCTCTTGTTTAAGAGATCTCGTTTTGTCTTTCTCTACATTCTACTATGAGGTACATTGATATGGATTGGAACTTTCTTAAAAAGCTGCTCCGACTCTTCCTCGGAGTTCTGCTACTGATGGGAAGCATCGCACTGACGATCCTCAGCTTTTCCGGTGGCTTTGAGATCACTCTGGCATTCCTCGCTTTCCTGCTCCTCAGTACCGGTGTGTATACCACCCTTCTGGGGGTCCATTCCCTGAGAACCAACGGTTGAGGAAAGCCCCATGACCGGTTCTAAGGTTACAAAGCTCCTGCAAATCGGATTCCTTGCAGGGATCGCCCTTTTTCTCCTGTGCTCTCTGGGAAAGGCAATGCTGTTTCCCAAGGACATTAACACCTACGAAAATCGGAAGGCAAATCAGCCCCCCGCCCTGACCCTTTCCGGCTTCCTGTCCTCTCAATTTCAGGACGATCTGGAAGCCGCTCTGTCCGATCAGGTTCCCGGTGCCGAAGCTTTGAAGCACAGGTACAATACTCTGGAATCCACCCTTTCCTTCTATGCACTGGACAGGCTCTATGACGCCTATCCCAATCGCTATTTCCGATACAACAAGGCTCTTGTTTTTCAGTCCGACTATTTGCTCTATGAGCCTCGCCCTCTGACAGAGGATTCTCAGGCCGCCTTCGATCGAAAGCTGGCATCCATCGCTTCCGTAGCCTCCGAACATCCGGAACTGGATTTCCATGTGTTTTATATCGAAAAGGACACGGATATGAACTTTGAAACCGGCACCGGCTGTGGCAACTACAACTATATTGCCGATCACAGTGATTCGGAGCTGTACAGCCTGTCTTGCTATCCCATTACCGAATTTTCGGAATTTTCCCAATACTTCTATCAAACGGATCATCACTGGAACCATGTAGGCTCCTACAAGGCTTATTTACAGCTCTGCCAAGAACTGGGGCTATCCGATCCCGTGAAAAAGGGAGAAGAATTCCAAGTAGCCTCCCATTTGGAAGGCTCCAAGCTTTCCCTTGCCAATCATTCCTCTGCTTTCTCCGAGCCTATGTATGCCTATGAATTCTCCTTCCCTGCCATGGAGATCTCCGTGAACGGAGAGGTCGTATCGGATTACGGTCGCCAGAATCAAAGCTTCGGTGCCACCGCAACCTACGGTCAATACTACGGCTCCGATATGGGAGAGATCCTTTTCAGCACCGGCAATGAGGAAAAAGAAAATCTCCTTGTGATCGGGGAGTCCTACGACAACGCTGTTCTAAAGCTCCTTGCCACCCATTTCAACAAAACCTGTAGCATCGATCTGCGGTATTATGACCATTATATGGGTCAGCCCTTTGATTTCGATACCTATATCCGTACCCACGAGATTGATCGGGTTCTGTTCATGGGCAACATCGACTTTTTCGTTATGGACGAATTTAATGTAGGAGGGTAAGAATATGGTATTCAGCAGTCTTTCCTTCTTATATGTATTCCTCCCTGTGGTCGTCCTTCTGTACTATCTGTGGAACAACCGCACATATCGGAATATCGTTCTTCTGGTTGCCTCTCTGTTCTTTTACGCATGGGGTGAGCCTAAGTATATTCTGATCATGCTCCTGTCAGTAGCCTGTGCATATATAGGGGGTCTCCTCATTGCAAGCTTCCGACAGAAGGAACGGTTCTCCGCCGCAAGGCTCACCACCGGTTTGACCGTTGCCCTGATCACAGGCTTTCTCCTGTATTTTAAGTACCTGAACTTATTTGCGGAGTCCTTTTCCGCCATTTTCTCCAAGGACTTGGCACTACCTACCATTCTTCTGCCCATCGGCATCAGCTTCTACACCTTCCAGATCCTGTCCTATGTCATCGATCTGAATCGTGGAAAGGTGGCTTTGCAGAAGAATTATTTCCGTCTCCTGCTCTATGTCTGCTTCTTCCCTCAGCTCATTGCAGGCCCCATTGTTCGGTATGAAACCGTGGAATCGGAGCTGAAACACAGACAGGAAAATTGGGGAGATTTTATTGCAGGTTTGGAACGCTTCATTTTCGGTCTTGCCAAAAAAGTCCTTCTTGCCAACAATTTCGCCCTCCTCTGTGATGAGCTGTACAAGCTGGGGCCTGACACCGTAGGCACGCTGTTCAGCTGGGTTGCCGTTATTGCCTATACCCTGCAGATCTATTTCGTCTTCTCCGGCTACAGTGATATGGCCATCGGTCTGGGACGGATCTTCGGCTTCCATTTTAACGAAAACTTCAACTACCCCTATGCCGCTACCTCTGTAACGGATTTCTGGCGGCGGTGGCATATTTCCCTGTCCACCTGGTTCCGGGATTATATCTACATCCCCTTAGGCGGCAATCGGGTCTCCCCCCTGAAGCATTGCTGTAACATCCTCATTACATGGGCATTGACCGGCTTCTGGCACGGGGCTCAATGGAGCTTCCTCCTGTGGGGTCTGTACTATGCCATCCTGTTGCTCATTGAGAAGAATCTTCTGGCAGGGATCCTGAAAAAGCTCCCCAAATTCCTGACACGGATCTATACCCTGTTGCTGGTGGTGATCGGCTGGATCATTTTCCGCAACGAAAGTATTCCGGAGATCCTTTCTGTGATAAAGGCACTGTTCACCCTCTCCTCTGCCTCCCCTGTGGATGTACTGGCTTCCAACTCCCGATTGGTTCCTTGTATGCTGATGCTCCCTTTGGGCATCCTCTTCTCCTTCCCTGTGGGTAAGAAGCTGATGGAGAAGCAGACCTTTGGAGCAACCCTGCTCCGTGAGGTGATCTGCGTGATCCTCCTGATCCTGTGTATTGCAAATCTCCTCAGTTCTACTTATAATCCCTTTATTTACTTCCGTTTTTAACCAAAACCCTTTGGATCTGCCGTGTCACCCATGGCAGATCCCATTTTTTTCGATTTAGGGGTTGACAATTGTAACCCTGTGTGGTATATTAGGGTTACAAGAGTAAACCAACTACAATTTTACAGGAGGTATGATGTATGGCAATCAGTGTAACACCCGGTGAATGGGCCATTATGGAGGAGCTCTGGCAGAGCCCCAAAACCCTGATGGAGCTGGTACGAAGCTTAGGCAAAAGCGAAGGCTGGGCAAAAAGCACCGTCAGCACCATGATCCGCCGTATGACGGAAAAGGGTCTGATCCAATTCGAAAGCGACGGCAAGACCAAAACCTTTATGGCAACCGTTACCCGTGAGGATGTAGTGGCAGAGGAGACCACCTCTCTCCTGAGACGAGCCTATAACGGAAGTATCGGTCTCTTAGTCAATGCCATGGCACAGCGGAACACCCTGTCCAAGTCGGACATCGACGAACTGTACGCCATTTTACAAAAGGCGGAAGACGAGCTGAAATAATTCCCCTTCTCACGACTACGAAAGGAGCTGATCCTATGTATACGATTCTGATTTCTTCCTGCATTCTGATCCTTCTGGTCATCGGTCTGCGGAAGCTGGCATGGAAAAAGATTTCCCCCACCCTGCAGTACGGTCTGTGGCTGTTGGTGGCCATTCGGCTGTTGCTCCCTTTCCAGATCGGTTCCAGTTCCCTCAGTCTGGAAAATCTCTTCCCGCAGAAGACCCTTGTACAGGAAGAAGTGCAGATCCCCACTTCCGACACCCATGATCTCCCGATCCAAAGTCCCATCACTTCTCCCACACCTACCGAGGCGATGCAGGAACTTCCGATCACGGAACAGGTCATGGAGGAGCTCCCCCTTCCTTCGGAAGAAAGCCCTATCCAAGAGGTCGTGCCTGTTGCCCCTCACCCCAATGAGACACAGGTATCCGACACCATGGCAGGAACCCCCTCCGGATCTGTGGAGCAAACACAGAAAAGCCGCGTCACTCTCTCTGCCAACCAAATTCTGAATCTGGTTTGGTTTATTGGCTTCGTCACTATGGCAGCATGGTTCACGGCTGTGAATATTCGCTTCCAAAAAACCGCCATGGAAGATGCTGTACGGATCGAAGTCCCCCAAATCCCCCTGCCTGTTTATGAAAGCAGCAACATTCTCTCCCCTTGCATGGTGGGACTGCTTCGCCCTCGGATCCTTCTTTCCCCCGGAGATGCTCCCACTTCCAGAGCCCATATTTTGACCCACGAATATACCCACTACCGCCACAAGGATCATATCTGGTCCTTCATCCGTGGACTGTGTCTCTGTATTCACTGGTTCAATCCCCTTGTATGGGTCGCCGCTTATCTTTCCAAAGAGGATTGCGAAATGGCCTGTGACCACAGCACCATCAACACCTTAGGCGATAGCGAACGAATTCCCTACGGTTATACCTTGGTAGAAACCGTTAAAAAAGCCGGTCACCCCGATTCCCTTCTCTGCTCTGCCACTACCATGGGTGGCGGCATGAACCAGATGCGCAGACGGTTCAACCGTATCACCCAGAAGCCCAAGAAGCTCCTTTGGGTGGCAATCAGCCTTCTGTTGGTCTTGGCTCTGGCTGTAGGATGTACATTCACCGGTGGCAAGGATGCTACCCAAGCCCCCGAAGAGGAACCTGCGGAAACCACAGAAACCACAGCTCCTACGGAAGAAACCGTCCTCGATTCCACCGAGAAGCCCGAGGAGACGGAAGTTCCTACGGAAAATCCCTACGCCTTCCTCCCCTACGGCAATACCACCGTTGTCACCGATTACGAAGCAGATGGCTATGCCATTCCCAAGCTGCTGTTGGACACCCCCCACGGAGAAGATATCAACAAGCAGATCCAAGAACGCTTCGGCAAAATCGCCCAAGGAGACCGTTCTCAGTATAGCAGCCTTTCCTATGATTGGTATATCAACACCCTTGAAGAAGAATTCTTGGATGACCACTACATCTTGACCTTGGAGATTCGGGTAACATATTCTCAAGGTGGTATAGAGGAATGCTTCTATTATAATGTAGACCTTGCCACAGGAGAAGAACCTTACAGCATGTCCTTCTACTCCGAATTACGGTATCATGTAGCACAGACCTTTGCGTCTGAGCTTATGGTTCGATATCGCAATACCGGCGACCTTTCTTTCACCCAAGAAGATCTCCTGCGATTCCGTCGGAACCTTGACCGCATCGGCGAGGACAGCATTGCATGGTTCCGCAAGGACGGTAAAGTACAGGCAACATATCTCTACGAGCACATGGACAGCAGTTCCCCCGTCGAGGTTCATGTTGATGACCTGCTCTCCGGCTTCTACCCCGCCGGAAACTTTGCTTCCCAAGAGGCAGAGGTGGTAAAGCTGTACACCTATACAGACGAGTTAGGGGCAGAAAACACCATTCCGTTCATTCTCGCTCCCGGCAATCGGGTCTTGAACACCAATGCCACCATCCTTCTGCGTTATTTGGTGCCTCAGAGGAATCATGTAACCTATTCTTGGGCAGTAAACGGCGACATCCTAAGCTTTGCCATTCAAGGAGATGAATCCGAACATTTCGGATGTGTTTGTCTTGCAGAAAACTTCTTCCTGAAGGCTTCCACAGACCGCATCCCCTCTATGGAGGAAGTTCTTGCACAAGCCAAGGTTCCCATGACTGTCGGAGAATACAAAGAGCAGGCGAAGGTTGCCTTCCGCTCCTATTTCTTCGATCTCTTCCCCGAGATCACAGAGCAGTTCCCGGATGACAAAATGGTTTCCAGCGTGGTTTACCAATGCGGAACAAACGCCAACATCGAAAACAGCAAACCCTATTTGGATCGGGACGGTAATGTATGGGCTATGGGAAAAATCTATCAGATCGCCGGTTCCAGTTCCAACACTTGGCTCATTCCCATCTCCACCGGAACGCTCAACGAGGAATACTTAGCATTCGCAGAAGAGAACAACCTGTTCCAAAGATCCGAACAAGTGCTTCAGAAATATCTGAAAACCCTCTACGGCGGAGAAAATTACGACCTGATCTACAGTGCCGAAAACGCCTATCCCGAATATGCAGATGATAAGATCCATGCCGAAGGCACGGACGATCATGTGATCGTCCGCATTCTTCGGGAGTTAACACCCACCATGACAGAGGCGGATATTGAGGCCATTCCGGAGTTGAAAGCCGCCTGTGAACTGTTGGGTGTAGATAAGATAGAACATCTTATGAGTAATGCCCCCGACACGGTCAAAGAAATGTATGTCATGAATAGCATGAACGGCATCTTCACCGGTCCCATCGAATGCTTTGTAAAGGTGGTTTGGGATACCACCAGCAAGGAAGTCTATCTGCTGATCTATTGGGGCTGATGCCCTCCCGTCTCCTGCAGGAATTCCCCTCCTGCAGGAGATTTTCCGTTCTTTTTCCGAAAAAATTCGCTGCAATCGGACAAATGTCCTTGTTTTTCTCGGGTGCATTGGCTATAATACGGGCAGTTCAAAGAGAAACGGAGGGAGCCACTATGGACACCAAGGTGCTTCTTGAAATCGTAGGCTATGTAGGCACTGCCTTAACCATTGTTTCCATGCTCATGGCTTCCGTAGTGAAGCTGAGAGTCATTAACTCTGTCAGTAATATCATCAGCCTGATTTATGCCCTGTACTGCGGCACCTATCCCATTGCCGCAATGAATATTGCCCTATTTATCATCAATATCTACAGCCTTGCAAAACTGTTCAAGCCCGAAAAGCATTTCGACCTGATCGTAAGCTCCTTAGACGACAGCTTCCTGCGCTATTTTTTGAAGCGTTGGAAGGATGACCTAAAGCTTCATTTCCCCGAACTTGACCGCAAGGCTGTACAGGCAGACGTGGCATATCTGGTCTGCTGTAACGGCAATCCCGCAGGAGTCCTGCTGGGCAAGAGTACCGAAGATGGTACCGTAGATATTGCCTTGGACTACTCCACCCCCACCTACCGCGACTGCTCCGTTGCCCGGTTCCTCCATGACAAGCTGCCGGAAAAGGGCGTCCACACTCTGCTGTCTTCTCAGAGCATGACAAAAGAACATACCGCTTATCTAAAAAAGATGAACTTCACAAAAGAAAACGGTATTTATGTCAAGAAGCTGCACTAATATACCGATTCCGTTTTCATGAAACTTCTCCATATATACACAAAACCGGTCTCCATGCCCTAAAAAGCATGAAGATCGGCTTTGTTATTCCTTATGAAAGATCAAATCACAGTTTATAGAGCAGTTTAGCGACGCGGCAGGCACTAAAGCCTCCCTTGTGTAAAGGGAGGTGGCACGGCGTAGCCGTGACGGAGGGATTGTGCGGTAGGCACTATAACTAAAATATAATCAATGCAAAACGAACCATTTTTCATAAAACACCTACGAATTCGCCCACAATTGTGCTCAAATCAATCCCTACTGCGTCAATCCCTCACCGCCTTCGGCGGAAATCCCTGCGGGGATTCCGGTCGCGGCTCTGACAGTCCACCGGACTGTCATTCACTACCGCGACACCGCTACGCTAACCCTTTACACAAGGGAGCCTTTGG
>JAZOXB010000213.1:0-3459 GCA_045659585.1 Faecousia sp. | reverse complement strand
CTATGCCAATAACAAAACAGGACAGCTCCTCGTCCTGTGTAAGGCTCTCTTCGCCTATTCCGATACCGCAAAGGCATATTTCAATTGATCCCCAATGCCGGAGGACATACCGTCCTCCGGCATTGCTCGAAATCGCAGTTTATCGAGCTGTTTACCAAATCAGAATCAGCCCTTGCCTCTCCAATGGGAGAGGTGCCCCGAATGGGGCGGAGAGGGCAGTAGGGATTTTCAATTTCGTACAGATTTTGTAGTAGGCAGAGAAGTATCCGGTACTTTCTCTGATAGTCGATTCTGATTTCTACTGCATACTGCCCTCTCAGTCAGCTACGCTGACAGCTCTCCCAGAGGGAGAGCCAAGAGCGTGTACGGACTTGGCAACAGCTCCATAAACGGGAATTGGCGCATCAATGAATGACAGCATTTCTTTGTCTTGATACTTTTTGTGTTTGAACCACATAGAAAAGAGGCTTCTTTATGAAAAAACAATTTCGCATCATTACAGGATGTATCCTGTTCTTATTCTTACTTTCTATGATCCCGGCGTTCCCGGTTTCGGCGGCAACAAGTGCCACCTGTGCCGCACCTGCGGGGAAGGGGATCTCTGTCATGAGCTTCAATGTCCTGAATAATAACAACAAGGACAGCAACGGCAATTTCACTTACGCCGCACCCGCCACCCGTGAAAAGCAGATCGCCGCCATGATCAAAGCCTACAAGCCCGACATCATCGGCATTCAGGAAGCGGGTCAGGGCGGCGACAGCGGAAGCCTCAACTGGTGCTCCGCTCTGAACACCGACCTGAAGGGAACCTATGCTTACAGAAGTCTCAAAGATGATACCGGACTTGCGCTGGACGTATACCGAGGGCTGATCATCTTCTACAACAAGAGCCGATTTACCTTAATCAGCAGCGGTGGTCAGGGCTACAGCGATCCGGCAAATAACAGACGCGCTTTCCATTGGGTCAAACTGAAGGACAAGAATACCAACACGGAATTCTTCGTTTTCAACACCCACTGGCAGTATGACGGCAACCAGACACTGGCTCAAAATCAGGCCACCAGAGCTACCCAGTGTACAGAATTTGCCAAGAAGATCAACTCTCTTGCCAAAAATCAGCATTTCTTCGTCATCGGTGACTTTAACAGCTCCTATGTACAAAAAAGCAATTCCAAATGTGACGGTGTTAACATTGCCAAATTCATGACCAATGCCAATTACGCAGACGGTTTGGTATCTGCCCCGGAAAAGTATTCTGTGGACGCTAACGGCACCCGTACCGCTCTGGCTACTTCCGACAACAGCTTGCAGACCTGCTTTGACCATGTGGTGTACCACGACGATTTCTACACTCCCACCAAGATGGAAAAGATCCTGGTTCGCACCTATTCCACCAAGCTTTCTGACCACGATGCCATTTTGGTTCACTTCAAATACAATATGCCCTCTCTGACAGCTTCTGCAAATGAGGGAACCTTAGATGCGTTCTATTCCAACGGTGCTTATTATATCGACAATTTCGAAAGACGCACCACCGATCTTCCCATTACTGTCAAATTGTCCGGTGGCGGTGTCTATACCGATGCCGCCGGAACTGCAAGCGCCGGAACCTCCCTCACCATGAAAAGCGGCAACGCACAAACCTACCGTCCCAATAATACCCTGTATATCAAATGGGGCGGTATGGTACAAACCCTCTATTTGCGTTCCTGTAACATTAACACCTATGCAAACGCAGTGTTCGTAGATAAATCCATGACCAACAAGGCCCCCGGGTCTACCACATTGTACTGTGATAAATGGTACGGTCGGTTGGTTACCGTTGGCGTCAATGGATTTTCCACCATTCAGGAGGCCGTCAACGCAGCCGGAAACGGCTTCGATGTTCTGGTTGCTCCCGGTACCTATTCCGAAAATATCACCATTACCGGTAAGAGCCTGAAGCTTTACGGTCAGAACCGTACCAATCTGAAAGCCCTTGTGGTTAAAAACGGCAAGCTGGAAGTCAACACCTCCGGCAGAACCTACGAAACCTACTTAACCGGTAATATCACCTATAACGTAGGATCTCAAAGTGCAAGCAGCCTTATGGTCAACGGCTTCCATTTTACCGGTCATACGCCTACTGCCCAGATCTATCTGATCGGAGGCGATGCGAACAAGACCTTGGATCTGCGGATCTCCAACAATCTGTTTAACTGCTATACCGATGGAGCTCCCAATAACGGAAGTGTAGTTCACGGTATTTCTGCTGTACAGAAAACCGGCAGTATCGAGGATAACTACTTCCATCTCACCTCGATCCCCACTTATGTAAATTCCAGCGGAAAAACCGTGAATTATACAAACCGCGGTATCACCCTTCGGAATTTAAAAGATATGACCATTACGGCCAACTATTTTGACGGCTACAACGGCAGCTATTTGCGCCCCTTCTGGCTATCCTCAGAGGTTAGTAGTGGCTCCACCACCCCCGGCTACGGCAATCTGGTTTTTACAGGAAACCGCATTGAGAACAGTTCCGCCGGTTCCGTAAACATCAATAACATCCGTGGAAATACCAATGCCAATATCATCATTGCCGGCAACAGCTACGGCGGACAAAAAATGGATGTGAATTTCAGTGATACCGCAAACCAAACTTCTCAGAAATTGCCTACGGATAAGTCCAAGATCACCTTCCAAGTCCAAACCGCCGACTACTCCAATCTAAACATCATCCCCGCCAGCCCCGGTGTAACTGCCAAGAAATTCTCTTACTACGTTACCTTCCGCAGTGAAGACGGTATGTACATCTACGGAACATCCCCGGTTAGCGGTACCACCGCCACTTATAAAGGGGTAGCCCCCACCAAGGCCGCCACCTCTTCCAACCATTATACCTTTGCAGGGTGGGTCACAGAGAAAAACGGTACTACCGCCTTGAATCTCAGTAATATCAAGGCAACTTCCAATGCCTACGCCTCTTTTACCACCACGGCTCACACCGTAGCCGTAAAGAACGAAAAGAGCGCAACCTGTACAGAGTCCGGCTACACCGGAGATCGTTACTGTACCGTCTGTAACCATGTGATCTCCACAGGAACAACCATTGCCCCCACAGGTCATACCGAAGCAGTAGACCAAGGCACTCCCGCAACCTGTACTGCCGATGGTCTCACCGACGGAAAGCATTGCAGTACTTGTAATCAAGTGGTAGTTGCACAGGAAGTGATCCCCGCCACCGGCCACAGTGCGGTTGCAACTTCTGCCAAAGCTCCTACCTGTACCACAGAAGGTCTGACGGAAGGCTCCTATTGTTCTGTCTGTAATGAGGTGCTCACCGCACAAGAAGTGATCCCTGCTACGGGACACAGCTATGTCGAAACCGTCACTCCTCCCACTTGCACAGCTGACGGCAAGATCACCTATACCTGCTCTGTCTGCGGTCACAGCTATGAGGAAGACGGCGAAACCTCT
>JAZOXB010000212.1:0-14793 GCA_045659585.1 Faecousia sp. | reverse complement strand
CGGTGAGGATTTGGGGGTCGGAACTTTCGATGTACAGATTTGCACCTTCCATATAGGCACTGAGATCTGTTACCACATGAGAGGTTTGCACAATGGGAAGGGAAGAACTTGTCGCACGGTGGAAAGAACCGTTAGAAAGGGAAGCGAAGGTTCTCTCTGCCTGACTGTTCAGACTCAGAGCGGCAGTGCCTGCATTTGTAGTGTAGCTGTCAAAGCCGCGAGTAGCGGGGGTGGTTTCAAAAGAGTTGTAATAATACAGGGTTTTCAGATTTCCTTGGACGGAGTCTGTAACACTTGCCTTAAAAGCTCTGGCGGTGGCATCGGTAGTACCGCTCATAGTCAGCTTGTTGGGCTTCAGAGTTACGGTCTGCCCCTGAGAGGTGGGGTAGAGAACGGTCTGATAGGTTACGGTGCCGGAAGCACTCTGCTTATATTCAAAATAAGTGGTTGTGGTGCTCTGGGCGGTGGAGTCGTAGCCTGCCCGAATGGTGGGAGTGATGCTGTTACCGCTGTCCTGTGCAATGGTAAGGTTTGCACCGGAGGAGAAAGCGGTCTTGCCCGTATCATAGCTGTCAGAGGCAACGGTTGCATTGGAATAAGGCTCGGAATGCCAGTTCTGGGTGTAGGAATGGCTGTTGCTGTCACCGGGCACCACCTTGTCCGTTACCACCAGAATATCCCCAAGAGCCTTTAGATAGCTGACATTGCGGTAGTGGGTGAAGTCGGTTTTGTGGTAGACCTTATTATTCACCACACCGTCCATGGAGAGACTCTTGGTGTGGGTGTCGTTGGTGTTGGCAGTGGTCCATGCGGTTACCGTTGCCATGGCATCGTTGGAGACCAGTTGGATATCTCCGCGATTTTCCACATCGGAGAGATTCTGATACAGAACCTGAGAAATGCCGTCGATCTCAATGGTGTTATGGGAACGGGAAATGGAATTCTGCCAATCGTAGTGGGTGTGCTTGTTGCTGTAGGAGGTCATGCCTGTGTCTGTCAGCAGTTCCCGTCCGTCGTAGTAGAACAGGAGAGCCAGCGCATCACGGTGGGAGTGGTTGCCGGCACACTTGGCATTCATAAAGATCATGGAGTCTTCTTTTGTCCAGCCGGTACGGTCTGTGATCACCTTAATGCCGTCGAATTGGGCAGAGGTGGAGGGCTTTGCACCGGTGGTAGGATCTAAGAAGAAACGGAGATTCTGCACAAGGAGGTTGGTATCATAGGCAGACCCTACTGTATCCAACAAGGTTTTGGCTGCGATGGTAATATCCTTTGCGCCACCCTGTCCCCAGTTGGGGGAGCTGTGATCCGACTGGGCGCAGTACATGAGATAGGCACACAGAAGGATGAACTTTCGATCCATTTTGTCAATACTCTTTGTAGGGTCGCTTAGTTCTACCATACAGCTACGCAGATGCTGATACCAGTCCAGAACATTATAGGGATAGCCGAAGGTAACCTCGTTAAAGGAGCCATCCTTATGGATCAGGGAATTGAGAACGGTGTCCTCACGGGATACATAGCGGTTTTTCCACTGGGTGGCGGAAGTAAATTCCGGCCAATAGGCAAAACCACAGTAGAAGCCTACCAAAAGCCAGAAGCCCTGATTGGTATAAACCAGATCACCATGAGCGGAAGGATCGGCATTGTTGAACAGCCCACCGCCACCATCCATATAAACCATCTCGTCATAGAGCCATGCCAAGATCTTTATATTTTCCTCCGGGGTCAGGGCGTTTTTTGCCAACAAGTGTTTATAGATATAGGGGAATTCCATGAGACGGTTACCGGATTGGATACCACCGGCATATTCCCAATTTGCAGTTACGGCAACATCGTTGATAAAATCAATGAGAAGGTCTTTTGCTTTGGTAATATAGGCAGGTTTGTTTCCGGAGATGCCCTGCTGAATAAGGGAGGTCATTTGGAGGAAGCGAGAGTTATAGGCATACCATTGGTTAGAAACGCCTTCCGGCTCCTTCCAATCAAAGCCTCCGGGAATGCCCTTCCAAGAATAGTGGCCGATGCCGTCATTCTTTACCAGATAGTTCCAAGTCAAATTGTCCTCTGTCCAAGTCTTCCAATAGGAAACGAACTGGTACAGGGGGATGGAGGTTTCTGTGCCGCTGCCTTCCACACGGGCGTGGATCACCAACTGGGTGTATTTTGTGCCGGAGGGAATTTGGGCGGTATCGAATTTAATGTAGGTGCGGCGGCTCTTGGTGCCGTAGGGGATATAGGAGCCGTCAGAGTTCTTGGTATAGTGGTCTTTGGCGTATAAGTAGGTGCTTGTGCCATAGCTTGTATCGGGCTTGCCGTAATCTACATAGCCGTCGGCGGAAGCAGAGAGAGTGCCGATGAGCTTCTTAGAAGAATCGTAGCATAGAAGCTTGGGACGGACACTTGCCGTACCATGTTCAGAGGAGCAGATCCGTACCTGATTATCCGTTTTGTCCAATACAGACAAAACATAGGCGGCAGAGGTGTCCTTGGTTAAAGCGAAGGCATATTCTGTGTAATTGGTTGCATCATAGGCAACATTTACGGAGCTCTGTAAAGCTTCGGAAAAGGTAAAGGTATCCTCCATAGCGGCCACGGAGACCGAACCGATGGCGGCAGTAGCGTAGCCGGGATTGTAGGAAGCGAACTTGCTCTTATAGTACTCTAAGAGGAGTTTCTTTGCTTCCGTATAATTTCCGGCGGAGACAGCGGTTTTTATACCGCTGAAGCCTGTGGTGTTCAGATTTAACTTTCCGAAGAAGGCAGAGTCAGTAGAAAGGGTAGGAGTTCTGGTCTCAGCGGCATAAACGCTTACAGGGAACAGGGATAGGGTCAGAGACAGAAGCAGGAGCAGAGCAATGATGGAGCGCAATTTCATAAAAAAGATACTCCTTTCAAACCTTGACTTCTCCGGCAAGAACACGACGATAGTCGGCTAAGTTCCGCTTTAACAGTTCCGGTGTATCCAATTCATAGGGACAACGACTGCTACACTGACCGCAGGACAGGCAGGTGTCGATCTTTGCCATCTTTTCTTGCCATTGTTCTGTGAGCCAATCCTGAGAAGGGGCTCTGCGGAGCATGAGAGACATACGGGCGGCATTGTTGATCTCGATTCCGGCGGGGCAGGGCATACAGTAGCCGCAACCACGACAAAATTCTCCTGTTAGCTCGGCACGCTCCTTGGCAATATAGGCTCGGATGTCATCGGTCATGGCGGGGGCCTTTGTAAAGAAGGACAGCCAATCTGCCAGTTCAGTTTCCTTCTGAATACCCCAGATGGGAAGCACGTTGTCGAACTGTTCCATGAATGCGAAGGCGGCAGGGGCATTGGTAATGAGACCACCTGCAAGGGCCTTCATAGCAATGAGTCCCATGTTGGCTTTCTTGCACTTTTCGATGAGAGCAAGCTCACGGTCTGTGGACAGGTAGCTAATGGGATACTGGAGGGTTTCGTAGAGGCCGGATTCGATGGCTTCTTCCGCTACACCGATCTTATGGGTGGTGATGCCGATGTGGCGGATCTTTCCCTGAGCCTTGGCTTCTACCATACATTCGTACATGCCGGTGCCGTCTCCGGGACGGTAGCACTGCCCCACACAGTGGAACTGGTAAATATCAATAGAGTCTCGCTTTAAAAGACGGAGAGAGGTTTCCAAGTGCTGCCAAAAATCGACCGGAGTTTTAGCCTGGGTCTTGGTGGCAAGGATGATATCCTTCCAATCCTCACCAAAGGCCAGTCCCAATTTTTCCTCGCTGTCGGAATAGGCTCTGGCCGTATCAAAGAACCGCATACCACCATCGTAAGCGGCACGAACCAAGGCAATAGCGGCTTCCTTGGAAATTCTCTGCATAGGAAGAGCACCGAAGGCGTTCTGAACGGTAGTAATATTTGTGGATCCTAAGGTAATGGTTTTCATGGATTTTCCTCCAATTTTCTCAATGGGTTTTCGTGAATGGAAGCCCGTTTGCTTTCTTCTTTCAGGTCGCGGATCATACGGGCAATGGACTCGTTCACGCCTTCAACTTCTCGGAACAGTTCCTGTGCAGACACACGGAGCACACCGGTACGGAGGGCGGAAAGCTGGATCATGGAATCGGAGGTGGCTACTCGAATGCGGTAGTTTCTGCCGATTTCTTCCAGTAAAGTTTCGATATAAAGGTCGGCGCTGATGCCTTCTTTTGTATAAACAATACGCAGATCGTTATGTTTGGTTTTAGAGCCTGTGCCGCCTTTTACGCGGTAGCTGTCAAAGACCACCACCATTTCGCAACCCCGATAGCCACGGTAGTTGGCCAGAATATCTAAAAGCCGCTCTCTGGCTCCGTCAATGTCTGTTTTTGCCTGCTCTCGCAGACCTTCCCAAGCAAAGACCATATTATACCCGTCTACGATGAGATAGTCTTTCTTAGGTGGGGGGAGTGTGATCTCCTTGGCTTGTACGGGAACGGGAGGGCGGTACAGTGTTCGCTTATCGGGACCGAATTCCCGATCCATAATGGCTTGCAGTTCCTTTTCGTCCAGATCCAGATGACCTGTTCGCAGAAGGGGGGCGGGATCCTTCTTAGGCTTTAAGACGGATTCCAGATGCATATGAGCGGGAACATCCCGCCACTTGATATTGATACCTGCTCCGTGGGAGCAGAAAACGGAATCGGGAGTGTTTAAGGTATCCGCTTCCGGATCGTAGTCCCCTTCGGCAATGACAGCCTCGGCATTATGACAGGGAGCGTAGCCGTCTTGGGTGCAGATCAGCTTGCCCTTTCCACGAGTATAGGAAATGACCTGAGACATATAGTCCTGCATTTCCGATACAGGGGCAGTACCGGTAAGGATCATGTTTTCGCCATCCTCTTCGGGAGAGGTGAATTCGCCACCCATGGCGCGGATGTCGTTAATGGCTCTGCCGATTTGGGCAGCGGGTACAGTGAGTCGGAACCGATAGATGGGCTCTAATAGGATGCTCTCTGCCTGCATCAGACCCTGACGGACGGCACGGTAGGTGGCTTGGCGGAAATCGCCCCCTTCGGTGTGCTTTAGGTGGGCACGCCCTGCGGCAAGGGTCAGCTTTAGATCTGTAATGGGGGAACCGGTCAGAACACCTATGTGTGTCTTTTCCAACAGATGGGTCAGGATCAATCTCTGCCAGTTTCGATCCAGAGAATCTTCGGGACAGATGGTATCAAAGACCAGACCGCTTCCCCGAGGAAGAGGCTCTAAGATCAGGTGTACCTCGGCATAGTGCCGCAGGGGTTCAAAGTGGCCTACTCCTTCTACAGGAGCGGCGATGGTTTCTCGATAAGAAACACTGCCTTTATCAAAGGAGATATCCATATCAAACCGTTCTTGGATCAGGGTCTGCAGAACCTCTAATTGCACCTGTCCCATAAGTTGCATACGGATCCGACGGAGCCTGTCGTCCCAAACTACACGGAGGAGAGGCTCTTCTTCCTCCAACTGTTTCAGCTTCTGTAAGGCGATCCGCTCATCGGTACCGTCGGGAAGGACAAGACCGTATGTCATAACAGGAGTCAGTAGAGGAGGAGCACTCTGTTCCTCGGCACCCAATCCGTCTCCCGGTAGGGTCTGCCCCAGACCTAAGACGGCACAAACCTGACCGGGGAGAACCGTATCTGCGGTGCGATAGGTCTCTCCGGAATAAAGGCGAAGCTGTGTGACTTTTTCTTCCGCGTCCTTATAGGCAATGGGCATACGGACTTTGAGACTGCCACCGGTGACCTTGAGATGGGTCAAACGGTTGCCTAAGGGATCCCGGGAGATCTTGTAGACTCTTGCGGAGAAGGTGTCGGGGTAAACACGAGGCAGGGTCAGGGTATTCAGGGCATCCAGAAGGGTGTCGATCCCTTCAAGTTTCAGGGCTGAACCGAAGTAGCAGGGGAAAAAGCCTTCCGATGCAATGAGTCGTGCAATGGAGTCCCGAGGAATGGTACCTTCCTGCAAATAGACTTCCAGCAGGGCTTCGTCACACATGGCCAGAGCTTCGTAGTCATGGGGCTCTGCACAGCGGTCGCTGAGGTGCTTTTTTACATCCTCTAAAAGGCGATCTTTATCACTGCCGGGGAGATCCATTTTATTAAAAAACAAAATGGTGGGAATGTGGTACCGCCGTAACAGCTTCCACAGGGTCTCGGTATGTGCCTGTACCCCGTCGGTACCTGAAATCAGTAGGATGCCGTAATCCAGCACCTGCATGACTCGTTCCGCCTCCGGAGAGAAGTCTACATGCCCCGGAGTATCCAGCAGGGTAAAACTCCGATCACCGGTGGAAAAGATGGCTTCCTTGGAAAAAACGGTGATCCCTC
This sequence comes from Faecousia sp., assembly GCA_045659585.1. Taxonomy (GTDB): domain Bacteria; phylum Bacillota; class Clostridia; order Oscillospirales; family Oscillospiraceae; genus JAZOXB01. Next base: position 8,469 of record JAZOXB010000212.1, on the reverse strand, counting down.
GAGCTCGTTCAATGCTGTGGGTATCTAAAAATGCATCTCCATGGTCTACGCGACCCAATTTCTTTAAATTTCCGGTTTTGTATAGGATTCCTTCGGAAAGTGTGGTTTTTCCCGCGTCTACCTGGGCAAATATTCCTATGGTAAGAGCATTCATAAGAAGAGAAATCTCTCCTTTCTGTAAAGAATCTAAAAAATCATGAACGCATCCTCTTGCAAATAAGAAGAAAATCGGTTATACTCTAAAGCAGTGGCTGTTTTTTGCAGCATCAAATGTTGTTATAAAAGAAAGGGGTAACTCCTATGTTTCAACTGAAGCCCTACACTGCACCGGATTTTACGCAGGCACAATTTACCAACGCTCCTGATGCGGTACTGGTTCCCGCACCCTTTGATGGTGTTGCACCGGAGCAGTATCATGCACTGAGCATTTTCCCCGAATATTTTAAGATAGACGGACAGTGGCTTCTGGCAGAAGAAAGCCGTATGGACTGCGTTCCTGTTTATAAGGATGGAAAGATCCATGTTCTGGAGTTCCGTAATCTGAAGCAGGGAGAACTGGTGGTTATCGGCAGAACCGAGAGCTGCGAAGACGGCATCTATGTCCATGCCAATGGCTTTAACGAGAAGAAGGCCCAGGGAGACGTGTTTGCATTCCGTCAGAGCCGTTCCCGTGAGACCGCTTTCTCCAGAGACTACGACGAGATCTATGAACTGCTGAAGCATGAACGGGATCATGGTAAGATCGTATGGGTGTTGGGACCTGCTTTCGCCTTTGACGCAGATGCACGTAAGGCTATGTCCAAGCTGATCGAAAACGGCTATGCCCATGCTGTTCTGGCAGGCAATGCTCTGGCTACCCATGACTTGGAGGGTGCTTATCTCCGTACCGCTCTGGGTCAGGATATCTACACCCAGGAGTCTATGCCCAACGGACACTATAACCACTTGGATCTGATCAACCGTGTTCGTTATCACGGCAGTGTCTCCAAGTTCATCGAGAACGAGAAGATCGACAACGGCATTATCTATTCCTGCGAAAAGTGCGGTGTTCCTTATGTTCTGGGCGGTTCCATCCGTGATGATGGCCCCCTGCCTCCTGTGTTCGGTGATGTATATCAGGCACAGAATGCAATGCGTGATCAGGTTCGTGATGCCACAACCGTTATCTGTATGGCAACCATGCTCCATACCATTGCGACCGGCAATATGACACCTTCTTATCGTGTTATGGCGGATGGCACCATTCGTCAGGTATATTTCTATTGCGTAGATATTTCCGAATTCTGCGTCAACAAGCTGGCCGACCGTGGCAGCCTGTCTGCAAGAGGCATTGTTACCAACGTTCAGGACTTCGTCGTCAATCTCCAGAAGGGTCTGGGACTGTAAGTTTTATCATTTCATATTTAAACAGAAAAGGGGCTGTTGCTTGGTGCAACAGCCCCTGATTTATGAATGGATGGCGGGGCAGGGAGATCACTTTTTGTCGGGGATCTCCGCAATGGCTTCTGCAACGGTTGCATCGGCTGCGGCCTTCGCTTCTTCCTTAGCGGCCTTCTTGGCGGCAGACTTTTCCTTCAGGGTGTTGAGGATGGGTTTTACGGCACCCATAACGCCCTTCTTTTCCACTTCTTCTGCGGAGACACTGAGCATAGTGACCTTGCCGTTTTGTACAGCCAAGAAGGACAGAGGGGTTTTGGTGACCTTTGCACCGGCACCGCCCATGAGACCGTCTGCCTTTTTCTTTTGAGCGAGGTCGGAGCCACCGCAACTAAAGCCACAGGAAAGCTTGGAAACAGGGATGAGAGTCACATCACCGATAACGATGGGAGCATCGGCTACGGATTGCTCAGTGGCAATGGCTCGGATCTGGGTAGCGGTGAATTCAAAGATGTTCAGAAGCTTGCTCATATTATTTTACGCTCCTTTTCAGGTAATTCATGATCAGTCCCCCTAAGAACAGCACAAAGTGCCAGGGACGGTAGTTCAGTTGTCCGTCAAAGACGATAGCGGTTTCTTCTTCCTCAAAATCGCACCGAAGATCTACGGTTCTCTGACGGAAGGTCATGGCAGAGTCCAATAGGGTCACGGTAGGGTAGATGATGCCACAGATCCGCCCGAAGTTCATGGCGGCATCGGCGGCGTCGGGATCACCCACTACCACGCGTAGGGTAAATTGCCGAAATACACCTCGACCGATGAGCTGTCCGATTCGGGCAAAGATCTTGCCCACGGCTACGGAAAGATCCGAAAGCATTTGTAAGAGACCCTTTTCATCCAGAGCCTTCTTTGCATTGGCAATGCTTGCGATATCTCCCAGACCCAGGAAATTCAGCAGAGGGGTGAGAGAGGACTTGCTCTCCTTTTTCTTCTTTTTTTCTTTTTTCGGTTTTTCGGTTTGGTCTTTGGGGGCTTTTTCGGGCTTTTCCGGTTTTTCCTTGGAGGAGTCTACCAATGGGATCCACGCAAAGGTCAGCTTGAATTGGAAACCGTCCTCACGAGTGTAGTGAAGTCGGATCCCTATAGGCAAAGCAAGGATCAAACCTATGAGAGCAAAAAAGCCGAGAAGGATATATAAAACTACCATAGGTGAGAGAAGGCTCCCTTCACGGTTTTTAAAAGGGGAGAAAGAAGGATTCTCCCAAATCACTGTGATACGCTATATATTATAATGCATAAATCGGAAATTTACAATAGCGAAGACCTTTACTTTTTGATTTTTCTGTGATATTCTTGTAGAGTATTGAAAAACGAATGTTTCTTTTACGGAGGAAATCGATACTATGGAACTGTTTCGACAGCTTGGGTATGTTTTTACCGGTAAACAGCGGTGGAAAATGGCTGGAATCTTCTTCCTGCAATTCATTGAAACCCTGATGGATTTTTTCAGCATTTCCCTCATACTGCCCTTTGTATCCATTATCACCAGCGGTGACCAAATGCAGAATGCTTCTTGGTACATTTTGATCAATCGCATTTGCGGTGCAGGAGAGCCTCAGGAGATCCTGCTGATCCTGACCCTTTCCATGATTGGATTGTATGTGGTGAAGAATCTCTATGTACTTCTGCTGACCAATATTCGAATTCGCTTTATCAGCACCAATCAGATCCGTATGGGCTCCCGTATGATCGATTGCTATATGCATAAGCCCTATACCTTCCATCTTCAGCGAAATACGGCACAGATCGTGCGGAATGTCAATTCCGACGTATCCGGTGCTTTTAGCGTGATATCCAATTTGTTTTCTCTGGTTTCCGATGTTCTGATCATTTTGATCCTGGTCGTATTCCTCTTTGCGGTGGATACAAAGATGACGCTGGCTATTATGTGCGGTTTGGCATTTTGCTCCGCGCTTTATTTCCTTGTGGTACGGAAGATGATCCGTCAGGCCGGTGAACACAACCGTGAGTACGGAGCTAAAATGATCAAGGCTATTCAACAGGCTATGGGTGGCATTAAAGAAGTCAAGACCATGGGCAGAGAAGCCTACTTTGCCGGAGTCTATAAGGAAGCGGGAACGGAATTCGTCGAACGCCGTCGGAAATATCATATATTGGCGGCGATCCCCGGCAGACTCATCGAGACGGTCTGTATGGGTAGTATCTTAGGCGTGATCGCCTATAAGATCCATGTGGGAGAAAACCTTGCGGAAGTAGTTCCTTCTCTTTCGGCCTTTGCGGTTGCGGCGGTTCGTTTGCTTCCCAGAGCCAATGCCATCAACACCCATATCAACGGCATTACCTATAATATGCCCTCTCTCCGTGCTATTTATGAGGATCTGACGGAATCCGATCGGTTGGAAACCGAACGGCTGAAGGACATTAAGGAACGGCGGAGAAATCCCAAGGCCAAGGAACAGGACGGAAATATCCGAATCGAAAATATTAGCTTTACTTATCCCGAAACGGAAAAGCCTGTTTTGGAAAACATCAATATCCGAATCGAAAAGGGTACCTCTGTAGGTATCGTCGGTGTGACCGGAGCGGGCAAGACCACTCTGGTGGATCTGGTTCTGGGACTTCTGAAGCCGGATCAAGGCCGGATCTGCTACGGCTCCATGGATATTCATGAGGACTATCCTCTGTGGCGAGAGCATATCGGCTATATCCCTCAGACCATTTATATGACCGATGACACCATCCGCAAGAATGTTGCACTGGGTGTTCCCGATGAGGAGATCGATGACGAGGCTATGTGGAGAGCACTGGAAAATGCCCAGCTTGCAGATTTTGTCCGTGGGCTGAAGGATGGTGCGGACACAGTGATCGGTGAACGGGGTGTTCGTGTTTCCGGTGGTCAGCGCCAGCGGATCGGTATTGCCAGAGCCCTGTATCGGGATCCTGAGATCCTGTTCTTCGATGAGGCTACCAGCTCTCTGGATAACGACACAGAGAATGCGGTCATGGATGCTATTAATACACTGGGCAGTAATAAGACCATGATCATCGTTGCCCACCGTCTGACAACTATCGAAAAATGCGATCGAGTATTCCGCGTAGTGGACGGCGGTGTAGAGACTGTTCGCTGATCCTTCTTAAAAATATTTCCTACTTAACAAATAAACGATCCGAGATCAAGTTTGATCTCGGATCGTTTTTGTCTATATCATAGAAAAGGAAAGTCCGCAGGCAAGGGTTACTTGCCTGCGGGGAGGTTAGAAAAAGAGGGGGAGAATGAAAAAGAAAAGAGGAAAAAAGAAAAACTCAACAACTACACTTATATAATACTCTGTAAATATTAAGATATCAATGCATAAATTATTAAGATTGTATTAAGTTAGAAGATTGTGACAAAATTTGAGCTTTTGCATAGGATGTGTCGGGAGGGGAGGAATATGACGACCTATTATTACACCTTTCAATCTATGACAGCCGCCATGACCGGTGCGGGAAAACTGAAAGCTCGTGGAATGTCCGTAAAACCCATACGGACGCCGGAGCACCTGCGGAAACAGGGCTGTGGATATTGCATTCCCATTCCCGAGGAACGGTTCCGTAGCCTTTCGGCAGTGCTGTCCAAGGGAGAGTATGAAAAGCTCTACAGATACCGCGACGGAGAATGGAAGGAGCTGAGCCTATGATCTATCTGGATCACAGTGCCACCTCCTTCCTAAAGCCACCGGAGGTTTCAAGGGCTATGCTCAGAGCCATGAAGGAATGCAGCAGTGTAGGCAGGGGAGGACACTCCCTTGCCATGCGGGCGGCAGAGGTGGTTCATCAATGTCGCAGGGAAGGGGCGGCCCTCTTTGATGCCGAGGCGGAACAGGTGGTTTTTACCATGAATGCCACCCACGGCTTAAATATCGCCATCCAAAGTTTGTGTAAGCCCGGTATGCAGGTAGCTATTTCCGGTTATGAGCACAACGGTGTGCTCCGACCCCTTCATGCCTTGGAAGCAAGGATCACGGTTTGTGGCAGGGAACTGTTTCGGCAGGACGCGGCAGTGGAGGAGTTCGCACAGGCTCTGGATGGAGGTGCGGAGCTGGTGGTTTGCACCTGCTGTTCCAATGTGTTTGGCTATATCCTGCCCATAGATCGGATCGCAGAGCTTTGCCGTGAGAGAAATGTGCCTCTGATCATAGACGCTTCTCAAGGGGCGGGGATCTTGCCTCTGTCTCTGAAAAAGCTTAGGGCGGCCTTTATTGCTTTCCCGGGGCATAAGGCTCTCTACGGGCCTCAGGGAACCGGTATCCTGCTGTGTGGATCTCCGGGAGAGCCTTTGCTTTACGGAGGAACGGGGAGCCGTTCAATGGAACGGGATATGCCCGAGGATCTGCCGGATCGGCTGGAGGCAGGGACACATAATGTTTGCGGCATCGCAGGACTGCTGGAAGGGATCCGTTATGTGAGACGGCTGGGAACGGAGCGGATCCTGAACAGAGAGAGGAAACTGATAGATATGGTTGCAAATGCCTTGGGAGAGGTTCCCGGGGTTCGTTTGTACAGGGGAAAGGATCAGAGTGGCGTTCTCTCCTTTACGGTTAAGGGACGGGATCCTGAGGATATTGCACAGGAACTGGCACGGAACGGAGTTGCCGTCAGAGCCGGTCTGCACTGTGCTCCACTGGCACATGAAAGTGGCGGAACGGCACCTTCGGGGACGATTCGGATCAGTGTTTCGGAGCGAAACAGGGAGCAGGAAATGATGCAATTTATAAGGATCTGTAAAAAAATATTTTAATCCTAAAAAAAGCTGTGTTTAGCACTTGCTATTGTGACGGAAATCGGATATAATTATCTAATAATAGAATCAGCGGAGTATTGCCTATGGACGCTATATTAGAATTTATCCGAGATATCGGAGCTATGATCCCTACAATGAAAGCCATGGATTTCGTGGACATTCTTCTGGTCGCAGTGCTTCTTTACGCAGGGTTTAATATGATCCGAACCACAGCGGCGGCTCGTATCGCCAAGAGCGTGGTGATGATCATTGTTCTCTATGTGATCACCGGAATGCTGAATATGTACCTCATGAATTATCTGCTGGAGACCGTTCTGGAGATCGGCCCTTTGGCACTTCTGATCATGTTCCAACCGGAACTTCGCCGTATGCTGGAAAAGCTGGGCGGAAAGTCCCTGAAGGAGATCCTTCTTGTGAATCGGGACGAGAATCGGGAGATCGTCAATGTTATCGAGCAGACCGTGGAGGCTTGCCGAGTTCTGTCTGCCGAAAAGACCGGTGCCATTATCGTATTCGAGCGGACGGATATCCTCACGGATTACCAGAAGAACGGTACCATCGTGGATGCAAAGGTCTCCAGCCAGCTTTTACGAAATCTGTTCTTTAGCAAAGCGGCCCTTCACGATGGTGCTGTCTTGATCCGAGAGGAACGGATCTCTGCGGCAGGATGTGTTCTGCCCCTGACCCAGAATCCTGATATCAGCCCCGATCTGGGAACGCGCCATCGTGCGGCCATCGGTACCAGTGAGGTTTCCGATGCGGTGATCGTTGTTGTATCCGAAGAGACGGGAACCATTTCTGTTGCTGTGGACGGTATGCTCAAACGTTACCTTGCTCCTGAAACCCTCCGTAAGCTCCTCTTTAACGAGCTTGCACCGGGCGAAGAGTCCAAGCCCAGAATTCCCCTGAACATTTTCCGTAATAACCCGAAGGAAGAGGATGATACAGATGCATAAGCCAAAGCTTGTATCCTTTATGTTGGCTCTTCTTGCGGCGATCTTATTGTGGGTTTACGCCGTTACGGTGGTTAACCCCGATGATAAGACCGGTATCCGTGGGGTGCCGGTTCGGATCACCGGGATCAATGAGCTACAAATGAATCAACTGATGCTGACCGGCGGTGAGATCCAATATGTGGATGTGGAGATCGCCGGCAGACGTTCCGATTTGAAAGAACTGAATAATACGACCTTGGGTGTTGTTGCCGATGTGGGCAAGATCACAGGGCCCGGCACCTATGAGCTGAGTTGGGTACTGGATCCTCCCTCCACCGTAGCCAGCGGAGATATTAAGCTGGTCAGCTCCAGCACCAACAAAATCAAGGTCAAGGTCAGCGAGTACCAAAACAGACCTCAGATCCCCATTCAGATCGAATATCGGGGAGCGGTGGCAGAGGGCTTTATCCGAGACCCTGCGATTACCAATTTAGAAACCGTGTCGGTCAGCGGACCTGCGGAGGAGATCGGCAAGATCGCCTTTGCAAGACTGAGCGTTGATCTGAATGATACGAAATCTTCTCTGGATCTGGAGGCGGAGTGCGAACTGATCGGAGAGGACGGCGAGGTCATGGAACTGAGCTCCTATGTGGAACTTCATGATCCCGTGGTTCGGGTGATGGTTCCCGTATATTGCTTCAAGCAGATCAAGCTGGAGCTGGAGATCATTCCCGGTGGCGGTGCCGAGCTTGATGATGTTAGCTATACTCTGGAACCCTCTGTGATCGGCGTTGTGGGGGATGAGGATGTTCTCAAGGATATGCCCTCCACTCTGGTCATTAAGACGGTTAAGCTGGCAGATATTAAGGAAAAGATCACCATGTCCGTTAGCCCGGAACTTCCGGAGGGTGTTTCCAATCGTGATGAGAATAACACTGTTCGGATCTCTATGGAGCTGGAGGGTCTGACCACCAGAACCATCTACGTTCCCACAGCGGGGATCATCCGCGAAAATGACAATGGGAAGCTGGTATTTGTCCCTGAGCGGATCCCCATCACTGTTCGAGGAAGAACCGATGTGATCCACAGCCTGAATGCAGAGAAGATCCGCATTTCTGCGGATATGGAAAACGACTTTGACTCCAACGCCATGACGGTCAAGCTGAACGTCATTCTGGCTGAGGGCGTTGAGGGTGGCATTTTAGGCAATTATACTGTTTCTGTAACGGAGTCTACAGAGGACTCGGACAAAAATGAGACAACGGGGGACCGTTGAGGCCCTTAGCGGCGAGATCGCAGTGATCTCCGTTGTACGGGAAAGTGCCTGTAGCGGAGATTGCCACAAATGTGCCG
>JAZOXB010000211.1:0-3623 GCA_045659585.1 Faecousia sp. | reverse complement strand
ACGGCAACAACAAAACCGGCACCTTAGGCACCCTGTGTAAGACCCTGTTTGCCTACGCCGACAGTGCGAAGGATTATTTTAACAGTTGAGGTTCTAATACTACTATCCAATTAAAAGTAGATACTTTTAATTGGACCTTATGTGCCCTGCCGGGCACATAAGCCGTCTTGTGCGAGTTTTTCTACGCTCTTTCGGGCTATAGAAAGTAGCCATTAAAAAAGTCTACCTTTCTAAAGAAACTCAGCATAAAATGATTCCTGTATAACCAAACAAAAAGCCCTTGGGGTCTCGATGAAATCGGGAACCCAAGGGTTTTTTGGATTGTGCACCCGGTGGGCACACATTTCTATTACCGCACGGAACCTACGGTGGTGTGGGAGGTCGGCTACGCAACGAATGGGGAGCCTCCTACCCGATTATGGAAGGTATCAGAACAGAGAGCATTGATCCGGAAGCTCTTTTTCTCCGACTTCCGGGGGAAGGGGCTTTTTACCGTTATAGGGGAGGGAACCGTCCCAATTTTCCTCTATGGGTATGGCTCCGTTTTGGAGCAGGTTTTGGTTACCTTCGTAGGGTTGATCTCGGCAGAGCACGGGGCAAAGGCTCCGTTTCAGAGCGTCTGTAGCGCCTGACCAGGTGCCACCCTTACAAGCGGTGGCACGAATGACCACGGTGGCTTGGGAGTGGGCGTAGATCATACGGTTTCGGAAGGTTGCAAGACCGACGCTGAAACCGCTGTTGGGAGCTACAGGGGTTGCTATCAACAGCCGACCTTCTCGGAGGGCCTCGGAGAGGCCTTCCTTTTTCATTCTTCGGAGCAGTGGAACAGCAGGGAATTCCACCACACAGCCTCCTTGTCGGAGGGCTTCTTCTTCCCCTATGGAGTCGGTGCCGTCGGCACCGCCGGAAACTACGCCGTAGCCTTGTGCTACGATCTTGCCTGCGACTCGACGGGTGAATTCCGCATCTGTAGGTGAGATGGCTCTGGCACCTACTATGCCTACAACGGGCTTTTCTGTCGGAGGGAGGGTTCCCGCACAGCAAAGTACCGGGGGGCTGTTGCCACCCAGAGTGGATTTCAGAGTGGGGAAGTAGGCGGGATCTTCTACGGTCAGCACATGGATCCCCATGCTGCGGTAGGAGCCTATGATCGTTTCTATCACAGGGAGCCGATCCAGCAGGGCGAGGATCCGAAGCACTCGTTCCTGTGGCACGCCCATGGAGCACAGCTCTTGGAAAGAGGTTTGGAACAGGTCTCCTATGGACTTTCCCCGGTGCTTCAACAGGGTGGACAGATCTCGAAATTCCGCTGTGGTCAGAGGACGAAGACCTTCTTCCCACTTAAATTGACTGCATAGGCAGAGGATGCTCCATCTGTCACGGGACATAGGCTCCCTCCTCTCAAAAGACTTATAATGCTGTTTCTTGACAAAATGGTTTGAAAACCATTTTTTTGCAGGATGAATATCCTGCACCGCCTATGGCGGCAAGAACAGTATTACACGGCATTTCTTGGCGGCTTTGCCACCATGCCGCTTACCGGCGGCATAATAAAACGGTTAATCCGTTTTATTAGAAATAAGTATAAGAACCATTTAATTATACAACAGATCCCTCTTCTATGCAAGAGCGGATCATAAAGAAAACATCTCCCCCACAGCGGAGGAGATGTTTTAAAAAACGATCAAATGACCTTTGCACCTTCCAGATCCAAGGTCAGGGACAGAACCTGCCAATTGGGAAGCACTTTAGGAAGTTCCCGTTCCAGACGGTGACCGACTTCTTCATTGTCGGAAATGCACAGACAGGTGGGGCCGGCTCCGGAGATGCAGAAGGAAGCGGCACCGCAGGTCTTTGCGATCTGTTGGGCGGTGTCATAGTCCCGGATCAGACCCTTACGGTAGGGCTGGTGGAGACGGTCATTGAGGGCGAAAGAGATCATGTCGATATCTGCGGTCTCCAGAGCACGGAGGAGCAGTGCCGCATGGGAAATATTAAATACCGCATCGGCAAAGGGGATCTCCTTGGGCAGAATGGAACGAGCCAGCTCGGTGCTCAGATGGAAGTCCGGCACCAGGGCGGTAAAACGCAGTTTTTCCGACAGGGGGAAACGAGCCATGACCGGCACACCGTTCCGCATAAGGCTGGCGGTCATGCCGCCGAAAATGGCGGGAGCCAGATTGTCCGGGTGGCCTTCTACTCGGGTGCAGATGTTCAAAAGCTCTTCCTTAGACAGAGGGTTACCATGGAGGGTGTTTGCCGCCATGGCACCTGCCGCCAGCATAGCGGAGGAAGAACCCAAACCGCGACAAACGGGAATGTCGGAATGGATGGACAGCCGCAGGGGATCCATAGGCAGTCCCATAGCGGTCATAGTGTCACGGTAAGCAACGATGGACAGGTTGTCGCTGTTGCAATATTCTTCGGGACAGCCGGAGATCTCCAGACCCTTTTCGATGATCTCGAAGGTATAGACATTATACAGGGACAGGGCGCAACCGAAGGAGTCGAAGCCGGGCCCCATGTTGGCACTGGTGGCAGGGACGCGAACGCTTACTCGTTCCATGAGCTCACCTTCTTCATAACGAAATCAGCCATTTCTGTTTTGTCGATGACTGTGTTGTGGCGGACAGCCTTTTCTTTAAGACCCCGGAGCCCGGTGGGAATGGGGACACCGGTCAGTGCATTCAGACGATCCATAACGGCGAATTCATCCTCACCGGGTTCCTCGCCCAGAGCGGAGAGCACGGCGGCAGGGAACTTGTAGGGGGAGGCGGTGGAAAGGACAACGACGGGATTTTCACCCTTGGTTTCCTCTGCGACCTTCCATGCAACAGCAGTGTGGGTATCCATGAGATAGCCCTGCTCCGTCCAGACCCTGCCGATGGTTTCCTTGGTTTCCTCATCGCTACAGGAGCCACAGGCAAATTCTGCCCTCAGGCATTCCATGATCTTGGGAGAAACGGTATAGTAACCCTCGGTCTTTAGCTGTGCCATGTAGGAGGCGACTTCTTCGCAATCCTCGCACAGCAGGTACAGGAGACGTTCCAGATTACTGGAAACCAGAATATCCATAGAGGGAGAAATGGTTTTGTGGAAGGGACGACGGCGGTCATAAGTACCGTTGGTCAGGAAGTCTGTGAGAACGTCGTTCTTGTTGGAGGCACAGACCAAGGTGCCTACGGGGAGTCCCATCTTCTTGGCGTAATAGCCTGCTAAAATATCGCCGAAATTACCGGTGGGAACCACGAAATCCACCTTGGCACCCTTTTGGATCTTGCCGGCGGTCAGCAGGTCGGAGTAAGCCTTGAAGTAATAGACCACCTGAGGAGCCAGACGACCGATGTTAATGGAGTTGGCAGAGGACAGGACGGTGCCACAGCCTGCGGGAACACCGGCGGAGAAGATATCCTTGACACCGGTTTGGGTGTCGTCAAAATTACCGCGGACGGCGCAAACGGTTACGTTTTCACCTTCCTGCGTGACCATCTGTGCGCGCTGTACCTTGGAAACACCGCCGTCGGGGTAGAAGACACAGATCTTGATACCGGGCACATCCGCAAAACCGGCCAGTGCAGCTTTGCCGGTGTCACCAGAGGTGGCGGTCAGGATCAAAATTTCTT
>JAZOXB010000210.1:0-2128 GCA_045659585.1 Faecousia sp. | reverse complement strand
CTGATACTGTCCCACAGGAGCGTATTGGATGCCTGTATCGTGGAACCGTACGCTCTTGCTGACGGTAGTGCCGTTGACGCTGGTGTAGCAGTACACAGTGAAGCGGTCAGCAGTGGAAAGAGAGCCGGAGGTCACGGAATCGGTCTTAAAACGGATCTCAACGATATCCGTTTCGCTGAGTACATGGTTCAAATTGCCGTTGGCCATGGAGATTTTTTCCACAGTAGGGTCCAGCTTAGCGGTCATGATACCGCTGCCGGTGGTGGCGGTGCCCGTCCAGTTGCTCCAGTTGCCGGTCTTCCAGCTCCAGGAGCATTCGTCACTGCTGTTGAAGAAGTCCAGGAGAATGCCGGACTTATTGTCTACGCTGAAGGCACGGGTCTCTGCCGCCACGGCCACCACGCTGAGCAGTAGTAAAAGCGCAAGAAACAGGGCGATTTTTTGAATTATTCTACCCATAGAATTCTCTCCTTTTTAAATTATTAAGGACAATTTTGCCATTTTCAGATGCAAAAGTCAATCCATAGATAATGGTCATTGGCTTATGTCATTCCTGCTACATATTTATTTAAAATATGCCAAGGCACTGTCGGAGTAAGCAAAAAGGGCCTTACACAGGGTGCCTAAGGTGCCGGTTTTGTTGTTGCCGTAGGTATCGGCACTGTAGTGCAGAGTGCAGGAAACAGGGGTATTTCCTTCGTAGATCTGTGCGGAAACTACAGTGCGAAGCTCTGCGGCTAAGAGACCGTCAAAGGAGAAAGCATACAGGCCGTTTTTAGAATTGTAAAGTTCTGCTCCCGTGAGGATGAATTCTTTGGTTTCGCCCTTAATTCCCGGGAAGGAAACCCGAAGGGTCAGATCTTCTACATTCCCCTTGTAGTTTGCAGGGTCAAAGACAAATTTCACAGTGACCTTAGAGGCCAGATCCAAAGCCTTGCCTGTCCATGTGACGGCAGCGTTGTCCAGATCATTGAGGACGGTATTATTGTTGCCGAAGGTAAGATTGCTTAGATCACTCAGGAAGGTCTTGTGCTCCGCTGTCATAGCGGCATCTGCAAGGCTGTCTGTACGGTAGCCCTTGAAGATCTGGGCAGCAGAACCATAGCGGAGGAGATCTGCACACAGGGTCTTCAGACGCTCGCCGCTGTTGGTTTTGTTTAACTGGGAATAGGCATATTGGGCAATGGAGTACCGATCCTCTTGTGAAATATAGTCTTGACCGTCCTTGGTCATATGGAGGGTTCCACGGATCTCGTCATTCATATTGACAGCAGTAAGGCCTGTTAAGGTGAAGTAATAGTAACTCCCGTTCAGAACAGGTTCCATTTCTACAACGGTGCCATTATACAGGGTACACTCCAGGTAATAGCTGTCGTATTCTGCAAGGTCTGTGGTAGAAATCGCAAAATTCACAGAAATATCGCTTGCCAGATTCAGTGTATGATTGATCTTCAGACTGCTGTCAAGTATGGGCTCTTGAGCATTTTCTTCTCCGCAGAGGCAGAGCCCATCTGAGAAGCTGTGCGTCTCTGTCTTGCTGTAGCCGCAGGAGCAGGCTGCCATATGCTGCGCATCATCCAGTTGTGTGTAGGAGTAGCTATGGGCAGCAGGGGTAAAGACAGGCTTTACGGTCAGATTTTGCGTGATGCTGTTCAGGTCCCCATCCCAGTGGGCAAAGCTGTAGTGATACTCTGCATCATAGGTCTTGACAGGGGTTACACCGGTATATACCGCGGCTTCTCCCTCGGGAACGGTCTGCTCTTGGAGAAGGGCTCCGTCTTCAGCCAAGAAGGTAACGGTATATCCGGGCTGAGGCAATCCGGATTCCGGCCCCATATAGATATAATCCACGGTGATCTTGGCATAAGAGCCTTCCTGAGAGGCCTTGGTATAAACGAAGCGCAGAGCCAGAGACTTCACATAGTCCAAGGTGCGGTATGCGGCACTCAGGGGCATATATACCGTCTGGTACTCCCCATCCTTGATGGTAAAGGGAACAGAATTGGTATAATCGTTTGCGGTGATGTGGTTGTGTTCCACTACGGAAACCAGATTCAGCTCCGGTGTTTTCCCGTTCTGGGCCACAAGGCCCTCTGTTTTGAATCGAATTGCAAGAATCTCTGCATTG
>JAZOXB010000209.1:0-5614 GCA_045659585.1 Faecousia sp. | reverse complement strand
AGTTTTCCTCGGTAAAAATTTTCCCTTCCTAATATAATGTGTTTCATGCCTGTATTCTGCAAAAATGGCCCGGAATAGCCATTTTTGCAGAATGCAGGCATTTAATAAGATAGAAAGAACCCCTCCGACGGATCTCGCCGGAGGGGGAACGCAACGGTGACTCACTCATCTCCATGGAGTTCTTTCAGCTTCATGTTCTGGAACATAGACAGATCTCCCAAGCCGAGACAAGCCGAGAGGACAAACATGCGATCCATCTTCCAGAGGGAAGCGGTTTTCAGGAATCGGCGGGTGATCTCCTCCCAATTTGCACCTTGGATCCGAGAAACAGCGCGGAGCACCATTCTGTCCTCATGGAGTATCAAACGGTATTCTGCCAGTTCATTCCACCAATCGATGTATTTCTTCAGCTCGGCAATGGTGTCTTTTACTTTCAGCTTCGGCTGACAGAGAAAGATCACATCTACCTGACAGGATACCTTGGGATCCAGAATGAAACAAAGCTGTTCCACATCTGTGGCAGAGGGTTCCTTGGGTTCGCAGATGGCATAGTAGGAGCCCTCTCTCTCTTCCATTGCCTTAAGCTCATAGCTTCCCTGTTGGGTCAGCAGTTGTTCCACAAGTTCCTCCAGCCGAGAGGCACTTGTATCGGAGGGTGCCCCCTTTTTGGATTGGGCGATCCATTCCAACTGTGACAGGATCTTTTCAAATTCACGGAACCCGTTACTGCGGATCAGCTGTCCCACCTCGTGGAGCTTTTCTTCCCAAGGCTCCTCCAACTCGTTCAGGATAATATATCTCAGCTGATTGATTAGGGAAATGGCCAGATCTCTGGGCTCCCGATTCTTGCGGAAATAGGCTTCTTCAATGGCGAAGCATCGGATGATCTCATCTCGGAAAGCAGGGTTCTTTTCTTGGGTCAGGAAGTTTGCCAAATTACCTGCAATGGAAGCCTTCAATCTGTGCTGTTCTCCTGCGGTAGCCTCTTGCAGACCCTGACGGAGAAGCTCAAAGGCCTTTTCCGTCTGTCCGAATTCCCGATAAGCTGTGGCAATATTCGTTAGCTCAATGAGAGCATCTCTGGTCGCACCTTTTTCCTCGTACAGTTTCTTGGATAAAGTGTGATATTGAATGGTCTTTTCCACCTCACGCCTACGGCGATAGATCAGAGCCAGATTTCCCAGAATGGCGGCAATGTTGGGAGATTCCAGAGGCGTAAGAACCTCTACGCATTTCTCAAAATAACTCAGGGTCTCCAGTGCCATATTGCTCCCGTAATCCTTGGTCAGCCCATTGATCTTTTGGTTTGCATCCTTCAGCATCACGGTGTCCAGTTGATGGGCAAGGATCTGTTGATCCTTCTGTTCCATGGACAGTATGGGGTCGAGGATCTGCCGAGCGGTACAATGAGCCACGATTTTTTCCACCGTATCCGTCATACACATCAGACAGAAGGTTCCATAGTCCTTGTTATAGGCAACCAGTTCTGCCAACAGTTCCGGAACGAAGTTCCCCTCTGTATCGGAACCTATGGATCGCCAAATCTCCGCGATCCGCAAAATCGTAGGATCGGAGACCAGAGACAGAAGCCGTTTGTAGAGGGATTCCTCTTTTACAACGCCCTTTTCCATCAGCAACTGTAGGGCATCCGCAACGGATCCGGTATACTGTTCTCCTAAGCCGCAACGGTCATAGAGAGAAACAGCATTCAAAAGAAGCTCTATCGCCTCCTCCCGTCCCGTGGTCTGCAATATGGCGGCTAATTTATAAGAAGCATCGGCGATTTTTTGGGGATCGCCTTCACTGCGAGCCATAGCAAGGGCTTCCCGTAGACCTTCGGCCTGGTGATCATCGAATATATTCCCGTGAACCGCTTTGTCGAAGAATTCCTTGCCTCCGGGCATCTGCGCAAACCGCTGTTCCCACTGTTTCTGCAGATTTCTTGCCATAGAGCCGTACTTATTGGTGACCAGCAAAAGGGTGGCATCTCGCAAGGTATCTACAAGGGCACCGTAGTCACGGACAGACCACAGCAATTCCAGCTGTGCGGTATACCGTTCCACCGCAAGGGTGATGCGATCTGTTTTCTCATAAATATGGATCAGGGCGCTGTTGCTCTTGATCACAGTGGAGGACTTGCCCAAAGCTTCTCCGTCTACCACAGACCGACGAAGATAAACTTCCGCCTCGGCATAATCCTTTAGCTGTACAGCATAGGCGCCTATGTTGGACAGCAGGGAGACGCGGAGTCCCGCCAACCGTTCTTCATCCGAGGGAAGCTGTTCCAATGTATTTTTGGCAGTTTCCAAAGCCCCACGGTAGTCTCCTCTGAGGGACAGGGCATTGCACTGGTTCATGATCACATTGCCGGCTTCCAGCTTGTCCCCCAGCTTACTCCAATAGGTATGGAGCCTGTGGAATTCCGCAATGGATTCGTCATATTTTTCATTTCGATACAGACACATGGCAAGGATGTTCCGAGCCGCCAGATATGTCCGCAGGTCACCGTCCCGAAGGGCCAAACGGCTGACTTGTTCCTTGACAGCTACTGCCATTTCGTATTTCTGCTGACGGTAGAGGGCATCCCCGCGGAAAGACAAAGCCCGTCTGAGGTCATAGAGGCTATGTGCACGGATCGCCTCCCGATAATAGTCGTTGCTCGTTTGCAGAAGCTCCGTAAAAATACCCAGATGATCTTCTCCGTCGGCCTTGAAGAAAAGAAGCTGACACCGTTCAATGGGCAGAAGCTTCGCCGAAGAGGTAAGGAGCCTATCCGCCAACTCATAGAGCTGACGGAACTGTCTGCGACTCTTCAGCTCGTGGAGGCGGTTATACACCTCTGCAAATTCCTCTCCTACGGTTTGAAGTTCTCTGTGAAGACCGGAGGGGATCCGATCCGTTCCCAGAAGCTCATAGACCCGGGGCAAATATGCACGCTGTTCCAGATCCTTAAACAAGCCTGCCGTCTGCATTGCAATATTCCTGAGATCCCCATTTTCTTCCTTCCCATACCGTTCCAGAAGGGTAAAGAGAGAGGGGGCAACATCTATGTCCCCGTGGAGGATCAAATCTACCCATCCACTGCGAACTATGTGCCAATCCAGCTTGGTCAGGTAAAACAGGATCTCATGATCCATGAGGGCTCCGTGAAGCTTCGCCCAATTCCCACAACTGCGGTAATGACCGATAACCGCCTTAGCAAAGGCAGTATTTTCCCGAATGTGGTTCAGGCTTCCCGAATGCATGCCGGTTTGGTGCAAACTTCTGAGCATGTCATCACCCAGAAGCTCATGAATATGAGCAAGGGTCCGAGAGGGCACCAGATCATCCACGAATTTCTGCATTTCCGTCCCGGGCATATTCCAGTAGTCACCCTTGATGATCTCAAAGGCTTCAAAAATATTACGGATCCGTGCCCATTCCATTCTTGAGATCCCTGTTACGGATTCCGTCAAGCGGAAGCATTCGCTTTCGTTCAGGGACAGTCCCGCACAGCGGAGGATGGCAAATACCGTAGTAACCCCTTGCCGTTCCGTCTCTGTCAGCCGCTCCGTAGAAAAGTCATACACATAACGATAAACCTGCCCGGAGGTTTCTTTTTTTGCCAGATCCCGGATCAGCCGATCCAGATTTTCAAAACGGCCGTTGTTGATCAAGAAATCCGCAAGGAAACGGAGCAGTCCCGGATATGCGGTAACGGGAGAACACAGGAGGGTCTCCAACTGTTCCGAGGACAGATTCTTTCCGTAAATGTGGAGGTAATTGAGGATAAATTCCTTCGCGGAGGATTTGCTGAATCCGGGGAGCTCCTTGATATTCCAGCCCTGGCTCTCTGCATAGGATAGCATTTCGTCGCTGTTGGTGGAGCAGACAAAACGGAGCTTGCCTACAGAGGAAGAGGGAAGCCAGGAAAGCATCCGGCTGTTTTCGTCCTCCAGTAAATTCAGGTCATTGATAACGACCGTGACCGTTTCCCGTAAGGGAAGCTGTTCAAGCCATTCCAGGAAGGATCTGCGGAAATTTTCCAATTCCTCGTCGGTGACGAAGAAAAAGTCCGTACTCAATCGTTGGCTACGGGATCCCTCACGGGAGACCTTGCTTTTCTGCAGCAACCGGAGGAGGGCAGAAGCACCGAAATCCGTCTTCGGCATACCACAGGCGGGATCGATCTCGTTCAGCTCCCCGATGATGTGTCGTGCCACCGAGGGCCAGTACAAAAAGGCATTGTCGGATCCGCAATTGATCAGGATCTTCCGTCCCTCTTTCGGTTGCCATGCGGTCAGGAATGTGGTCTTACCTCTGGCACCGTCGCCGTAAAACAGGAGAGAGTGTCGGCTCTCTTCCCAATAGTTATCCAGAAAACGATCCTGATCCGGTACCTCCAAATAGCCACGGAGAAGCTCTCTGTCATACCAGGCGCGGCGAACCCGATCCACCTGCTCCGGCATCGGGAATTCCTGATCCAGCCAACGGAGGATGTCGGTTTCCACAAGGCGACCGAATTCTTCCAATGAGGTATATTCCGCAGCGGGAATATCCTCATCCCTGCGAATGCGCTCTTTCAGGGTGGTCAGAGATGGTGCTTCCTCGGATGCACCGTACCATTGTGCAGACAGAGCATCGCTCCGTAAATAGAAGGAACAGTTTTTTGCGGGATCCTCTTGTTCCCGATCCAGAACAGCATAGAGCATCTCCAGTTCTGTGATACTATGGCCTTCTTTCCCGGACAGCCAAGGGATCACATCCGCAAGATCCGCAGACACGGTCTCCATCACGCTCCCGTAGCGGTTACCTAAGATTCCGATGAAAAAAGGACGGCATTTATCGATCTCCGATAAGCAGATAGGCAGAACCTTGCCGTTTACCTGTTCTTCTTCGGTAATTCCCCATCGGAGATCCACGCTGAAGAAGGAAACACCTCGTTCCGCACAAACGCGATTCAGCTTTGGTACAAGGACTTCGTTAAAATAGCTCCGTTCCCGTTCCATATCCGCAAAGGTGGAGGATAGGAACACACGGATCACGGGAGGCAACTCTACAGGGATAATTTTTGTAGCCATAGGGATCGCTCCTTTCGTCATAATGCAAAGGTCTTTCAATATCATTATAGAAGTACCCCCAAGGAAAATCAAGGCTCTTTTCCGAAAAATCCCTGCACATTTCCCCGTAGCCCCCGAAGCATCCCACACCGTCTTTATTCTTTCGCTCTAACAGAGGGATAAATTGTGATTGGCAGAAGCAGAAAGGGCCCTGTTGGGGAAGGTTAACTTCCCCAACAGGGCTCTTTGATTGTGCGCCCGGTGGGCACACATTTCGATAGGTTGAAAGTCCCGAACCCGCCCGGTAGTGGGAAGGCTTAGGCAAAGGCAAGGGTGTCCTTCGTAAGGTGGAATCTGAAGAAAATCAGCCGAAGAATGCCTTTGCGGTATCGGAGTAGGCGAAGAGGGCCTTACACAGGACGAGGAGCTGTCCTGTTTTGTTATTGGCATAGGTATCGGCACCGTAACGGACGGTCTGAGACAGACGGGTTTCTCCGTGGTATACGGCTACCTCTACTACGGTACGGAGCTCTGCGGCCAAGAGACCGTCGAAGCTGAAGGAGTAGCGGTTCTTG
>JAZOXB010000208.1:0-6427 GCA_045659585.1 Faecousia sp. | reverse complement strand
TTCTCCGCTGTTCCCGATACTGTAGAGGCATGGATCCGTTTTCCTGCCAATACAGATCCTGCAACCCGTGGAGGCGTGATTCTGGGCAACTACAAGGATGGTGCCAAGGGTGTATTCAGTCTGGAAATCCATAAGAATGGCAACCCTCGTCTGTACTATATCGACAGCACCGGAGCTGTAGTAGATAAGATATTTACCAATGTCAATGTATATACCGGCGCATGGATCCACCTTGCTGTAGTGCGGGAGAGCATTGCCAAGCATGCTCATTGCTATGTAAACGGCACCCTGTCGCAAAGTTTGGCATTGGATGTGGCAACCTTCGCTCCTTCTTCCTCCTTGGTGGTAGGCGGCGACCGTCGATCCAATAATGTTCAATATTTCAAGGGACAGCTCCGATCTGTAGCGGTTTATGCTGATGCCAGAACCCAAGAAGAAGTGCTGGCGGACAAGACTACTATGGGTAGCGGGGATCCCTTGGCATATTGGGATGTCCGTGTGGTGGCAAACCGCTATGCTGACCTCAAGGGAAAGGGCTATCCTATTGTCCGCACCCAAGAGGGGCCGGACTTCTTGGCAAACGACACCTACAAGATCAGTAAGGAATTCACTACCTTCCCCATGACCATTGAAGCATGGATCTGCTTCCCTGCCAATACAGATCCTGCCACCCGTGGGGGCGTGATCATGGGCAATTATCCCGGCTCCGGGAAGAGCGTTTTCAGCTTTGAGATCTATGGCAAAGGTCAGCCTCGACTGTATTACATAGCACCGGACGGAACGGTGACCAATGCTGTATTCAACAATGTGAATGTGTACACCGGACAGTGGATCCATTTAGCAGTGGTACAGGATGTTTCAGCCAAGGCACTGCGCTGTTATGTGGACGGCACACTGGCTCAGACCCTCTCCATAACTGCTCCTGTTTTTGCGCCTAAAGGAGTGATGTGTGTTGGTAGCGATCTTCGAACCAACAACGAACAGTACTTTAAAGGACGGATCCGCTCTGTCTGTACCTATGCCGATGTTCGCACTGAGGCGGAGATCAAGGCAGACCGTAGCAAGCTGGGGAACGGAGATCCTCTGGCTTACTGGAATATGAGCAGTTCCGCTCAGAGCTATTCCGATCTCACTGTCAATAGTTTCCATTTGAACAAAGATTCCTTCTGGCTGACAGAGAAGGAGCCGGACAGTGGCTACGACTATACTTTTGCCGTAGTGGGAGATACTCAGATCGTAGCGCGTCAGGACAAGCAAAACGGAACCCAAAACCTGAATCGGGTCTATGACTGGATCCTGTCCCAAAAGGAAGTACAAAACATCCAATATGTTATGGGCTTGGGAGACATCACTGACGGCAACACCGACGCGGAATGGGTGATCGCAAAGAACGCCATCCATCGACTCAACGGCAAGATCCCTTACTCCTTAGTCAGAGGCAACCATGACGGCTCCGATAAGATCAACGCTACATTTAATGATCCTGCTACCTCCCCCTATAGCAACAGCTATGAAGGGAGCTTTGACGGCAGGCTGAACAACACTTGGCGAACACTGACCGTCGGTAGTAACCGGATCCCCTATTTGATCATGACCTTGGATTACGGCCCCACAGACGAAATCCTTGCTTGGGCTGACAAGGTAGTGGAGGATCATCCCGACCACAATGTAATCATTACCACCCATGCCTATCTCTTCCGGGACGGTACTACTCTGGATAGGGGGGATGTTTGCCCTCCCTCTTCCAGCAACTCTGCGTACAATAACGGTGATCAGATTTGGGAGAAATTCGTAAGGAAACATGAAAATATTGTTATGGTTCTCAGTGGCCACGATCCCTGTGCTCAGGTCGTAGTCAACCAAACCAAGGCAGACCATGGCAATGTAGTCACCCAGATGCTGATCGATCCCCAGGGGGTAGATGTGAAGACTCTTACCGGTGCGGTGGCTCTTCTCCATTTCAGCGCCGATGGTAGCAAGGTCACTGTGGAATACTATTCCACCCTTCGGGATGCCTACTATATGACGAGCAACCAGTTCACAATTTCCGAAAGTGACTCCGATGAAACTTGTTTGTATCAGCTTCCTTCCCAATATACCCACGACGACGGAACCTACTTCCAGGAAATGTCCTATGTGGTCAAAACTGCCGAGGGTAAGATTCTGGTGATTGACGGAGGCTGGCAAAACGGCAATCACGACGGCAAGTATCTCTATTCCTTCCTGCAAAAGATCACAGGTAAGGCCGTTCCTCATGTAGATGGCTGGTTCATTACCCACAATCACAGCGACCATTACGGAGCCTTCCTCAGCATTGCCAATCTCTATCCCAATGGGATCACTGTGGATGCGGTTTATTCCAATCTGCCCTCTGCGGCAGAGATCGACAAATATTTCTCCGGCACGGATACGGCTACTCTGAAAGCCAACTTGCCCTTGGTTCCCAACGCTGCCAAAAAGCTGAAGAACGCAGATGGTGGCCCGGTGAAGATGATCACCCTCAATTCCATCCACTCCGGCAAGTGCAATTCCATGCTGGACTTTGACGAGCTCCACATTGATGTACTCCTGACCTGTGACGATCTGTTCCAAGGCTGTGACACCATCACCACCAAGTATTCTGCCACTGAGGCCAATGATGCTCGCCCCGCCTTCTCCAACAAGACCCTGAAAGAAATCGTTAGCATCAATTTTAACGAATCCAGTATGGTGTTCCGCATGACCTTCTCCGGCAAGTCTGTGCTGATTACCGGTGATGCCGCCTATGCCTGCGGTATTATGTTAAAACGCTATCACGATGCCAATGCTACGGACAGCAGCAAGTATTTCAGTCTGAAATCCGATATCGTCCAGCTGGCACACCACGGATGGAGCGGCCTGCAAAAGACAGTATATACTGCTGTTGACCCCGAAATAGGGCTGTGGCCTTCTGCAATTGAGGTCTACAATTCCCCTAAGGACTCCACCCAGTATCGCACCTATTACGCAAGACAGTGGTTCTCGGAAATGGGTGTGGCAAACTATCCTGCCTATGCAGGGCCTCACACCTTTGCCTATCCGCGATTGAGATCCGAGACTCCTGTTTCTATTCCCATGGAGCTGAAAGACTATGTATTCAACGCAGAATACTACGCAAATCGCTATGACGATCTGAAGGCCACCTACGGCACCGATGAAGAAAAGCTCTATGACCACTTCGTCAACTACGGTATTGAAGAAGGTCGCAGTGCTTCTCCCTACTTCGATGTGAAGTTCTATATGAACCGGAACACCCAGAACTTCCGTGAAACCATGAAGGGTGACTACGAAAAGGCCTTCAACCATTTCCTCTCCAACGTCAATTCCACTATTCTCATGAAGCTGTCCGAGACCTTTGATCCTGCCTACTATGCCCGGCAGAATCCCGAATTGGAAAAGGTCGGGATCACTACCATTTTGGGTCTCTTAGATCACTATGTCCGTGAAGGCGGCAAAAAGAACGCATCTGCATCTAATACCTTTATGGATCCCGATGGTGTTCGCTATCATGAGAACTGCACGGTTCTTCCCGGCAAGGATGCTACCTGTGCCGAGGAAGGGCTGACTTGGAGTGCCCGTTGCGACAGCTGCAATATGATCTTAGCAGATCAACAGACCATTCCCGCCCTCGGACACAGCCACACCTACACCAAGGTGGATGGATCGATCCATACTGTAGGCTGTAAACACTGCGATCTGACAGAGGCCGCCCCCCATAGCTACGAAAACGGCACCTGCATCTGTGGCGAAGCAGAGATCAAGGAGCCTATCATGGATGAGTCCATCGCCATCGGCCACAGCCTGAATCTGGCAAGTGATATTTCCGTAAACTTTGTGGCTCAGGCCTCTGCTCTCAAGGATTATGTAAACCACTATATGGTGGTGGAGATCCCTGTCTACAGCGGAAATGAACAAACCGGAACGAAGACCGTCACCATCGAACCTGTTCTGAACGGCGACTATTATTACTACACCCTGACAGGCCTTACGGCCGTCCATATGGGTGATGTGGTCACTGCACAGATCCACATGGAAAAAGACGGTCAGCCTTATCTGTCCAAGGTAGATACCTATAGCATCGCACAGTATGCATATACCCAGCTGAATAAGTCGGCAGCAAGCGCAAAGCTAAAAGCTCTCTGTGCCGACCTTCTCCGTTACGGCAAGGAAGCACAGGTCTTTAAGGGCTATCGCACGGATTCCTTGGTAGATGCCAACATGACTGAGGAACACAAGACCTTCCTCAGCGATGCAGAAGGAGTGACCTTCGGCAACAACAATGAAACCCTGAATGACCTGGAGAACCCTGTAGTCATCTGGCTGGGCAAGTCCCTGAATCTGGAATCCAAGATCGCGGTCAAGTATATCTTTGACCTTAGTTCCTACAGTGGAAGTCCTGAGGATCTGTCCATGAAGGTGCATTATGTAAACCGAACAGGGGATCCTGTGGAAGTGACCCTGACAGGTGCAGAGGTTTACGATGCATCTAAGAACCGCTATGCTTTCAGCTTTGACGGTCTCTTAGCCGCCGAACTGCGTACCGTGGTAGAGGTTGTCATTTACGCAGGAGAGACTCAGCTATCCCAGACCGTTCGTTACAGCCCCGACACCTACGGCAACAACAAGTCCGGTCAGCTCCTGATCTTGTGCAAAGCCCTGTTTGCTTACAGTGATGCCGCAAAGGCCTATTTCGGTTGAAAATTAACCCAATTTGAAAGCATAACCTAAAGCGCAATCCCTCTTGAGGAAGGAATAAAAAACTACCTCAAGGGGGATTTTCCACCCATAAACACACCGATAAACGAAAATTTGTCCATTGCGTATCCTTTATAACAGCCAATGGCGGCAAGGAGAATCATTTCTCCTTGCCGCCATTTTGTTTAGGTGTTGATAAATTTTACGCTATAGGAACCGATTCCACAGACTAAGATAGGTCGATCCGTACCAAGCGGATGTTTTTCTCGGAATTTCCCCACAATACTGTATAGAGCGCATTGTCGGAGATCCTATGTTGTCCCACAACCTCTCCGTCTACGGGTAGTTCCTCTGAAACAGAGCCATCTTGAATAGCAATCTTTTTTACGGTCTTTCCAAAATCCCCCACAAATACATGATCCTGCCATATATCATAATAGGCGCAACCGTTTTGTAGGAAAACTGACCATAGTTTCTCACCTGTTTCCGTCTGTACGCAGTTTAGATAGCCGTTGGCACCGGCGGTTCCGTAGAGGATCCGATCTCCATAAAACCGCAGATCCGTATAAGCCCAAGGTAGGGTAGGTACACGGTATTTTTCCTCTCCGGTGCCTACATCTACAGCAATCAGCTCCCGGTCATTCTTGATCCAAAGCGCATTGCCATTGTGCAGATAGATTTTACACTTGATCTGAGGCCCCTCAAAATTACGCTTGTTCCGCCACAGAATTTTCTTTGCGGATCTGCAGTACTTAATCATCCCTGCGTTAGACCAATTCGTATACCCTAAAAGCATGGTATCTTGGTCAAGAGAGATGGGGCAAAACAGTTTTCCGATCCGGGGAAGGGTAAGGCCATGGGAGACTGTGCAGGTATGAGGATCCATGAACAAAAGCTGATCCTTGCCGTAAAAGGAAAGCAGATCTCCGAACATTTCCAAAGATCCCGGTTGATAGGAAGTGCTTTTGGAAATATCAATACTTTGTCTCCATTCCATGGTTTTCAGATCAACTGTTTCCAAGGTTTGGATCCTTCCGTTGATGCAGATGATATACAGAACATCCTGATAGACTAAATGGGATACTGCTTTCCCCTTTCCCTGAAAGTACAGTCTTTTTACAAGAGTATCTCCTTGGAAAAAGTGGAGATCTCCTGTATAAAGAATCGCCGTTTCGTCATAAGAAAGGAAGAAATAGTCATGGGGCAACAGGGAATAGGATTCCCGCACGGAACGGTACACACCTTCCCCCATTTCCTTCCGAAGGATGTAGATCCTCGTGCCTTTTCTCTCGGGCATGGCAAAATACAGCCAATCTCCCAAAATCAGTATAGGAGATTCATAGTGGTAATCCTGACTATTCTCATCTGTCAGGAGGTCACTCTCCCAAGCAAGCTTCATAGGATTACATCAGAGGCTCCAGACCCAGGACGGGGTGGTTCTTCTCGGTGAGGTAGTCCATAAGGGCTTCGCAATCCTCGCAGATAGTCTCGTCGGCGATCATGTCGGTGAAGTTCTCGATGCCGTAGAGTTCCTTGGCAGTCTGGTTCAGACGGGCGCCTACATCGTCCTTCAGCTCCTTGGGCATCCATACGATACGCTGGATACCGCCCTCGGCGGAGACGAACTTCTTGGAAGCGATGAAGTGACGGCCGTGACCCATGTAACCGGGGGTCTGCACACCGCCGCCGGTGCAGGAGGCCAGCTCGCCGAAGG
>JAZOXB010000207.1:0-9659 GCA_045659585.1 Faecousia sp. | reverse complement strand
TACAGGCAATATCAGAGTAGACAGTAATCAGCCAGCCTTCCAGATTAGTTCCTGTATTTGTTACCTTACGGAAAGTTCCCTTTCCATTTTCCTTGTTATGCCATTCGTCCTTGACGGTACGACCTGCCATAGCATCTACGGTGTGAGTTTCCACATTGACTACCCAATAGAGATCATTTCGGGCAACTTCCGTAACGAAATATTTGCCGGGTTTAAGTTTTCCTGTGACAGCATAGCCGGTTGCATCGGTGGTATATTCCCCGATGAGAGTACCTGCTTCATCTGTGACTTGGAACACCCAGCCTTCCAGATATTTTCCGGTGTCGGTAGTTTTGTGGAAGCTGATCTTACCAAACTGTTCGTTGGTATATTCCACTGTTACATCCTGTCCTGCAGTGACAATCGCTTCTTTTTCTACCTGAGCATCATATGTCCAGTAGGTTTCGTCCCTGTCATGGATCTCACGGATAAAATACTTGCCGGGAAGAAGCAGATCCGAGTAGGCATAGCCCTCTCTGTTTGTTGTCAGTGTGGCAATCACTTCCTTAGCTTCGTTGAGAAGTTCAAACTTCCAATCCTTCGGAGTGCCGTTCACTGCATTCTTCTTGATTTTGAGTTTGCCGTATTGGGTGTTTGTGAAGGTTACGGAAGCGGTCTTTCCTGTTTCAACAGTAACTTTCTTAACCTCCGTATCAAACTTCCAGTAAGGATACTGTGCAGATTCGTCCACTTCCTTTGCGTAGTAGGTGCCGACCATAAGATTGGGAACGGTAATGGTTCCGTCCGTACCGGTTACAAAGGGCGATCCGTCGATAGGCTTTGTGCAAGCCTGATCTGTGTAGATGCCAATCTTCCAATTCGCAAGAGTACCGTCTGTGTTGGTTTTCTTGACGATCTTTACAGAACCGATCTGCTTCACATTATTGAAACCAACACTTGCGGTCTGTCCTGCGGTCAGGGTGATCTTGCGAGGGTTCTCGCCTTGGCACTGATACAGCTTTTCTACTTCGGGATCTACATTACCAACTTCCTTGATCCAGTAGGTTCCTACAAGAAGGTCTTTTGCAGTAATCGTACCATCCGAGGCGGTTGTGTAGGGACCATAGACCTGATTTTTACAAGCCTGATCCGAGTAGAGGATGAACTTCCAGCCACCCAACATTGTGCCGTCTGATGTGGTTTTCTTGATGCTAAGATTTCCTGTCTGAAGAACATTATTGAAACCAACACTTGTGGTCTGTCCTGCAGTCAGGGTAATCTTGCGTGGATTCTCACCTTGGCATTTGTACAGCTTGTCCACTTCAGGATCTACATTACCTTCCTCTCGAATCCAATAGGTTCCTGCGAGGAGGTCTTTTGCTGTAATCTTGCCATCAGAAGCGGTAGTGTAGGGGCCGTAGACCTTATTTTTACAATTCTGATCCGAGTAGAGGATGAACTTCCAACCACCCAGCATTTTACCGTCCGATGTGGTTTTCTTGATGCTAAGATCTCCGGTTCGGACACGGAGTTTCAAGTACAACGGGGTCGGGTCATCAGTAGGTCTAACAGGCTCCACAATGGTTTGCTTGTCAGTATGTGTCCAAACAATAAAAGTCTGTGCCTCAAGGTTGGGTACATTCTTTGTTGCCCTGACTGTTGCTTCAGTAATGGGTTTGTTGGAAGTAATGGTAAGGCTGTTTCCATCCTTCACAAAGGTGAGGGTGTCTGTATTTGTGAAGCTGACAGCGGAAAGCATATTGTTTGTATCTGTTAGAGTAACGGAATATGTGCCGTTTCCATTGGGCGTGAGATCAAAGATCTGTGCAGCACCGCTTTCTGTTGAAAGAAAGCTGGGTCGTTTGAGGTGCTGTGCCATTTTGTCGGACACCTGTTGATAGACTGCTTTCATATTACGGATTATTCCGTTGTTTGCTCCGGTTGCACCGTCTGTAAACTCGTTGCCAACAGAATCGGAGTTAAACATATTGTAATACCGCTGGTCTGTACAGGTATACGGAAAATAAGGACTTCTCATTCCATAGCAAATCTCCCAAATGATCATCTGGGTTGCAGCCTGGGCACCCATTTTCTCATGAAAGTTTGTGGGGTTAATTCCATTAGGGAATCCGTAAATGAGAGCAAGTCCAATAGCCTGCCGTTGATGGAGTGACAAACTGTTCCATGCCGTCGCTGTGGTATACTCATGATCTTGGTACGGTGTGCCGGTTCCGATTTCAACACCGGGATCAATACAGTAGCAGGGAACATACGAACCGCTGTGTTTTACATTGTGGGTCGAAACACAATACACATGGTTTGTCTTTCCATTGTATACGGCATCAAATTCCTTTGAAGAATCTGAACCCCAAACAATTCCCGACTTATACACATAGCCTTCCGGATTGTTGTTTTTGGTATCAGCTTTCAAAGGGTCGTCGATTGTTGATGCTTCCTCTTCCGGCGTGTTCACGATGATTTCTTTTTCTTTCTCCTGTTTCTCAGTGGCAAAAGCACTGGGAAGCAGTCCTAAAAGAAGAAATACAGCCATACCCAAAGAAAGAATCCGCATCAGATTTTTGTTCATGCAAAGATCTCCTTTCCATACAAAAATCCCTGCTCAAAATTTTCGAAATTCTGAACAGGGATCTCTTTTGATATTTGATTTTTATTCGCCACCGTAGAAGCAGTATACAAGGTACCAATACGGTGTGTCCGTTGGCTCGATATAGATGTTCAGTTTTCTGTGGTACTCCACACCGTCTCGCACGACTATGATTTCGTTTTCACTGTTTATATCATTGATATACTGTCCATCCACCATTTCCCGAACCAGTTGACGACCTTCTTCCATGGTATAGATGAAACAATAAACGGGGGGAAGATAGCCTGCATTTGTCGCAAATCCGGTGTTGGGATTGCCGTTATATCCCAAGGAAGTTGCATAAGATCTCCCGTAGGCTTCCAGTGCCGCAAGGTCAATGACTTCCTTGAGCGCCTCTGTAGTAGGTGGCTCTGTTTCGGGAGGTTGGGTTTCTGTGGGAGCAGGAGGCTCCGTGGGTACTGTGGTTGTCGGAGTAGTTGTCGGCGGTGTGGTTGTAGGAGGTGCTGTAGTTTCCGTAGGAGCTATGGTTGGCTGGGTTTCTTTTTCCGTGGCAGTTTCCGTCGTAGCAGTTACTTCTGTGGAAGATGTTGTTGACTCTGTTGTTGCTTCTGTTGCAATCTCTGATGTTTCCATTTCCGTGGTTGACGGTTCCTCCGTGATCGGTTTTTCTGCTTCGGCGGATTCGGTCAGAGTCTCCGTTGCTGCAGTTGTTGTCACTGCAAGCTGAGGATCTTCTGTCGTAACCTCCGGCAGTGGCTCCTTTCCACAAGCAGTCAAAAGGCAAACGGCCAAGAGCAATCCGGCAAATATTTTCTTCATTTCAAGCACCCCCTTGTTTTCTTACACCCATTGTAGCATGAATTTTTTATCCTGCCAAGAGTGCAAATTTTATACCGCCCCTAAATCTTCTCCTTCAGATAGTACAGTAGGTTAATATAGGGGGGTAGTGTGAAGGGGGGAGAACGACAAGAATAACCATCGCCACCAATGGGTTCCGTTGTCCTAAAAAAAACGGGCTTCATCTGGCTTGCTCCTTTCTGCGTTCTTGGAAACGCTTGTAATGCTCCAAAGCCTTGAGGATATAGTCCTCTGTCTGCTGTGCAGAGATATTCTTTGGCAGATAAGGTTTTAGTCGTTCTGTGTGGAAACTGATTTTCTCTCGCTGGTTGGGTTTCTGTTCGCACATGATTGACAGGATCACATCTGCACTGAGCTTCCCGGCTTTGGAAAATTCCTTCATTTTGATTGCCTGTGCCAAAGATGGTGTTGCATCTTCGTAGGAAATAGTTTCAAGCAAGTCTCGCTGTTCTTCCTCTCGCAGATAGGATAATTCTACAGCGGGGCGAAATGCGATTTTTCGCTCGTCAACCATGTCAAGAAGCTCTGGAATCAGTTCAGTCAGACGAATATATCTTCGCACTTGGTCTTGGCTTTCCCCGACCGCTTTTGCTACCTCTTCTCGTGATGTTGACTTCTGTGCCAGTGGCACAGAAGTCAAGTCACTTCTTGCACCTTGCCGCTTCATAGCTTCAAGCCTCATTTTGTACGAAAATGCTTTCTCGCTAGGCAAGATTACAGACCGCTGGAGATTGGATTCCACCATTAGGATAACGGCTTCATCTCTGGTCATTTGCCGAATTTCAGACTTGACAGTAGATAACCCCACAAGCTCGCAAGCTTTCTTTCTACGGTGTCCCGAAACGATCTCATACCTGCCATCAGACTTTTCTCGCAGGGTAATAGGGGTGATGATTCCGTTGGTTCGTATACTTTCTACAAGCTGATCCATGTCCTCATCCAACCTCACTTGGAAGGGATGGTCAGGGAAATCGTCGATCAGCTCAATGGGGATATCGTGGATCCTGGGCAGTCGGCTTTCCTGTCGTCCTTCCTCTGTCATAAACAGCTCATCTAACGCTGTCAGACCTAAATCGATTGTTCTCTTTGCCAAGCAGATCCACCTCCTTTGTCAGTCTCTCATATGCTTCTGCAACCTTACCGTTTTTGTCGTAGGCAAAGATGCTCTTTCCCACTTCTCCTGCTTCCGCAGCTCTCACAGAGCGAGGAATCTCCGTCTGAAATACCCGGATGTTTCCTCCTACCGCATCTCGCATAGAGGCAATAACGGATTGAGCATTATTGGTACGGCTATCCACCATAGTGAACAGAATCCCGTCAATATGAAGTTTGGGATTGATCTGCTTCCGCACTCTACCAACAGATTTCAAAAGCAGGTTCAAACCCTTAATGGACAGGTAGTTGGGCTGTGTGGGAATAATTACAGAGTCAGCCGCAGATAGTGCGTTGATGGTCATAAGCCCCAAAGAGGGCATACAATCAATCAATATGTGATCGTAGTGCGGTCGCAACCGATTCAGAACTGTACGAAGAATGGTCTCTCGGCTCATAGCATTGAATAGACCTAACTCTACACCGGACAGTTCAATGTTGGCAGGCAAAAGATCCACCCCTTCCACATGGTGAATAATTCCATGATCTGCTGGTATGTCCGTATCCTCCATTTCTGCACTCATAACCGTCGCAAGAGTTTCCGTTATAGCATCCTGATCACGCAAGCCAAGGCTAACGCTCAAACTGCCTTGGGGATCTGCGTCCACAAGTAACACATTTTTCCCTTGCTTTGCGAGCCCGATTCCCAAGTTCGCTGTGGTCGTGGTTTTACCGACGCCTCCTTTCTGATTTACAATTGCTGTTATTTTACATTGGCTCAAATATAGTTCCTCCTTTCTGAGCAAAAGATAACACTGCAGTCTCTCAACCACAGCTATGTACACACAATTATTGAATAAAACACAAAAACCCCACAGGACAGAAATACATCCTATGTATATCCATCCTGTGGGGTATAGCCATTGAATTATTCAGAGCATAATCTTCCTATCATTATCCCATTACTACAGCCTTTGCAATATAATCTTCCGCATATTTTTCTTCCATGAGTTTAACCTTTTGGGCACAGATTTCCTTGTCCATTTGAGCAATCAATGCAGATAGTTTTTTCTCGCAAGCCACTTTTGTTTTCGCATACACATTTTTGGAGATTCGTTTGCCATATGCGTTGCGTGGAGAATATTTGCCTTCCCACAAGTGATCGTTGATTTGGTAGAGACAGCCGGTTCCCGGTTTCCTTCTTTGGCCTTTGCTTTGCTGAACGATCCCTGCAGCCATATTGGAATAACTGATTCCCAAAAGATAATCAATAATGCATACTTTAGGAATCATATGTTTGCGATGAATAAGGAAAAATTTTATGTGTCCCTGCTCAAGTAGCCGGAGAGCTTTGGCTTCAGTGACACCACCCAACATTTTACGATAATCCTTCATCGGAACTAAATCCGGGTAAGCAGAAAATAACTTTTCGTAGTAAGATCTATTTGGCATAACAGCACCTTCCATCGAATTTTTTCTTGCTATCAGCGGAATACTGTGCTATTATGTAGATACAGGAAACACCCCATTTTACCTCCTGTTTACCTTCTAACGGAGGTAAAGCGGAGGTAAAAGAGCCATTTTTACATAAAATTTACTCGAACTAAAAGTTCAGCTTTTCCTAACTATTTATATAGAAAACAGAACATTTCTTGTTTTTTGAAAGAGTTGTCCAAATTTTGATCGGTCAAAAGAATCCTATAGAGTGCAGAAAATTCCACTTGCATCAAAGGACTTAAAATCCCTCGCCGTAAAAAGCGTACCGGTTCGATTCCGGTTGCCGGCACCAAATAAATGCGCAGACCCCATAGGTGGGTCTGCGCATTTATTTTATGCCGCGACCGAGAATCGAACCCATTTAAATGCGAGTGTCCGGTGGACACTCGCTGAACCCAGTTTGCAAACTGGGTTCTACCTATATTTTTCTTCCTCGTTGAGAGGAAGAAAAATGCAAATCGATTCCGGTTGCTGGTGGAGGAAGTGGAAATCGATGACCGTAAAACACCCATAAAAAAGAAGGCGGAGCTGATATGTGTGCTCGGTACGGAAACGAGTGTGCTTGCAGAGGAAACGAAACGAATCGAAAGATTGTCGGCAAAGAAGCGTAAGAAAACCTGGATTTTTGTTACCTTAACCGAATCGGCCAGTTTGATTTTGTGCAATTGTGCATCTTGCTAAAATTTTGGCATCATGTTAAAATTTCTCTATGAGTTAAGCACAACAGCAATGGTTGTGCTCAAAGCTCTAAACTGTGTAAGTATTCGAGGATTTCCCTCGGAGAAAATTTTAAGGAGGAAAAAAGAATGAAAAAACTGATTGCTTTGCTGCTGGCTCTGGTCATGGTTGTTGGCCTGATCGCTTGCGGTGCAAAGGAAGAGCCCGCTGCTCCCGCTGAGACCAAGGCTCCCGAGGCTGCTGCTCCCGCTGAAAAGGAAGAGGCTGCTGCTCCCGCTGAGGGCTTCAAGGTTGCTATCTCCCTGGCAGAGTACAACGAGTGGAACAAGAACTACGAGAAGGTTATCGCTGAGAAGTGCGCAGAGTGGGGCTGGACCTACGAGATTTTTGACTCCAAGCAGGACGCTGCTACTCAGATCGACCAGGTCAACTCCATCGTTGCTCAGGGCTTCGATGCTATGACCATCCAGGCTGTTGACAATGCAGCTCTGGCTCCCGCTGTTGGCGCTGCTGCTGACGCAGGCGTTATCGTTGTTGACCACTACGGCTTCGCAGACGAGCTGGGCATCAGCGACAAGATCTACAAGGTTCTGTTCGGCCAGAAGGAATCCGGCATTCTGGAAGCTGAAGAGTACATCAAGGCTTGCGGCGAAGAAGGCAAGGTTGCTATCATCTCCGGCCTGACCGGCGCTGATAACGCTATGCAGCGTGTTGCTGGTATGGAAGAAGTTCTGGCTAAGTACCCCGGCATCGAGATCGTTGCTGTTGAGTACTGTGACTGGGATACTCAGAAGGCACAGACCGCAGCTGAGAACATCCTGACTGCTCATCCCGACCTGAAGGCATTCCTGGTTGCTGACGAGGACAGGACCAAGGGCGTTTGGAACGCAATCGAAGCTGCTAACCTGCAGGATTCCTGCAAGATCGCTTCTCAGGGCTTCTATGATTACTCCATCGAGTACCTGAAGGCTGGCAAGTTCCTGTTCACCATCACCTACCCCGCTGGCTTCTTCTCCCGTGACGCAATGGACGTCATCAAGGCTGTCAGCGAAGGCCAGTCCCCTGAGCGCGTCATGTGGCTGGGCATGGAACTGGTTACCGTTGAAAACTGCGATACCGCAGCACACGACTAATTCAATCGTTTCCTTTCGAGAAAGTTAGTGAAACATACGGCAAACGAAGGCCGGGGGTTCGCCCCCGGCCTTTGAAGAGAAGGAGACATGTCTGTGAATAATCAAGTGTTTTTTGAAATGCGCGGCATCAGCAAATCTTTCCCCGGCGTCAAGGCGCTGAACAATGTAGGATTTTCTGTTGCTGAAGGTGAAGTCCGCGCACTTGTCGGCGAAAATGGTGCCGGTAAGTCTACTCTGATGAAGATCCTCAACGGTAACTACAAGAAGGATACCGGTTCCATCCTGATCGATGGCAAGGAAGTGGAGATCACCGACCCCCAGGTGGCAGATGCCCACGGCATCACGATTATTTTCCAGGAACTGAATCTGGTTGATGAGCTGTCCATTGCAGAGAATATCTTTGCTGGTCGGCTTGCAAAAAAAGGTAAACTGGTTAACTGGAAAGAAGTAAATGAAAAAGCAAAGGTTCTGCTGAACCGCATCAGCTTTGATGTTGACCCCCGCAAGCTGGTTGGCAGTCTGACGGTTGCTGAAAAGCAGATGGTAGAAATTGCAAAGGCACTGAGCCGCAATTCCCGTATTATCCTGATGGACGAGCCCTCTGCAACTCTGACTAAGAAGGAATTAGACGCGCTGTTCCAGATCATTCGTGATCTGAAGAAGAGCGGTATTGCTGTTATATATATTTCCCACCGTATGGAGGAAATCTTTGAGATTTGTGAGACTGTAACGGTTATGCGTGACGGTCAGATTATCGGTACCCGTGATATCGACAAGGTTTCTACCGATGAACTGGTGGAAATGATGGTTGGCCGTGAAGTCAGCAGCGCTTATCCCAAGC
The DNA here is from genome assembly GCA_045659585.1 of Faecousia sp. GTDB lineage: Bacteria > Bacillota > Clostridia > Oscillospirales > Oscillospiraceae > JAZOXB01. Next base: position 976 of record JAZOXB010000207.1, on the reverse strand, counting down.
GTGCCGCACAGATCGGAGAAGAAATTCTGCGTGTTGAAAATCTGTGCCGCAAAGACCGCAATCAGAATGTAAACTTCAGCCTGAATAAGGGTGAGGTTTTGGGCATTGCCGGTCTGGTTGGCGCCGGTCGTACAGAGATCATGCGTGCAATCTTCGGTATTGACTACATCCACAGCTTGGATGTATATGTTGGCGGTAAGAAGGTGAAGATCACCGATCCGGCTTCCGCAAAGAAGCACGGTATTGCATTCCTGACAGAAGACCGTAAGGTAGAGGGTTTGACCCTGGACTTCTCCGTTAAGTCCAATGTGGTTGCCGCAAATCTGAAGGGTATCACTAAGATCGCTCCCTTTACCAACAATGAACGGGAAAACGCCATTGCGGACGAGTATATTGCAAGAACCCATATTAAGACCCCTCACCGCAACCAGAAGGTGGGCAACCTGTCCGGTGGTAACCAGCAGAAGGTGGTTGTCAGCAAGTGGCTGAATACCAACCCCGAAATTCTGATCATGGACGAGCCTACCCGCGGTATTGACGTGGGTGCAAAGCGTGAGATCTATGAGATTATCAACGATCTGGTATCTCAGGGTAAGGCAGTTATTTTGATCTCCTCTGAACTTCCCGAGGTTTTGGGCATGAGCGACCGTGTCCTGGTTATGAAGGATGATGCGATCGTAGCAGAACTGACCGGCGACAAGATCAACGCCGTGGAAGTTATGCGCTATGCTCTTTAATTCAGGGCGGCATTCCGATGTAAGATAGGAGGAGAATGTATGAATCGTACGAAAACAAAAAACCTGGGCGCCATCAATATTGGCGAGTGGGTAAGAAATAATACCAACATTCTTTTGATGATCGCGCTGATCATCGCCGGTGCGGTGACCTCTGACAGTTTCTTCAGCGGCCACAACCTGGCAAACGTTCTGCGTCAGATCACGGTTAACGGCATGCTGGCAGTTGCTTGTACCATGAC
>JAZOXB010000206.1:0-6549 GCA_045659585.1 Faecousia sp. | reverse complement strand
TCGTTTCCTTGTTTCTGATCGTTTTATTTGCGTCACTTTGCCACACCGCCTTTATTATTGATTCTTTATTCTTTCGCTCTAACAGAGCGATAAACTGTATATCATCCCTTCCGGAGAGAACGGATATCATTCGAACCAACGGTGGGACAAAAACGCGGCTATGGCACCCTTGCGGGGCGTCATAGCCGTATTTGAAGATTTAGGTTTTTCGGATAAACCGACCACCGCATCGGGGACAACGGATATTGATCTTCCCCTTATGACGGGGGACACGGACACGCTGTGTGCAATGGGGACAGCGGAAATATCTGTGGTTCCGATCCTTCAGCTGATTCCAGAGACGGAGCCATTTTTGGTTCTCGGCCTGTCTGCGGAAAATGTTTTTGGAAAACATGCGGAAAAAAATAAATACAACAATGGCTGTATAGGCAAAGGACAGGAGACTATACAGCAGGGAAATGTGGAGAATAATATAGAGCAGATTATTCAGGATGCTCAGTGCCATTACCAGAATGATCAGAGCAATATTGAGCTGGTCGGAGCCGTAGCGCCCTTGCATAAAGCGTCGAAACATAGGGATCACCGTCTTGTCAGAAATGATGGATGATTGGAGCCGGGGAGAGGCTCCTTTGTTTGGTACTATTATAACAAAAACTACGAAAGATACAAGCCTTTTCGGAAAACATTCACGATTTATTTACCTTTATCTGTAGGGGCTATCGGTCATATAGCAAAACAGCTTGAAAATTACGGCTTCCTGTTGGTTATTTCGACAAAGTTTCCGATTTTAAATCATTTGTATTGTACACTGTGGGATTATTTGATATAATAATAAGAAATCTAATTTTAGGAAGTGTATGATTTGAAGTATGGAATTTGGAATGTTGCGTCTGTAGATGAAATTGGGGTACAAGAGATGATCCGAGCCGGTTTTTCTCCCCTGACAGCCTATGCACTCAGTGGCAGAGGTGTCCTTTCGGGTGAGGAAGCTCGCAAGATCCTGTGCCGGGATGCAACCTTAACGGATCCCTTCTTAATGAAGGAAATGGATCGGGCGGTGGCGGCTGTTCGCCGTGCTATGGCAGAAGGGCAGACCATTGCCGTATTCGGAGACTATGATGTAGACGGGATCACTGCCACCTGCTTGGTGGCGGATTACCTTCGCTCCAAAGGGGTGCGGTGTTTGACTCACATCCCCGGCAGAATGGAAGAGGGCTATGGACTCAATGAGGGTGCCATCCTCCAGCTCTATGAGCAGGGGGCTCGCTTGATCATTACCGTAGACTGCGGTATCACCGCCATAAAGGAAGCGGAACTGTGCAAGGAACTGGGGATCGCCCTGGTCATCACCGATCACCATGAGTGTAAGGAGACTCTCCCTTCTGCGGAGGCAGTGGTGGATCCCCACAGAGGAGACCGCACCTATCCCCATACGGATCTGTGCGGTGTGGGCATTGCCTTTAAGCTGGTAGCGGCTCTTGAGGGAGATCAGGAGGCTATGGCTGAGCGGTACTGCGATCTGTTCGCACTGGGAACCGTTGCCGATGTCATGCCCCTCCGTGGGGAGAATCGGCACATGGTGGTTCGCGGGCTGAAGGCTCTGAACGAGCCCAAGCGTTTAGGCATCCGTGCTTTGATGGAGGCCTGCGAATGTTGCGGAAAGGTTATTACCGCCTCTACCATCGGCTATGTACTGGCACCCAGGATCAATGCGGCAGGACGCATGGAGCATGCGGAGCTTGCTGTAGAGCTGTTTCTCACCGAGGATCCCCGTCGAGCCTCGGAACTGGCACAGACCCTGTGCGACCTCAATAAAGAAAGACAGAATATCGAAGCACGGATCCATAAGGAAGCTGCCGATCTTCTCCGGGGATATAAGCATCGAGACGGTGCCATTGTTCTGGCAGGGGAGGATTGGCATCAGGGCGTAGTCGGTATCGTAGCCTCTCGCTTATGTGAGGAATACCGCTGTCCCACCTTCCTGATCTGTCTCAACGGAGATAACGGCAAGGCTTCCTCCCGTTCCTACGGTGGCTTTAATCTCTTTGCCGCATTGCAGGAGCTGTCTCCTCTTCTGGTAGGCTACGGCGGTCATGAATTGGCGGCAGGCTTTACCATCCGACGGGAGAATATCGAGGAATTCCGTAAGAAAGTTTCTGTTCTGGCAGAACAGCACGCCAAGGCAGAGCCCGGTGGCAGTGCCCTCCGGATCGATTGTGAGATCCCCCCACATTTGCTGACAGAAGCCAATGTTACGGCACTGGAGGAAATGGAGCCCTGCGGTACCGGCTGTGTCCGTCCTCTGTTCTGTATCAGTGAGGTCATTGTGGATCATGTGGGGACTGTGGGCAATGGGAAGCATTTGAGACTTCGCCTTCACACGAGAGAGGGTCAGCAGTTGCAGGCCATTTATTTCTCCGGTGGCCCCTTGATGCGGAAGATTCATCCGGGAATGCGGGTGGATCTGGCCTTCCAGCCTACCATAAACGAATACCGTGGCCTTCGGAATGTACAGCTGAATCTGGCAGATATCCATATTGTAGATACCTGTGCGCTGTATGACCGCTTTTTGGATCAGAAGACCTTGACCGCCCATGAACGGTGGCTTCTTGCCCCTACCCGGGGAGATGTGGCGGCAGTTTGGAATTACATACGAGCAAGCTGTAAGGACGGAACCCCCTTGACCTGCAATCAGGAGGATTTCTGCTACAGTGTATCCTCCGGCGTGGGGGAGAAGCACAGTATCCGTCGCACAGGAGCTTGCTTGGATATATTGAAGGAGCTGGGCTTGATTCGGCTTCGCCGGGAGTATATGACATTGGAGGTTCAGCTGATGCCGGAGACCCGGTTCAACGCCCTGCATAACAGCAAACTTTATTGCAGATTGGGAGGGGAGTAAATGGAAACCTTTGCGGATCATTACAGAAGTCTTATGAGAGCCATCTCGCGGTTCTGTCCCCAGGCGGATCTGGCTCAGATCGAACGAGCCATCGACTATGCCAATAAAAAGCATGGTGACCAGAAACGGAAAGACGGCTCCCCCTATATCATTCACCCACTGGCAGTTGCGGAGATCGTTGCGGAATCCGGCTTGGATACGGATGCGATCTTAGCGGCGATCCTCCATGATTGTATCGAGGATACGGATGCCAGCCACAGCGACATTGCGAGTCATTTCGGCACTACCGTAGCCGAACTGGTAGAAGGTGTTACCAAGCTGACCCGTGTGGAATATTATTCCCACGAGCAACAGCAAATGGAAAACCTGCGTAAAATGTTCCTTGCCATGAGCAAGGATATTCGCGTGGTGTTGATCAAGATCTGTGACCGACTCCACAATACCCGTACCATGCAGTTCCAGACTCCTGCCAAACAGATCTCCAAGTCCCAGGAGACCATGGATGTCTATGCACCCCTTGCCTACCGTCTGGGTATGCAGAAGATCAAGGGAGAACTGGAGGATGTCAGCCTTCGCTATCTCCATCCTGATGCTTACGAGGATATTATGACTTATCTGGATGAACATCGGGCAGAGGCTGACGAATTCATGAAGGGCATCCAGTCCAAGATCATGACCCGTTTGTCCTCTGTAGGTATCCACGGTGCCATTTACGGTCGTATCAAGCATATTTATTCTATTTTCCGCAAAATGGAGAACCAGGGGAAGACCATTGATGAGCTCTATGATCTCTACGCCTTCCGCGTGATCGTAGACTCCATTGCGGATTGCTACAATGTACTGGGTCATGTTCATGACCTCTTTACTCCGGTCCCCGGTCGGTTCAAGGATTATATCTCCACCCCGAAAAACAACGATTACCAGAGTCTCCACACCACGGTCATCGGACAACAGGGTGTTCCCTTTGAAGTCCAGATCCGTACCTGGGATATGCACCAGACTGCGGAATACGGCATTGCCGCTCACTGGAAGTATAAGCAGGGGGTCTCCGGCGGAGACGAAAAACAGTTTGCATGGATCCGCCGCCTGTTGGAGAGCCAGCAGGAGGAAAACGATGCAGAGGACTATATCCATTCGCTCAAGGTGGATATGTTCGACGACGAGGTCTTTGTATTCACCCCCAAGGGGCAGGTCATGTCCCTCCCCGCAGGGTCTACTCCCATTGACTTTGCCTATGCCATTCACTCCGGTGTCGGTAACTCCATGGTCGGCGCCAAGGTCAACAACCGCATTGCGGCCTTTGACCAGCCTCTGCGGAACGGTGATATCATTGAGATCATGACCTCCAAGAGTGCCAAGGGTCCCAGCCGCGACTGGCTCAAGATCTGCAACAGCAATCAGGCTCGTAACAAGATCCGCCAGTGGTTCAAGAAGGAAAAGCGAGAAGAGAATGTGGCACACGGCAAGGCCAGCTTCGAAGGAGAGCTCCGTCGAGGAGGCTTCCAGCCTGCCCTGCTGAATGACAGTGAGCTTCTGCCGATCTTGCTGAAGAAGCTGTCCTTCGATTCTCTGGAGGATATGTATGCCGCTATCGGCTACGGCGGTTTGACTGCAACCAAGGCCTTCGGACGGATCCGTGATGATCTGACCAAGGTAACCAAACAGCATAATGCCCAGAAGGAGCAGCCTGCCAAGACCACTGCGGAGCAACCCCCGAAATCCAATCGGCATAAGGCCTCCGGTGTTATTGTCGAGGGCATTGATTCCTGTATGATCAAGTTCTCCAGATGCTGTACTCCTGTTCCCGGTGATGATATCATCGGCTTTGTGACCCGTGGCTACGGTGTCAGTGTTCACAGAAAGGATTGCGTCAATACCCAGGCAGCTACCTCTCGTTCTCAGAGAGACAGATGGGTGCCGGTTACCTGGGCGGATAACGACAACAGCCCCTTCTCCACCACGCTGGAGATCGATTCTACAGACCGCAGTGGCCTGTGGCAGGATGTGGCAGCTGTCCACAATGCCGCCAAGGACAAGGTAACAGAGGTGGCAGGCCGTGAAATGCCTGCAGGCAAGGCAAGGATCGTTGCTACCTTCGAGGTCAAAAATGTAGAAGAACTGGAGAGTATCCGCAATCGGATCCGCCAGATCTCCGGGGTTGTGGATGTACGAAGGGGGCAGGTCTGATGAGAGCGGTAGTTACCAGAGTCCTTAACGCCTCCGTTGAGATCGGGGGACAGACCGTCGGGCAGATCGGGGAAGGCTTTTTGATCCTTTTGGGCATCGCACCGGAAGACACCTCTGCTCTGTGTACCAAGCTGGCAGATAAGATCTTGGGTCTTCGGGTCTTTGAGGACGAGAACGGGAAAATGAACCGTTCCCTGTCCGATGTGGGAGGCTCCGTTTTGGTGGTGAGCCAATTTACCCTGTACGGTGATTGCTCCCACGGACGCAGACCCAGCTTTATCGGAGCCGCCCGTCCGGAAATCGCGATCCCCCTCTATGAACAATTCCTTTCCGAATGCGAAAAACGGGGCTTCCCCCCGCAACACGGAGAATTTGGCGCAGATATGCAGGTGCGGAGCCAAAACAACGGCCCCGTGACCCTGATCCTCGATACAGACCAAATTTTCCACTAACACTAACACACTAACACAGACGGTTCTTTGTGACGAGTATTTCTCTGTGTTGCGAGAAATAGTTCTGTTTTCTGTGGAAATGACGAGAAATTCTGTGTGCTGGGATGATAAAAAGTTGCAAATCTTCTCAGCACACAGAACCGTCCCCTGTGTTAGAGTTAAAACCAATATACTTAGCGGCACCAAATGGCAGACTAAAGGTTTTGATTCCGTCCTATAATCGCAAAAAAGGATTTGACTATAAAATCAAAGTGGTATGCCGAGGGTTGCCAACCGATAAGACTAAAATAAATTGCGGATAAATTTGGGAGGTTATACTATGAAACGCTTTATTGCTCTTTGCTTTGTTGCGATCATGCTAGTATTAGCAGGGTGCAGACACTCCGGCCTTAAATCGTGGGTTCCTTATGTTGGTACTGTTCCGAAGGCATACCCTAAAGAGAAAATGGCAATTGAAGTCGATACTGATGGAAATATCCTGCTCTTAGATAATCAATACTATAAATTAGAATTAAGCGATCCAATATCTTCTATATTCCCTGCGAGTGGATGGAGAATTAATCTGGACGAAATGATTCCGTACGGAGTGGAGGGACAAGATGATATCCTTATGATAACAAAAACGAATAATTGGCCGGTAATCTGCATCGTAGATTCTATCTCAGATGATGTATCCGTGTTTTTCCGTGAAGACATAGCGAGGGAAGGGATCTCTTCCTTTGATTATTCACAATTCGATATTTATTACAATGACGTTAATGTAGGAGAGGATACCCGTATTAAATGCCTGTGGGACTATCATATACATACGAAGGATAATGTGTCGTACGGAATGCTAATGGAAGGGTCTCATCAAGAATACAGCTTAACCTTTGTGCATAAACAAGAAACTGCCATTCAGTACGAACTACAATTTAGAGCATATGATAATATACTGTGTATGGACAATGTTGCTGTAAAGCAGAAGATCTATATTCCTATTGAACAATTGACAACAGCATGGACAGAGTA
>JAZOXB010000205.1:0-33507 GCA_045659585.1 Faecousia sp. | reverse complement strand
TCAGCGTTCAAAAGAGCGGCAAGACGAGCAAAACGAGGTCGTCGGCGTACGATGGTACGGTAGAGCTCGTTTTGCGAAGTAAGTCAAAATGCCTTGCAACGCAAGGGTTTACAGGCAATTTCAGAAGCTTTTTCCTTAGGGTAGCTATGATTTCATTTGAAAATCAACCCCAATCGCCAAAACATGCATTTTGACGATTGCCACTTTTTTGACACGCTGAAATACCCAAAGAGGGCGGATAGCCTCTTTGGGTATTGGAAAAACATGGTATCTGATATAAGGAACCAAAAACTGCTTCTTCCATCCGGACTGTAACCGTCGGTTCCGGAATCACACCGGATCATGCGCCTATGCGCTCGCGGACTATACCGCCGATAGGGAATTTCACCCTGCCCCGAAGAGGTTTTCTGTTACTCACCAGTATACTCTATAATCTGCGGAATTGCAAGGCTTTTCTTAAGGGAAATTTTATGATATACTGTAAGAGTTATTGTGGGGTTCCTGTGGACTCCGTAGGGGAAAGGTCTGCGGTGCTCCGGGACTCTGTTGTCTCGGTGGAGGCTGTGGGATCCGTAGGGGTCGTAGCAGGAGTGGTTTCTGCGGTGCTTTCGGTGTTGGCGGTCTCCGGTGCCGGAGCGGATCCGGGTTTGCGGAAGCCGTGCATGACCCCCTTGGGGGAGGTGTCGGTGATCTCACCCCCAATGATCTTGCCCTCGAACACAAGAACGCCTGCGTACACCGGTGCTGTCCCATCGGGATAGTTCAGGATCTCATAGACATAGCGGGTGACCTCTTTCCCCGCGTAGGGAAGAAGATCGAAGCCCTGATCCGTCTGGAGCTCGTTATAACGGGCAAAGACCTTGTTCTCCGTTGCATCGGGGATGATCACGGTCTGGGTCTCCTTGGGGATCCCGTCAATGCTCCAACCGTAGGTGGCTAAGTATGCGGCTCTGGCCTCGTGGCTGTTTCCATCGGGGAGGGAGGGGACTGTTGCTCCCTGTCCCGTCAGTAGCATGACTATGGCGGCTATGACTCCCACTAAGATCACAGCGGCGGCAAATAGCTTTGGTTTGGATAATTTAGCAGTCATTACAAACATGGAATTCCTCCCAATCGGTATTGATAGTTCAGTGTATGTGGCGGTGGGAGAGGATATGACTGCATTTGGATATCGGATAGGAGTGGAACATATGGAAAGATTGGATAAGTATATTTCCGACACCCTCACAGGGTCTCGCAGTAAGGCACGGGATGTGATCCGTTCCGGAAGAATTTCTGTCAACGGAAAGAAGATCACTGCCACAGATTACAAAGTTGATACAAAAAAAGATATAATCCTTCATGACGGGACATCTTTGACACCGAGACCGGAGCGGATCGTTCTCATGCTCCACAAGCCTGCCGGCTGTGTTACCGCAACAGAGGATCGGGATCATAAGACTGTTATGGAGTATCTGCCTGCCCAATATAAGGGGTTGGTTCCCGTGGGTCGTTTGGATAAGGAAACAGAGGGGCTGCTTCTGTTTACCGATGACGGAGAGCTGGCTCATAAACTGATCTCTCCCAAGCATGAGGTTCCCAAGGTCTACTATGCCGAGCATGAGGGAACCTGCGATCAAGAGGATATCCGTGTATTCCGTGAGGGCTGTGCTTTGCGGGACGGTACCCTGTGCCTCCCTGCGGATCTGGAGCCTCTGGGAGAAGGGAAGTCTCTGGTTCGGGTGAGAGAAGGGAAGTATCACCAGGTCAGACGGATGCTGGCTTCCAGAGGGAAAACTGTAACCTACCTGAAACGAATCGCCGAAGGCGGATTGGAACTGGGTGACCTTCCTGTTGGCATGACTCGTGAGTTGACATCGGAGGAAGTGGATTCTCTCCTGTCTGTGAAATTTGACGAATAAATTCTGCTGAAAAAAATTCTATTCTGACGGAAATTATCCGCTCATTTTAGCGATTATCACCAATGTTGTGTAAAACTTTCATAAAAATTGTCCTTTGTTTTGAAATAAAATGTATAAAAGCACTTGCTTTTTGCAGAAAAATGAGTTATGATATGAGACAGAGATCATGACAAAACTCGGCATTTTTCCGAAATGAAGGAGGACGGCTTATGTCAAGTCGTATTTTTCAGAGCGTTGTAGAACAGCTCGCTGATGCATCCCAGAAGATCATTGGTGTCATTGACGCAGATGGCACCGTCATTTCATCCAGTGATAACGCCCTTGCGGGAGAACGGTTCCCCGAGGTCGTAACAGCCATTGTTGCCTCTCCCGACCGTCTGGTGGAATGGGGCGGTAAGTGCTTCATGACCCTCAAGGGCTGGAATCCCACCTTTGGCTACAGTGTCTTTGTATGCGGTACTCCCGAAGAGGCAGGCGCACTGTGCCGTATGGCTCGTGTTTCCCTCAGCTTCACTAAGACCTATTACGAAGAAAAGCACGATAAGGGTACCTTCGTTAAGAACATTATCACCGATAATATTCTCCCCGGAGATATCTACATCCGTGCCAAGGAGCTCCATTTCCAGACAGAGATGCCCCGTGCGGTATTCCTTGTCCGCCAGCGTGGCAGAGCCGATGTGGCAGTTGTGGAGATGCTCCAGTCTCTGTATGCAGACAACCAACAGGATTTTGTTATCAGCGTCAATGAAACGGATATTGCCGTCATTCGTCAGGTAGATCCCGAAACCACCGGGGAAGAGCTGTCCAACATGGCTAAGGCTATGGAAGATAAGCTGAAGACCGAGCTCTTTGCCCGTACTACCATCGGCATCGGCACCATTTCCGAGCATCTCCGTGAGCTGGCTGACTCCTATAAGGAGGCACAGGTGGCCATTGAGGTCGGTAAGGTATTCGATACCGAAAAGACCGTCATCAACTACGAGAGCCTTGGCATCGGCAGACTGATCTATCAGCTTCCCACCACTCTGTGTGAGATCTTCCTGTCCGAAGTCTTTAAGAAGAATTCCATCGAATCTCTGGATCAGGAGACTCTGTTCACCATCAACATGTTCTTTGAGAACAGCCTGAACGTTTCCGAAACCTCCAGAAAGCTCTTTGTCCACCGTAACACCTTGGTCTACCGTCTGGAAAAGATCAAGAAGCTCACCGGCCTGGATCTCCGTGAATTCGATGATGCCATTATCTTTAAGGTAGCTCTGATGGTCAAGAAGTATCTGGCCTCCCGTGATACTCGCATGTACCTGTAATTCGGCGTTCTTTCGCCTGCTTTTTGAGGAAAGATAATTTATGATCGATTTAATCAATGTAACCAAAACCTATGAGACCGGCACCCACGCCCCTAACGGCATCGATCTCCACATAGATGACGGAGAATTCGTATTCCTGGTAGGTCAGTCCGGCTCCGGTAAATCCACCTTGATCAAGCTCCTGACCGCAGAACTGAAGCCCACAAGCGGCTCCGTTCTGGTCAACGGCTACAAGCTGGAAACCATCATGCGTTCCCGTGTTCCTTATCTCCGCCGCACCTTAGGCGTTATTTTCCAGGACTTCCGTCTCATCGAAAATAAGACCGTCTTTGAAAATGTCGCCTTTGCCATGCGTGTGGTCGGTGCAGGCAACAAGGAGATCAAAAAGCGTGTTCCCTATGTCCTGGAACTGGTCGGCCTGGAAAACAAGGCCAGACGGTATCCCGGTGAGCTTTCCGGCGGTGAGCAGCAGCGTGTTGCCATTGCCAGAGCACTTGTAAACAATCCTACCATGATCATCGCCGACGAGCCTACGGGTAACCTTGACCCCTCTCGTTCCTTCGAGATCATGCTGCTCTTAGAGCAGATCAATGCTTTGGGTACGACGGTCATGGTCGTTACCCACGAAAAGGGTCTGGTTGACCGCTTTACCAAGCGTGTTATCGCCATTGATGAGGGTAAGGTCGTCAGCGACAGAATGGATGGGTACTATAGCTATGAAGAGACAGTCTAATTTCTTTTATCTCTTGGGACAGGGTGTAAAATCCACCTTCAAGCATGGCTTTATGTCCTTTGCGGCGGTTTGTATTACCGTTGCCTGTCTGGTGATCATGAACAGCTTTGTGTTGATCTGCTTTAACCTGAACGAAATGGTAGAGGATCTCCAGCGCAGAGCCCAGATGGTTGCCGTTGTGGAAGAAACCTTCTCCGAACAGGAAGCCAAGCACTTAGGCTCCCAGATCAATCAGTTGGAAAATGTCCATAATGCTCAATTCCGCTCCAATGAGGAATCCTTGGAGATGTACATTCAGGATTATGAGGATGAGGCATCCCTCTTCGAGGGTCTGGCTTCGGACTATATGCGGCACCAGTTTATCATTACCTTAGAGGATAATGCTCTGGTAGAGGAGACCATTGAAGAGATCGAGGCCATTGACGGCATCGTTAAGGTAGAGGCCAATATCGGTGTTTCCAATGCTCTTGCCACCATCCAGACGGTTATCGTGGTCGCCTCTATCGGTATTGCGGCGGTTCTCCTGCTGGTCTCTCTGATCATTATTTCCAACACCATTAAGCTCACCATGATGGATCGTAAGGAAGAGATCGCTATTATGAAGATGGTGGGTGCCACCAACGGATTTATCCGTCTGCCCTTCGTAGTAGAGGGCTTCCTGCTGGGTGTGTTCTCTGCCGGTATTTCCTTCTTCATTGAGTGGGGCCTTTACAAGGTGGTTCTGGATGCCATTGCCAAGGCTGACCTTGCATTCCTCACCTTTATGCCCTTTAAGGTATTTATGCTTCCCATTGCTCTGGTTTGCGGTGTTGCAGGCTTTATTGTCGGTATTTTCGGAAGCTTGATGTCTATCCGTCGTTTCCTGAAGGTTTGATCCTTTGGGTGTTTGTATGGAGGTTTATTTATGTATAAGTACAGACGAGTGATCGTATCTGCCATAGCAGGGATCCTGATCTTTTCCATCCTTCTGGGCTTTGTGATGATGGCAGTCAATGCCGCAAAGTCCGTTGCGGATCTGGAAGCGGAGATCGATGCCCTTCAGGGTCAGTCCGATCAGCTTGCGGAAGAGCGAGAGGCCTTAGAAGCTCAGATCGAAGAAAACAGAGGTAAGACTCTGACCATCGTTGAGCAGAAGGCACAGGTGGATCAGGAGATCGAACTGACCCGTAAGGAAGTTCAGATCGTCAATGATCAGATCCATAACTACAATATGCTCATTGCAGAGAAGCAGGCCATTGTAGATGATCTGAAGACGGAGCAAAAGGAGCTCCTGTCCTCTTATCAGAAGCGGATGCGTGCCATGCAGGAGCGTGGAGATGTTTCCTACTTTGAAGTCATGCTTCAGGCCAAGAGCTTTGCGGATATGCTCAACTGCCGTGTTATGGTAGAAGAGGTTGCCCGTGCGGATCAGCGTATGATGGATGATATCCGTGATATGGCCGCCGAGGTCATGGCCGCCAAGGACGCTCTGGCACAGGAAAAGGTACAGCTGGAGCTGAAGAAGGTAGAGCTTGCGGATACGGAAGCCATCCTTGCAGAAAAGAGAGCGGAATCCGATGCTCTCCTCATTGAGCTCAACGCCAATAAGCAGAAGCTCATCGAGGAATGCGAAAAGTACGAAAAGGAAGAAGCCGCCCTCAGTGACCAGATCGCCGCACTGGAAGCGGAAAAGACCGAGATCCTGTATCAGCAGTGGCTGGAAGAGCAGAAGCGTCTGGAACAGGAACGTCTGGAACAGGAACAGCAGAATCAGCAGAACAACAATAATAACTCCGGCAACAGCGGCGGAAGCGGTGACAGCAACAGCTCCACACCTCCTTCCTCCGGAGAGAGCTTCTGTTTCCCCATGCAGTATTGCACCATGCTGACCAGCTCCTACGGCTACCGCGTCCATCCCATTACCGGTAACTATTCTTTCCATAACGGCGTTGACCTTGCGGCAGGACAGGGAACTCCCATCTATGCTACCAAGAGTGGCGTGGTTTCCACCGCTACCTACAACTACGCTTATGGCTATTATGTTGTTGTGAATCATCTGGACGGATATTCTTCCCTCTACGGACATATGACTCATTATACCGTCAGCGAGGGTGAATATGTTGACCGTGGCGAGATCATCGGTTATGTTGGCTCTATGGGCTATTCTACCGGTCCTCACCTCCATTTTACCATTTACTATAACGGTAATACGGTCAATCCTATGAATTACATCAGCGTTCCCTAAAAAATCACAAAGGGGGCTGTCTCGAAATGATCCGATCCCGGGTCATGGAGGACAGTCCCTGTTGTATCATTTAGCCGAAAGGCTCCCCACGGCTTAACAAGGAGGTAATATATGAAAAAGATCATTGCGTTGGGTTTGATCATTGTTATGCTCTGCTGTATTTTCAGCGGATGCGTTCCCACTTTCTCCGAACTTATGTGGAACGGAAACGAAGACTCCATGGATACGGATTATGAGGCAAAGCTGGAGGAACTGATCCGTCTTCTGGACACCTATTATGTAGATGACTATGATACCGAGGCTCTGGGAGATGCCTTGGCCGAGGCGGCTGTTGCGGCTACGGGAGACCGTTGGAGCTACTATATCAGTGCCGATGAATATCAGGCTTATCTGGAAAACAGCAACAATGAGTATGTCGGTATCGGTGTTACGGTGCAGCATGTGAACGAAGAAGACGAGGGAATTACGGTCCTTCAGGTCAATAAGGGTGGCTCTGCCCACGAGGCAGGGATCTTGCCCGGTGATATGATCATTGCCGTAGATGGCCATAATGCCAAAGAAATGGGTGTGGATGCCCTCAGTGACCTGATCCGAGGGGAAGAGGGAACAGAACTCACCGTGACCATCCTGCGAGATGGGGCATATATGGATATTCCCATGGTACGGAAGCTTATCGAGGTAGAGGTCGTGATCTATGATGAGATCGACGGTATCGGTTATATCAAGATCGATAACTTCCAGAATCATTGCGCCGAGAGAACCATTGCCGCCATTGACGACCTTATGAGTCGGGGGGTGAAGGGCTTGATTTTTGACCTTCGCTTCAATCCCGGCGGACGGAAGGTAGATCTGGTAGAGATCCTGGACTACATCCTTCCTGCAGGGCCTCTGTTCCGTGCCGTAAATTATCAGGGCTTGGAGCAGGTAGACAGCTCCGACGGAGCATCTGTGATCGATCTGCCTATGGTGGTCATGGTCAATCAGGATTCTTATTCTGCCGCTGAATTCTTTGCGGCGGCTATGCAGGAATATGAGTGGGCTACGGTCGTGGGAACCCAAACCGTTGGCAAAGGAAACTTCCAGCAGACATTCGCAATGAGTGACGGATCTGCGGTAGCCATTTCCACGGGACACTACAGTACCCCGAACGGTATCAACTTAGAAGGCATTGGTGTGACTCCTGATGTTACAGTTGAGGTAGATGAGGAAACCTATGTCGGTATATATTTGCAGACCATAAGTGTGGAGGAAGATCCCCAATTACAGGCGGCTTTAGAACAATTTGCAAAATAATACTTGACAGAATAACCTTTCTCAAGTATAATCACCCTTACTGCAATGCATTTGGAGGTAAGTTAAATGGCGAATGAAGTAAAAATTACGGAATCTATGCGTGACCGCTATGTTGCAGAATTGCGGTATCTGGAAGGCGAAAAGATGGCCGAGATCGCTAAGGAGATCGACCATGCCCGTTCTTTCGGTGATTTGTCCGAGAACAGTGAATATGATGAAGCTAAGAACGAGCAGGCTCAGGTTGCACGCCGTATTGCCGAGCTCCGTGAAAAGCTGGACAATGCTGTTATCATCAGCGATGAGGTAACAGAGGAAATGCGTGGCATTGTCGGTCTGGGTTGCACCGTTAAGGTCCGCGATCTGGAATTTGACGAAGAGGATGTATATTGCATCGTCGGCAGTCAGGAAGCCAACCCCATGGAGGCTCGCATCTCCGATGAATCTCCCATGGGTCGTGCTCTCATGGGCAAGCGTGTAGGCGACATCGCTGAGTACGAAGCCATCTGCGGTATCGTTCGTTTCGAGATTCTGGCAGTAGAACGCTGATTCCATGTAGGGATCATTATAAGAAGAGTCGTTGCATAGGGCAACGGCTTTTCTTTTTTTATTTTCCTGTTTTTAGGATTTATGAAAGGAGATGATGGGTGAGCTGACCAAGAGTCTGAAAAACGGTCATATCCACGGAGGATCCATGGATCGTGCTATCAAAGCCCATGATTATATGGATACGCTGAAAGGGAAGGATCGTCCGGCGTATGGGAATCACCTCCGTGAGTATACGAAAAAATATCTCCAATAACAGAAATGGGAAGGGCTACCGACGGTGGCCCTTTCCTGTTGCTTCGGAGATATGGGACTTGCAATTTAAGTTTAACTGTAGTATATTTTAAGTAGATATACAAAAACGGACTCCTTTTGGGAGGAAATGCTGTAGTAAGCGAGGTGTGTGTATGAGTTATATCATCGAAAACGGAATTTTGCGACAATATTCGGGAAAGAGCCGTTCCTTAGTGATCCCGGAGGGGGTCCATGCCATCGGCAATTATGCCTTCAGCGATGCTGTGGAGTTGGAAAAGGTGAAGCTTCCCAAATCTCTGACCATCATTGGAGAGGGAGCCTTTTCCGGCTGTGAGAGCCTGCGTGAGCTGAAGCTGACGGAGAATATCAAACGGATCGGTGCATACGCTTTTGAAAAATGCAGTCTTCTGGCAGATGAGGATGGATTCCTGATCTATCGCAACTGCCTCTTCGGCTATTACGGACAGGCACGGGAGCCTCAGATCCCCGAGGAAGTTCGGGAAATCGCCACAGGTGCATTCTTAGGGTGCGCCGGGATCGAACGGATCCGAATTCCCGACGGAGTAAAGAGCATTGGGGCTCTGGCCTTTGCTCACTGCTACGGCTTGCAGAATATCGAATTGCCGGAGGGGCTCAGTTCCTTTGGATACGGCACCTTCCTGAACTGTGTGTCTCTTCGTGAGATCCGGATCCCGGAAGGGGTGGAGCGGTTGGAGGATCTGCTCTTTGACGGGTGCAGATCCCTGAAAACCGTGATCCTGCCGGATAGCCTTCGTGCTGTGGGAAGCTATGCCTTCTCCCGTTGTGACGGATTGACCCATCAGATCCTTCCACCCTCTACGGTTACTGTGGGAAAGTATGCTTTCTGCTTCTGCGACAAGCTCCGCACAGTGGTGATCCCCCGTACTGTTACGGGGATCGGGGAGGATATTTTCAGTAATTGCCTTAAGCCTACGATCCTGACGGAGCGTGGAAGCTTTGCCCACTCCATGGGTAAGGAACTGGGGCTAACGGTACGCTTTGTCTAAAGGAGACTTAAAATGAAAAACAATCGTTGGATCAGCTTCCTTTTGATCCTTGCCATATGTCTGGGATCCGTGCCCATGATGACTATGGCGGCAGATGGGGTAAAGGTGGGAGACAGTTTTACCTACACCAAGGAAGACCATTGGGGCAAGGAAAGCAATATCTGGTCATGGCAGTGGGCGATGGCAGATTCCGAGGACTTTTCCGATATGGTATTTACTACCGTAGAGGGACAGGGGGAATGCTATGTTGCCGATTGGGAAAAGTATCCCTACTGTGCCGCCCGTAGCGGTGGTATCAATGTCCACCCCAATGCCAAGGCCGATGCGGCAAGAGTCTTTACGGCTCCTGCCTCCGGTTGGGTCACTGTAGAAGCCACGGTAAACCGTACTACGGACTATCCTGTGCCTTCTTCCAAGTCTCCCGATTCCTTCCGTATCCTTCTGGAAGAGGCTACGGTATATCCCACTGTGGGAGACTATTTGATCGTACATACCACCACTGCCGAAGAGATCGAAATCAAGGTCTATGTAAAGGCAGGGGAGAAGCTCCGATTTGTCATCGGTGCTATGGATAATCAGACCTCCGATGCGGTCAATCTGCAAACCACGGTGACTTATGACACCGTAGACAGTACCGTAGGGGAAATGGCTCGTGTAGGAGAGACCTTTACCTACAAAAAGACTGCCGCCACCTTCGGACAGGCAGATCCTCACTGGGCATGGGAATGGACTCCCGCAGGGAAAACCTCCTTCTCTCCCATGACCTATCAGATGGTGGAAAAGTACGGTCGGGAAATGTATGCCTCCGATTGGAATACCAATCCCTATAACTATGTGGATTCCAACGGCGAGAAACTCCATCCCGCTGCAAATGCGGATACGGTCAAGACCTTTACGGTGCCTTATACCGGCACCGTAGAACTGAACACCGTGGTTTCCCGCTATTATAATCTGGCAGATATTACTACCTCCGGTGCAAACGGCACCTCTCTGCGGATCCTGGTCAATACCACCCAGGTATATCCCCTGTACAAAAGCTATCTGACCTTGGAGACCACCGCTGCCAAGGATTTCAATGTGTCTTTACCCGTTACCAAGGGAGATAAGATCCGTATCATCATCGGTGGTATGGGACAGGTCACCAGTGATGCTGTGAAGATGGAAAACACCGTGACCTACACCTCTTTGGAAAAGCCGGAGATCTGTGTGTCCGATGGAGAAAAATACGAAGTAACACAGGCACAGTGGGATGCACAGAAACTGGGGAATTGGTCCTTTGAGTATCGGGATCAGGATGATACCTTCGGCCCCATGACCTATCAATATGTAGAGCATTACGGCAGATACATGTATGCTACGGACTGGACGAATCACGCTTATAACTGTGCAGATCTGCTGGGAGAAAAGCTTCACCCTGCAAAGACCCGTGATACGGTAAAAACCTATACTGTTCCCTATGACGGACAGATCCGTTTGAGCACCAAGGTCCTGCGGTACACGGAATATGTGGAAGAGGGAAGCAAGACTCCCACCTCTCTGAGAATCTATAAGAACAATGAGCAGATCTGGCCCACCAACGGCAGTCAGAAGGAGATCACTTCCACAACGGAGCTTTCCTTCGGTGTCAATGTAGATGTTCGCTCCGGTGATAAGATCCGCTGGGTGGTCGGCAGTATGGGGAACACCACCAATGACGGCATCAAGATGTATAATACCGTGACCTATCGAGCAGTTGGCACCCGTGAACTGGCGGCGGTTATGGATCAGTACAATCAGCGGATCGACGTCATCGATCTACAGGGAGATAACTTAGACAGTGCGGAGACGGCATGGTCCTGGAAGCCTACGACGGCTCTGGGCTTTAGCTCTCTGACTAACTTCAACTCTCCCACGGATGCAAAGCTTCGCTATTCCAAGAGCCTGAAAAAGTATGTGGTTGCGGTATGCTCCTCCAGAGGCTTTATGGGTGTGGTGGACTTTGCAACCGGCAAGAATCTATGGCAGGGCACCATTACCGATGAATCCAATCCTCATTCCATTGATTATTTGCCCAACGGTAATGTAGCGGTTGCGGCCAGTATCGGCGATTGGATCCGTGTTTATGCCTCGTCTCAGGGAAAAACCGCCACTACCTATGCACAGGTCACTTTGGAAGGGGCTCACGGTGTTCTCTGGGACGACGATCGTCAGCTGCTGTGGTGTCTGGGTACGGAAGAGATCACCGCCTACAAGATTGGCGGTACCGCTGCGAAGCCTACCTTAAAGGAGCAGACCGCTTATCATGTGGACTTCACCGATGATATCCGCAGTGGTCATGATCTGGCTCCCGTTTACGGGAACAAAGACCGTCTCTGGATCACCGCCAAGACCGTTTATCAGTACGACATTCCCTCTAAATCTCTGGTCATGACCTATGATGAGGAAGCTGTTGTGGATCACAACAAGGTAAAGGGGATCGGTAATTTCCCCGATTCCAATACGGTTGTTATGGTGTATCCCAATGAGACTTACTTGGTCCACGACTCCGATCGGATCTTTGTGTCTATGTTGGAGGAGGGACGGTTCTACGGCATTACCCACAGCCATAGCACCGGGGCTTATTATAAGGTTCGTACATGGATCTCCGATTACACCTCCGATACCCATCGTTCCCACAAAGCAGTGAAGGTGGAGGGCAAAGAGGCGACCTGCACTGCAGCGGGCTTGACGGAAGGCACCAAGTGCTCCATTTGCGGTATTGTGATGAAGGCACAGGAGACTGTTCCTCCCAAGGGACACAGCTATCTTTACACCAAGGTTGACGGAACCGTACATACCGTTACCTGCGGTGTCTGCGATTTTACCAAGGAAGAAGCCCATACTTATGAAAACGGCATATGCATCTGTAAGGCAGAGGAGATCCGAGAGCCTATGGAGGATCCTAATCTGAAGCTGGGACGGACTCTGGATCTGGCAAGTGATATCTCTGTAAACTTTGCGGTATCCAAGACCGCACTTGCAGGTTATGATATGTCTACGGTATACGGAGAAAGTGTTCTGGATGTGTATGAGGGGAATGAAAAGGTTGGCACCGATGTGATCAAGCTTTATCCCGTGGACAAGGGGAATTATTATTACTTTACCCTGACGGGCTTAACGGCAGTGCGGATGAATGACCGTATCGTGACGACTGTTTACGGTGTGAAGGACGGACAGCCCTATTATTCTTCCACCGATGAATACAGCATTGCCACCTACGCCTACGGACAGCTTAACAATCCTTCTCGCCCGGATAAGCTGAAGACCTTGTGTGCGGATCTCCTCCGCTATGGCTCCATGGCACAGATCTATAAGGGTAAACGAACAGATGCTCTTGCAGACAGTGCTATGACAGAGGAACACAAGGCTTATTTGTCGCCCCTTGAGGAAGTGACCTTTGAGACCAACAATCGGGTATCGGAGGATGTGCCCAATGCTACTGTTAAGTGGCAGGGTAAGGCTCTGGATCTGGACTCCAAGGTTCGGGTCAAGCTGATCTTCTCCATGGAGGGCTATGAAGGGGATATTTCCGACCTGCATCTCCGTGTGAGCTATGCAGATACCAAGGGAAGGATCAAAGAGCTGACTCTTACAAACGGTACCCTTTATAATGCAAGCCGCAATTTCTATTCCTTTACCATTGAATCTCTGCTGGCGGCGGAGCTTCGAACCGTGATCTCCGCTCAGGTCTTTGCCGGGGATATGGCTGTATCCCCAACCCTGGAATACAGCGCAGATACCTACGGTAACAACAAGACCGGTAATTTAGGTCTGCTGTGCAAGGCACTCTTTGCCTACAGCGACAGCGCCAAGGCGTATTTCGCCTAACAGATAGAAAAAGCCCCTGTTGAGGAAGAAAGGATTCTTCTTCAACAGGGGTTTGTGCATTATTGAGGAGTTTGAAGGATATAACCGATGCCTCGGACAGTTTGGATCAGCTCACCGTGGGTGCCTAACTTCTGGCGGAGGGTGCGGATATGCATGTCCACGGTACGGCTCTCTCCGATAAAATCACTGCCCCATACCAGGGCATAGAGCTGTTCCCGTCTCAGCACCGTATCCGGCTGAGAAATGAGAGCTTGCAGGAGCTGGAATTCCTTCAGAGTCAGGATGATCCGTTCTCCCATAGCGGTTACGGTATGGGATTTGGTATCCAGCTCCAGGGAGCCTACTCGATACAGAAGGGGAGCGGGTGGGGGACTGCGACGGAGGACGGCTTTCACACGGGAGATCATTTCCAGTATGCTAAAGGGCTTGACCAAATAATCATCTGCGCCCTGATCCAGACCTGAAATACGATCGGACTCACTGCCCTTGGCCGTTGCCATGATCACGGGGATATCCTTGTATGCGGGGGTGGAACGGAGCCAACTGAGGATCTCCAGACCGTCGGGACCGGGGAGCATGACATCCAGCAGGATCAGCCGAGGTTGTTCCTGCTCCAGCGCCTTTCGGAAGGTAGTTCCGTCGGGAAAGCCACGAACCCCAAAGCCCGCGGATTCCAAAGCATAGGTTTCGATATCCAGAATGGAGGGATCGTCTTCTACACACCAGATCATAAAGATCCTCCTTGTTAACCGTTGCAGTACCGAACCATGATGGTTGCCAATTCTGCACGGGTGATATGGTTCTTGGGACGGAGGGTGAGATCGTTATAGCCTGTGAGGAGACCCTTTTCAATGGCCCAGCAAATGGCCTGCTGTGCGTAAAGGGACACATGACTGCCGTCTGCAAATTTGTTGAGGGCGGTAAGATCTTCCTGAGATTCTCCCGACCAGCGGTACAGCAGGACCACCAGATCCTGACGGGTTATGGGATCCTCGGGGCCGAATCTGCCATCGGCATAGCCATTGACGACCTTTGCTTCCTTTGCCCATGCAACAGCGGGGGCGTACCATGCCATAGGATCCACATCGGGGAAGTCGGGGGCGTTCTGTGCCTGATGAGAGCCACCCATGACCCAGAGGATCTTGGTGGTTTGGGCTCTGGTAGCGGTTTTGTTGGGAGCGAAAATACCGAATCCCATACCGTTAATGAGTCCCAGCTGGCTGGCATCTACTACGGATTCATAGAACCAGTCTGTTTCCTTTACATCGTGGAAGAGGTTCATATCCTCTTCGGCTTCCCCGTTCCATCCGGAGAAGGCGGATGTGAGCCAATTGTTTCGGGTTTCGATGTAGGCTTTCAGAGCGGCGCAGCCATTTGTAAAGGAAGCCTGTGTCCGACCCCATACCAGATTATTGCCAAAGGCGGCATTGGTAATGGCGGCGATATTTTCTTCCAGAGAGGGGAGAACCTCTTCTGTGATCAGGGGGGAGACTTGAGTTGTATAGATATCATGGACAGCCTGACGGAAGGGGCCGTAATGGTACAGCTCCTTGCTGAAGTTTGCGAAGAGGGTGAAATAGCCGGTGGGATCGGCACAGAAGGAGACATACTGTCCCCAACCCTGACCGAAGGACAGGTCATAGTCCCAAATGGGGCCGGCCATAAGGATGTCAGAGTCTGCGTCTTTGTAGAAGTAGCAGGAGGTACGATAGCCGTCGGGGTTCTTGGTGAGCTCGTTGATGATATAACACTGAGCGAAGCTGTTAATGTCGGCATAGTCTGCAAGAGTCTTACCGTTTTCGGGATGGACGCCCTTATTGTAAAGGGTATCTTCGAATTCCTGGTAATAGGTTGCGATATAGTCCATGGCTTCCTTAGAAGCGAATTCAGGACTCTTGACGACGATATAGGTGCTGTGCTTGGTCATGAAATAGCACTTTTCCGCAGAGGCTCGAACGGCGGTGTCCAACTCCAGGAGATAGCCACCTGTGAGATCCTCGGGGTTCTGTAAATCGGGGCAGTAGGTATAAGTGGCACCGTTAGCGGTGGTTGCGGTGGCGGTGGGGAGGGTATCAAAGTCTACATCGGGGTTTGCATCCTCGAAGGCACCTTCCAGATCCTCGATATCTACGCGCCCGGACTTGATCTCTACCTTTTCACACAGGAGATATGCGCCTCGATATTCTCCGTCATAGAAAAGATTCACGGGACGGCACTGGATACCGGGCTCCATACCCATGGCAACAGACAAGTCATAGACGGTACGGTTGCGGAGCTGGGTGCCATCGGAATGATTGGTGAGAAGAACCCAGGTCTTGGAGACATTTTCGTCATTGCCGGTTTCCAACAGGTCGGTCTTCTTATCCAGTTTGATCTGGTAGGGCTTTTTGTCTGCCAGCCAGGTGGAGTTACCACGACCCTTGATCTGGGTCAGGTCACCCTGATAAACGGTGTTGCCTTCTTCGCTTATCAGGTGCATGGAGCCGGTGGCGGCATTGGACTTATCGGGGCTGGATTCTACCCACTGACGACCCTGGTGAATGGGATCGTCACTGGTGAGATACATGGTGGCGATGCCCTTTATGGGGATCAGGTCTACCCGAACAGACAGGGATTCTTCTCCCCGGGTAAGGGTGACGGTCATGTACATTTCTTCCTCGGGGTAGTGGGAGAAATTGGTCAGAGCATCGGCGGGAGTGTATGTGATGTTGATCTCTGCATTGGCATCGGAGGCCTCCACCGTAACAGGGGTGCCGTTGTCCGTGGGCAAATACAGACGATAGTGGGTGGGGCTGAGCTTTTCGGCACTGTGTTCCATGAAACGGATGGATACTACGGAAAGGGCGCCTTCCTCTGCGGAGACCCAACAGCCGAGCAGGAAGCACAGGCATAAAAGCAGGGATATGATTTTTCTCATAGTGCATACTCCTTAAAATAATATTCTATTGTATTATAACAGATTATGGGAGTTTTTGCAATAGGAGGAATGGGATTAAAATTCCATGCTGTTTTCATAGGGAAACTTGACTTTTTTGGTGTCATATGGTAAGGTATTAGGAGATTATAATGAAGGAGTATGTCTATGCCTCGCTATATGTTCGCAGATTTTGTTGTGGATCTGAAAAACCGCTTTTCTTATGTGGAAAATCAGTGTAAATATTTCCTCTATGAGGGAGATCGTGAGACGGACTATGAGATCGCTGTTACCGACGAAGAACTGAAGGGAGAGGCTAAGGTTTCTCAATGCCCCGATTCTCAGGGATATCTGGAAAGCATCTGTGCCTACCGCAAGCTGTGTATGCAGCTTCCCAAGCGTAAAGCCATGATCCTCCATGCCTCTGTGATCGAAGCACAGGGACGGGGAATTGCTTTCTTTGCCAGAAGCGGCGTTGGTAAGACCACCCATACCCGCAATTGGATCAAGAATTATTTCCCCAAGGTCGATATCGTCAATGGAGACAAGCCTATTGTGCGATTCTTTGACGATGTTCCCTATGCCTACGGTACCCCCTGGGCAGGAAAGGAAGGGGTTTACCGCCTGACTCGTGCGGAACTGAAGGATCTGTGTCTCATTGAACGGGCCCCCGTTAATGAGGTCCTCCCTCTGAGCAAGGAAGAAGCACTGAATCTCCTTATGGTACAGATCTTCCTCCCCCCCGATCCCGAAGCAACCATTGCAACCCTGGATATGTTGGAAAAGCTCTTGGAGCACTGTGATCTGTGGCGGATCCGTTGCACTCCGGAACGAGAGTCTGCCATCCTTGCTTATGAGACCATCGTGGAGGGAAAGGGTCATGAAGCTTAAATATCGGTTTGTGATCCGCGAGGTATCCGGTCAATGGGTGGCAGTAGCCGTGGGACAGGATCATGGTAATTTTAACGGCATGGTGAAGCTGAATGCTACCGGTGCCTTTCTCATGGAACGGCTGGCAAAGGAAGATATCAGCCGTGAGGCACTCCTTGAGGCTATGTTGGAACGGTACGATGTGACCCGAGACAGAGCAGAGGAAAATCTGGACAGCTTCCTGACCGTTCTCCGCGAAGGCGGTCTCCTGACAGAATGAAGCGGAGCTACGAGGAACAGCTACGGCAAGAGGGGTTCCTCTTGAAGCTGACCAAGGGGGTCAGTATGGAGCCTATGCTCCGTGAGGGACGGGAGCAATCCCTGATCAAAAGTCCCGACGCCATGGGTCGTGAGCCCAAAATAAGAGATGTTGTCCTTTTCAGGCGGAAAAACGGAGATTTCGTTCTCCATCGGATCATCCGTATGAAGGGGGAACGGTACCTGATCCGCGGGGACAATACCTATGGGATGGATCTTGTGGACAGGGAGGATATTTTAGGGATCCTGGCAGGATTCTACCGAGGAGAGACCTTTGTGGACTGTGAGAAGGATCTTTCCTACCTGCGGTATGTTCGCAGGCGGTGCTTTTGGTTCCCGTGGCGGTGGCTCCTGTTTCGTGGAAAGTGCCTATGGAGAGCCATGAGGAGAAAGCTACATATTTAACCGAAAAACTTGGGCAGGGGAGTGATCCTCTGCCCTTTGTATTTAGCGATTGGAAAAACCTATATTACATGTCAAATTGAAAGCCCTTTCCTCAGGTGCTATATGGGCAATATCATGAAATTCGGCTGAAAGGGATGTTTTGCTTGACAAATTTAGTACATTGTGACATAATATAAGATACCACAATAAAATGGAGGTTATTATGATGAAGAACGTATCCAAGCGTGTGCTTTCTCTGGTGCTGGCTCTGGTCATGGTTCTGAGCATCGTCCCCGCGGGCTTTGCTGCAGGCCCTGCCATTGAGGCTCCTTCCGGAAAGTACAAAATCTCTCAGACCGATTACACCATCGTAAGCGGTGTGACCGAGTCTCAGGTGGTTCTCAACGATACCACCGGCAACAATCAGCAGATGGCATTCATTACGACCATCTCCCCCGATGCGGAAGTTACCTTCCGTGCATCCTACAATGGCTATTATACCAAGGGCTCTACCCCCGGCAGCCGTGCAGAGGCTGTTAAGAACAACACCCTGCCCTGGGGCATGATGCGTACCACCGATCAGGCGGCGGCTTATGAAGAAGCTACCGGCGGCAGCGTTATTTTCGCCACCAACGGTGACTACTACAACATGCAGACCGCACAGCCTCTGGGCTATCTGATCATGGAAGGCAACGTGATCCAGACCGGCAACGGCAATGCACAGGAGCCCTATTTCGCAGTTCTGAAGGACGGCACCTATGTCATCCGTGACTACGGCGAAGATCATTCCGACGTTCTGGAAGCTGTTTCCGGCCCCTTCTATCTGGTTAAGGACGGTGTGAACGTTGCCGACCCCAACAACGGCGATCTGATGCCCCGTAACTCCATCGGCGTGAAGGCCGACGGTTCCGTTATGACCATGCTTATTGACGGCAGACAGGCTCCCTACTCCGTAGGTATGACTCTGTACGATATGGGTGAGATCCTTCTGCAGGCAGGCTGTGTGGATGCCATCTATCTCGATGGCGGCGGATCCGCTACATATGCCACTGTCCGTGAAGGTACAGAGGAACTGGTAGTTCGTAACTCTCCCTCCGACGGCCCCGAGCGTACCGTTGCTTCCGCTCTGCTGTGGGTTTCCACCGCTACTTCTGACGGCAGCTTCGACCACGCTTCCATTAGCCCCAACAACCGTGTTTACACCCCCGGCAGCTCTGTGCAGTTTACTGCACTGGGTGTTGACGCCGCTGGCGGCGCAGCTGAACTGCCCACGGGCCTCAGCTGGAATGTAAACGCTGAAGCAGGTACCATCGATTCCGAGGGTCTGTTTACCGCTAAGGCCGGCTTCGTCGGTGACGCAGTTGTAGAACTGAAGAACGGCGCAAAGACCGTTGGCACTACCAAGATCGTTATTGCTGACATTGACGATGTGTACTTCACCGGCGAGTCCATTTCTCTGGACTTCAATGCCGATTCCGATCTGGGCCTCAATGCCAAGTTCGCAGGCCGTGGCATTAACTACAAGGAAGGCGACTTCACTTGGACCATCGAGTCCAAGACCGAGGGCGTCTCCAACGAACAGGTTGGCACCATGAACGGCAACATCTTCCACAGCGGCAACTTTGA
Source organism: Faecousia sp. (assembly GCA_045659585.1). GTDB lineage: Bacteria > Bacillota > Clostridia > Oscillospirales > Oscillospiraceae > JAZOXB01. The sequence continues at coordinate 14,265 of JAZOXB010000205.1, read as the reverse complement.
AGGCACCGTTATGGCAGAGGTCACTGTTAGCTACACCAAGCTGGACGGTACTGTTCTGTCCGACACCATCGTTGTGGAAATCGGCAAGATGCCCATTATTTATCAGGACTTCGAGCCCGATGCAAATGGTCCCCTGACCGCTGCTCACTTCCATGAGGGCAAGCAGGACTACTACGGCGAAGGCAGTCCCTACGGTGATGGCTACTACGGCAGCTATCCCGAACTGGAAGTTATTACCTCCGGTACTTATTCCGACAGCCCCGTATACACCAAGCTCACCGCTCCTTACAAGTTCACCGGCAACTATGATAGTGCTGTTCCCGCTGCACCTATTTTCCGTGCAAACGGCTACACATACTATCTGTGGCCCAATAACTCCATTAAGGCTTATATGGCAGGCGGCCTCCGTACCGCAAGCCGTGCCGACGGCGCTCCCGTCCGTGGCGGTGACTATTCTCTGGAGCTGAACTATGACTACTCTTCCTTCGACAACAGCTCTAACTCTAACTTCTATGTCCGTTACTGTGGCGAGGAGATCCCCGTAGAGGGCTATCCCACTGAGGTTGGCGTTTGGGTCTACGCTCCCGAAGGCACCCCCGCATACAAGGTCTACGTTGACATAGCAGTTTGGAACGGCTCCGGCTATTCCACCAAGAATATCCCCCTGCTCAATGCTACCGATGGAGCAAACTCCGCCGGTATCAACTGGACAGGCTGGATGTACTGCTATGCAGACCTGACTCCTTATCATTCTCAGGTTTCTCTGGAGCATCCCATGATGATCCGTCAGGGCGAAGGCCTGCTGTGGCTGTCCTATCAGCCTGCTGCAGGTGAAGGCCGCTTCAACGGTACATTGTACTTTGACGATATGCGTTTCGTCTATGGCACCAACTTAGATGACCTTGTAAATCCCGTTATCGATGCTGTTACCATTAACGGCGAAGAGCTGGCAGCTGACGGTTCTACCGTCATCACCACTGACTCTGTTGAACTGGAAGCTATCTTCCATGATCCCGAGAGCCAGAACCGTACCGGCGTTGATGCCGCTGCAACTGTCATCTTCATCGACGGCAAGAACATTGCCTGCGACGGCGACGACACCAAGGCTATGACCCGTACCTCTCTGGGCAACGGTATCCACACCGTGACCGTACAGGTTACCGACGGTGACGGCAACTACGTTTCCGTAAATCGTCAGTTCGAGGTAAAGGCTGAGGCCGCTACCAACACCTATGTCACCTTCGGCGGCGACGGCATCGTTACCCTTGGCGGTAACTATGTTATGGAGCTGACTGCAGAAGGCACTGTGACTCAGGTCGAGATGACCGTTACTGACATCAACACCGACTTCGGTACTCCCACCACCGGCGCAGGCGGCAGCGTTTACGGCGCTCCCGTAGTAAGCTTTGCAGAGGGTGTCACCGGTGAATATGAATTCCTGTCCACCGGCTACAAGAAGGGCTCCCTGACCATGACCGTTACTGCTCCCGAGGGTGCAGAAGGGGTTCTGGCAACTGTCAGCTTCGCTGTTCCCACCACCGTTGACCCTGAGGTCGACCACCTGAAGTACCGTGTTAACAACATTACCTTCACCGATAAGGAAGGCAATGTTGGCACCGATTCCTATGCATATACCAGTCTGGATGTAACTGCATACTACACCTTGGATCTGGGCATTATGCTTGAGGGTAAGGCTCTGACTGTAACCGTATACGACGTTGACGGCGTAGCCGCTGAGGGCGTTGAGGTTTACTGGGGCGAGACCTTGCTCGGCACCACCGATGAAACCGGTAAGGTTTCCTCCGATGCTCTGGCAGCACTGGCAGCAGGGGAGAACTTCACCCTGACTGCAAAGAGTGATAAAGGTCTGTCCTTTGGCACCACCGGCACCGTTATGGCTTATGCCGGCCCTGAGAATGAACTGCCCACCGCTATTTTCTTCTCCATCCCCGAAAATCCTGCAACAGAGCAAACTGTTTCTTGGTTCACCAATGCACAGTATGCCCGTGAAAAGGCTTATGTCCGTTATATGGACAAGGCTACCTATGAGGCTTCCAAGCGTGGCACAGGCCCCGACTCCGATTACCTGACCAAGCGTGCAGAAAGCTCTCTGGTTGCATTCCCCACCACCAAGGATGCCGCTATCGTCAACACCATGACCCTTACCGGTTTGACTCCCGATACGGAGTACTGCCTGTGGGTCGGTGACGGCAGTGAATTTGGCTGGTCCGAGATGGTCACCTTTAAGACCCAGCCTGCGGAAGCTACCAATACTACCTTCTATATTCTGGGCGATACCCAGATGCTGGGCGATCCCGAAAAGGATGCAGAAGCCATTGCTCTGCTGAATGCTATGCTGGAGCAGGTTGGCGAAAAGGGCGCAGACTTCGGTCTGCAGACCGGTGACTTCGTTGACAACGGCGGTTCTTACGGTCACTGGGAAGAGCTGTTTAATGTATTTGCTTCCAGCGCGGTTGGCAATCTGCCTTCTATCCATACTCTGGGTAACCACGAGTATTACGGCGATTTCAGCGGCAGTGTAGCAAACACTGTTTTGGGTCTGCCCCATCCCGATTACTTCTCTTATGAGATCAACAATGTATACGTAGCTGTCATCAACAACTCTGCTGATCTGGCAGAGGCTATGGAGTGGCTGAAGGCTGATGCCGCCGCTACCGAGTGCAAGTGGAAGGTTCTCTCCGTCCACCAGACCGTATACTACACCAACCCCGACGGCGGCAACCAGCGTTTCCATGATGCCATCCCCACTGTCTGTGACGAAGTGGGCATCGATGTTGTCTTCTCCGGTCACGACCATTCCTATGCCCGTACCGAGCAGCTCAAGGGCGGCGTTCCCGTAGAAAACGGCACCACCTATATGATCTGCGGTGACTTGGGCGAAAAGTCCCGTGACGTCAACTATAAGGCTGTTGACAACCCCGATTTCTACTTTGCTGCGATCACTCAGGAATACGATGCTGTATATATTATGGCAGAGGCTTCCGAGCATGTTCTGACCATTACTGCTTATAATGCAGACGGCACCGTTCTGGACACCTTCACCAAGGACGAGACTCCCAAGCCCGAGGATCCCGAAGATCCCGAAGATCCCGAGGATCCCGAGGAACCCGAGATCTGCGAGCATACCTTCGTATACGACCGTGAGGCAGAAACTCTGGTTTGCTCCAAGGAAGACTGCGGCGAAGCTGCTCCCGCTGAGTACACCGGCCCCGCTACCGACAAGGAAACCGGCAAGGATATGTACTTCATCGGTGGTCAGTATGTTACCGATTGGTTCCACCTGCTGAACGATACCTTCCACTTTGATGCAGAAACCGGTATTGCTCACGAAGTTACCGTTGTGGAAGACGTTCCCACCACCTGCGATACCCGTGGCTACAAGGTCGTTTCCTGCGAATGCGGCGAAGAGATCACCGTTGAGTACGAAAAGCCCGCAGGACACAGCAACCAGCTTGTCACTCCCGAAGAAGGCGAAAGCTATTATGAGTGCGTCCGTTGCGGTGCACAGAGTCCCTACGACCTGACCTTCGTGGATGTTCCCGGTGAGGCATGGTTCGCAGAGGCTGTAAACTCCGTGGTATCTCGCGACCTGTTCAACGGTAAGAGCCAGATGATCTTTGGACCCAATGACTCCATGACCCGTGCACAGTTGGTCACCGTTCTGTGGAGAATTGCCGGCTCTCCCGAGTATGACAATGTCCACAGCACCGAATTTACCGATGTTAAGCTAAACAGCTGGTACACCGCCGCTGTGAACTGGGCATTTAAGAACGGCATCGTTAACGGCGTAAGCTCCGAAGAAATGCTCTTCGCTCCCGATAACGAGATCAGCCGCCAGCAGATCGTTACCATCCTGTACCGCTACGCAGAGTTTGCCGGTCTGGATACCGAGATCAAGGCTGACTTTGCAGGATTCGAAGATGGAGACTCCGTATCTCCCTGGGCAGAAGAAGCTATGGCTTGGGCCGTTGGTATCGGTCTGATCCAGGGCGACAACAATGGTCTGGTAAAGCCCCTTGCTACTGCTACCAGAGCACAGGTTGCTACCATGGTCATGCGCTTTGTGGAATTCATCGAGGCTCACGAAATGACCGAGGAGCCCGATCAGGATCCTACCGAGCCTTCCGAGCCTGAACTGGGTGAAAACGAGCTCCCTCTGGATCCCGTAAACCCCTAAGGCCTTAGGGGTAAGAATTTCATGATCTAAACCCTTTGGGGCTGTGCCGTAGAAATACGGTACAGCCCCTTTTTTCGTAGAGAGATGTATAGTGGATCAAATTCACCTTTGTGGGTTTGTTTCCAAATTTGTACACGCCCTTGGCTCTCCCATTGGAGAGGCAAGGGCTGATTCTGATTTGGCAAACAGAGCGATCAACTATGATTTACTCTATTGCAGTTTGGGGGCGGGGTCTGACGGGGTAGGCTCCGGTACCGTCGCCCACCACCTGACGGTATTCGTGGGCAAGGGACGCCCAGGTTTTCTTATCGATATTGCCTGTGGCAGGGAGTCCGGCTTTATCCTGGAACCAGATGACCGCTTCTGCCGTTGGTTCATCTAAGACTCCGGTTATGGCAAAGGTGGGCTGATCCTCATAAAACTGACCGATGGCAGTAAGAGCACCTTGCATGACATACAGGTGGATATTATCGGAGCCTTTTTCGATAACCTGATCCGGTTGCAGAACAAGTAGCAGGGGATGTGCAGGTCCTTTGTAGATCTGCTGTTCCTTGTATTCCCTGCGGATGGCATCCCATGTTTCTTGATCCGCTTCCCCGGTTGAGGGTAAGCCTTTTGCACTCTGGAAGGCGGATACAGCATCTGCGGTCTCTTTGCCGTAGATACCGTCGTAGCCTAATCGTAATGTAGGGTCAATGAGTCGTAGCATTTCCTGTAGATCTGTAATGGGAGTGCTCTCCGGTTGTTTGGCAACTCGCATAGATTCCTCCTTTAAAATGATTGAATATAAATTGAATTTGGAAAGTTAAACTGTGATTTTCAGTGGGCCCTATGGATGACCGATCATGCATAGTCAGAGGAGCCTTGGTTCAATGGAGCACCGGGGTACTGACCGGGGATCATACGAGTAGCGGAGGCAATGGAGGCAGAGCGGTCATAGAGAGCCTTCCATGTAACGGGACCGACGATGCCGTCGGGCGTGAGACCTGCGAATTGCTGGAAGGCTTTCACTGCGGTCTCTGTTCGAGGTCCGAAGATACCATCTTCCTCCACTGTGGGGATACTATCGATATACTCCGACAGGACACGGATCATGAACTGAAGCTGTCGGACACTTTGACCTCTGGCTCCGTTTTGCAACTGTCCCGGATCTTGCCAATTTACGGCATAGAAGGTTTGGCCTTCCGATTCCAGTTCAGACAGGCTATTGACTCCTACATAGAGGCGGACTAAGCGGTACCATGTGGCTTTCCCGATAATGCCGTCTATATCGAGGCCGAAGATCTGTTGAAATTTTCGGACAGCGGCTTCCGTTTGAGGGCCGAAGATCCCATCGACACTTGAGATCCGTGGAATGGCCGGGTAGTTCCTGCCGATACGGTTCAGCATGACCTGCGCCCGTACCACATTGGGGCCACGGGAGCCGTTCCGCAGTGGAGTCCCGGGGTAGGAGGGTGTATAACCCCGAAGGGGAGCGTCTCTGACGATCTCAATATTGTCTCCGTAGTATCGCCTGAGGATCTGCACACTGTTCAGACCCTGCTGTGCAAGACCCTGAGAGCCCCACTGACTGAGACCTTCACATGTCACTGTGGTACCGTTGCAGAATTTTGCCGCCAAAGGCTCCACAAAGCCCGGTCGTCTTAAATAGTCGTTAAACAGGGTATCCACGATCCGAGAAACGGAGTCAAAGTAATTTCTGCCGTCGATAAACTTCTGATCTATTGCGGTGGAGGATGTAATATCAAAATCATAACCCTGAGAACGGTAAAATTCCGTATAGACTCGATTGAGGGCAAAGGATATGATGGCAAGAATGTTTGCTGTCAGTGCCGCTTCTTCCCATGTGGGATAGATCTCGCTGGAAGCTACATTTTTCACATAATCGATAAAAGGAACGGTTACATTGGGAGCAGGGGAGGATGGACCGCCCAAATGGACAGTGATATTTCGCGGAATGTATGGCGTTACCGTAACCATGGTTACAGCTCCTGTGGACTTACGGGGAAGACTTCCGTAAGATTCCACACCGCAGGTCGTTCCTCAATGGGGATCAGAGGGATGTTCTGCTCCGATATGATTCCGGGGAAGATCTGGGCATTTTCGATCAGTACCCGTTCATAGTCCGGATGATCCACGATGATATCCACTGTGCTGTAGGGCGTGGGTGTTCCGGCGGCTTGACTTTCCGACGGTGGGGGCGTTGGCAGGGTGAGAATGGGGATCAAACCGCTTTCGTCGGTGATCCGTGTGGCAAGCAGACGGGATGCGGTGGCTCCCGGTTGGGTCACGGTGACTGTTGCATCTTCGATGGGAAGCTGGGCATTGGATGTGTACACCCGTACCCTGAGAAAACCGTTATTTGGCATAAAGCACCTCCTTAGTCTTAGGATATGCAGAGGGGAGGAAAGATGTGAAGAATTTTCCTGCCCCCGAATATAATTTATAAGAATATTGATTGCAGATAAGGGGGATATGGCAGTTGAGAGGAAGATGGGAAAACAAACTGAATGAAGTTGAAAAAAATCAATAAATTGATATTTTTCCCCTTGAAATGCAAGGATAAATATGATAGTATAATCTATGATTGTAAAATTGAAGATTTCTAACATTTTTTGCAATGAAAGGTTACAAAATGCTTGCGTAAACCCTGATGCTATGTGTGTGTTTTGGGGCTCTTTCGTAGGGAATGTAGAAAATAGGAGGTTGAAATGAAGAAGCAATATTACAAACCCCGGGTGTTCTGCGAGGATCTGCAACCGGAGTCTATGCTCTGTGGTTGTTTGGATCGCAATGCAATGTTCAACGATGTTACGATGTGCGGGTACGATCTTAAGGTTCCGTACCTGAGCAGACCGGTTCGGATCTTTTCTGATGGTTGGCTGGATTGCCAGATGAACGGTGAAGATTTCGGCTACTGCTATCATATTTCGGAAATCAATCTGTTTAGTTCTTGAGCAAATAAGAAAGGAGTATTAGCATGAATGTAAAGCAATTGTTCAGATCGATCCTTGCCTGCTTGCTGATCCTGTCCGTGTTGTCCGGTATGGCTGTTGGTGCCTTTGCCGCACCTGCCGACAGTGAGGGCTCCGATGGAGAACAGGTCACCCTTCGTTTGGATGGAGATGTTTCCTCCGGGGATGCAGATGAGGGCGAGGACCTGACTCAAGAGGAAGTAGATGCCAAAGTAGAAGAAAAAGTAGATTCCATGCTGGAAGCAGTCGGCATTGATGCCGATGAGGCTCGGGGACAGACCCGTGAGATCGTTGGCACGGAGTGTGTATTCCTGGATTTCAGAATCGGTGATGCTTCCAGAAATTTCAACTGGCAGATCAAGTCCGACTATAAGAAGGATTCTGCCACCGTAGATGCAGATACCTTCAATTCCAGAGATCGTCTGTATTTTTCCGCTAACTATAACGGTTGTATCGCAGGCTATTATCAGGGAACAGACCCCCGTCTGTATATGCCTGAGATCAACACCAGCATTGCCAACGGCAAGCTGGGTAATTATGTAGTAAAGAGCGGCGATATCGTTCAGATCCGTATCCAGTCTATTAGCGCGAATGCGGATAACGGTTTCGAGTCCGGTAGTGACAAAACGGTGCAGAGCCTCTTTGCCCTCCGCACCAGTGCAGATGCCACCCAATATACCAGTGGCACCTACGCCAACCTTCTCAAAAGGACCGAGGCACAGGTCCTTAACTTCAGCATCAATTCCAAACACTACAACCAGACCCTGTATGGTGTTCGTTGGGACCCTTCCCAGACAGAGCTGAAAACCTCCGGTGTCCGTATTTATCTGGACTACATCTATATCGGACCTAAGAGCAAGGCCCCTGTCCCTTATTATATCTATGATGAGAATGGGGCTTACTTTAAGAATGCAGACGGCGGCAGCGTAGGCTTCGGTCATGTTGTTAGCGGCAAGACCGGTCCCAAGTTTGCTCACGGCAAGACCTCTACCAAGAACACCGCTGACGGCACCCAGGATCTTTGGGGTTGGAAGGTTGAGGAGAAAGAAAACAATGCTTGGGTGGAGAAGAAGTTCGTTCTCTCTCCCTCTGATCATGTGATCACCAAGGAAGTACGGTTTAAACTCGTAAAGGTCACCATTCCTATCGCAGGACTCCAATCCGGCCAGACCGTTACTTCTACGGGGGCAGAAACATTTGTCATTACCAATGATACCTTCAGTTCTGCGGAAATTGACACCGAGAAGTATTGTACGCCCCAGGACATTACCCTCCTTTTCGACCGTTCCGCTTCTAATGACACGATCGTTTCTTCCAAGGGCTCCGTTACGAGAACAAGCTCCTCTACAGAGGCTAATGACTACGCTAAAGCAAAGGGGTTCCTCTCCAAGCTGGATGCTTCTAAATGGTCCGGATATTACCGGTGTACAGCATGGGGCTATGGCCATGTGGATGGAAATATTCACCAACAGTTTACCATGCCTATGCGGTACTATAACGGTGCATGGCAGGTCTTGATGGTCAGCGCAGACTGTGATTGTTATTGGGGATATCATTACAATTACGGTGTTTTCGAGTGGTTGAGCACTGGTCTTCAGGCGTGTAAGCATACCACGTGGGTATCTTATGAGACAGCCTACAAGTTCTACCGCACCCACGCGAAAGCCACCTCCGGCAGTAAGGGCTATGTTGCCTTTGAGGTGGGTATTTCCCGTTTGGGTATGCTTCAGGACGCTTTGGATCAGTTTACGCAGTTGCTGTACAACAGCGGCACCAGCATGGCACCCAATAAGGCCCATACACTGTCTATTATCGGCTTCGGTAAGACGTGCTATATTAACGGCGCATCTTACAGATATTACGATATGGACTCCGGAACCAATAAATATAAGAAACTGGGTACCGCACATTTGGGTTACTCGGGCGGTGTCAGCAAGACCATTGCCAATCTGACCTACTCCGATTACGAGGCTTTCAATTTCTGTATCAAGAATTACTATGTAAACGGTAATACCTCTACAGATGCGGCGACCCAGGTGTTGATCGACAAATTGAATAAGTTCGACAGTGGAAATGGTTTAACAACGCCACCCTATGCATCTACATCCTATCTTGCTGCCAAGGCCACCGGCAGACAGCGCGTTTTGATCCTGGTTACCGACGGTTGTCCCTCTAATAAGCTCGGCGGCGGTCAGTTGTTCGATTTGAAGACAGCTAACGCCGCATTGTCTGCTGCAAATACCCTGGAAAATAACGGCGTTATAATCTACGCCATCTGCTTGGACAGCAATGTTTCGGTTTCCAACAGTACTCTGGTTGCAGACTCTACCTTTAAATGGGATCTTGCGACGGAGAGCGAATATGAGTCCGGCTACGATGTCAGTAAGGCAATGGAGGGTAAGAGACAGCATGTATTCCTCCAATTGTACTCCTCTAACTTCAAAAAAGCGAACTCTATGGATGACAGACCTGCCAGAGCCTCTACAAACTATGTTAAGGCATCCAATTCCGCCGGCGATACCATAGCTACTATCTTTAAGAGCATTCTTACAAGTGAGGTGGCTGAGCTCAGTACATCTAAGGTTATCGGCCCCGGTTCTCTGTATATCCATCAAGAGATCAACCGTGAGTTTACCATTGATGCTTCCAAGCCTATCCGTATTTATGGCGCACCTCATACCACCAATAAGAGCTTCGGAACCCCCGTTCTCATTGGTGAGCACTACCTCTCCAAGGCTCTCACGGCACAGACCTTTACCGGTAAGGGGTATACCCTGTCCATTTCTCCCGTCAGCGGTACGGAGAGATTTGTGGTTACCCTCAAGTGGGCGGACGCCCAGGATGCCTTTATGCGTAACGGTGATATCACCACTGCCATTAGCGGTCTTTCCACTAAGAGAGGCTATAAGATCTCTTTGGAGATTCCTTGTGTCGTCAACAGAGAAAATACCCTGGGTGGCAACAATATTCCTATCAATGTTCTTAACAACTCCGGCTTGTATAAGGCCGCAAACAAGAACGACAACGGCAAGGCTTCTTCCGCTTCTATTAAGTACGCACAGCCCAATATCAATGTGCAGAGCTCCGTCAGTGGCAAGGGATACGACTATTTCATGTCTTTGGACGAGTATATGACCATGAAGGATATGTCCGCTGATGCCCTCCGGAAGTATATTTTGGGTAATATGTGCGATGGGCTTGAAGTTCGTGCTGCCAATTCCGCAGGCAAGAGTACCCTGGACTATCTCAGCTTCGGCCTTACCCTTAAGGAAAAGGATACACAGGCACAGGTCATGACTAAGACTGCGGCTTTGGGTGCTACCTCTATGACAGAGAGCTGGCCTCAGGCCGTTGGGAACTTCGATCCTCTCAAGGATACGGATTATACCCTCAATGTTACCATGACGCAGAAGAACAATAGTACCGATAGCTTCGGTAATGCACCCTTCCCCTCTATCAATGTTGAACTGAATCCTTCTTACTACGCACCTAAGTTTGCGGTAGTTGACTTTGACGGTGAGCTTGCACTGGATATGCAGAACGAAGGCGATCCTACAAAAATCAGCTATTCAGACGATCAGTTTGTACTGAATAACGGCAAATTGTACTTTAACTACAAGCCCGACTTTGATGATGCTTCTGCACAGAAACAGCTCATCAATGACGGTTATCTTACCGTAGATTACACCATCGATCATGCCAACCCCACCAAGGCTATGGCCACTGTGGCTCCCGATGATCTGACTATGGAGCGTGAGCTCTACATCATCCCCGGTAATGTCATGACCTATGATGATACCTACTTCCATCTGTACACCACGGAGCATCCCAATCTGGCACAGTGGAATGTGGTAGGTACCTACACCGAGGAAACCATCACCGGTGATGCTTCCGAAGTACATGGCTACGAGGCTGCCTATATGGATAACACAGGGGATTTAGCAGGTGCCAGCGTGGTTTCTACCGTAAGCAAGACCTTGGTATCTTCCAACGCATCCTTTGAATTTACCGGAACCGGCTTCGAGCTTCTGTCTCGTACTGCTCCGGACTCCGGCGTGATCATTGCCGAGATCTTCCCCATGAATGCTGACGGCACTTATGCGGAGATTTCTTCTGACATGATTCTGGTAGATACTTACCTTTCCAACGCTACGCTGTATCAGATCCCTGTTATGCAGTGGTCTTCCGAGTATGGTCAGTACAAGGTAGTTCTTACCGGTTTCTATGACAAGATCTTTGACCACAACCGCAGTAAGAAATCTGCAATCACCGAGGATATGCTCCGTGAGCTTCTGAATGTTGACGAAAGCACAAACTTTACCTACATTCCCTCACAGAGCGCTGAGGCTCCCGCTACCCGCGGAACCGCAAAGGAAGGACAATACAACATCTACTTAGACGGTGTTCGCGTATTCAATCCTCTCGGTAACGACGTAAGCGATCCTGTTGTTGAGGCGATTTACGGCTTCGCAACGGAGGGCGTTGCAAATATTATCAACATCAACGACAGCATCGTCGATGCCAACTCCACCTTCAAGGAGTCCTCTAAGGTTGACGGTATCCTCTATGTGGCTTCCGACGGAGAGGGCAATGATGCTTTGGTTCGTTTGGAAGATCAGTATGTCAACCAAGGCTTCCACCTGGGTATGAGCGGCAACAGTTCTGTTGGCGTTGAGCAGGACGGTGATCTTTACTACCTGATGGATGAGAACGGCAATCATATCCTGCATCCCCTGTCCGGTCACCCCATTTCCTACACCATGAACGGCAAAAGACCTTCTTATCAGGCTGTCATTGCCAACGAACTGTCCGAAAATAGCATCTTTGCGCTGCTGGATAGTCGTTATCCCGCCGGCGGTTACTACGTCAACTCTAAAAGAGCCTATGCTGTTTACGACCAAGACGGCGAACGACTGCTGACTTCCGAAGGTTGGCCCGTGAAGTTCGTCTATGGCGAAGACGGTAAGCGCATCTATTACTCCGCATCTGAGGAAACCTTGCTGACAGATTACAAGACTCTTTATCTGCAGAATCGTCATCCCTTCCCCCGTACGCCGACGGATGGCAAGTATGAGTTTGAGGATGCAAACGGGCAATCTTACTATGTGGATAAAAACGGAAATTTTGTAGACGGCCTTGCCCCGGCCGATGGTTGCATCATCTATTCCAAGAACGAGAATGTTACTGCTCCCTTCTATTACAGCTACCGGTATACGGGTTTTAATGAATTGGGTGAGTATGTAGTAGATCAGTTGGTGGAAAAGGAGATCAAGGATCCTGACATTCTTTACAAGTCCTATTTGGACAGCCTGTCCACTATGGATGTTGAGTTATTCGACGGTGAGATTCGCAGCTATGTTATGTCTTCTCAGGGAACTGTGTTGCACTACAAAAATGCAGATGATTTCGTCCTGGTTAAGGAGGTCAACGGTCTTCGTTCCTATTACGTAGTCATGTTGGATACACCTATTGATTTCGGTGCTGTCTATGGACTGAGCACCCAAAGACGAACCTATGATTGCGATGTCTGTGGTGCATTTACCGCTCAGTTCGTCTATTATTCCGATGGTGAACCCATGGTTCAGATGACTCGCTACAATGCCTGTGGCACCACCACTCCCGCCTATACTCCCTGTGAGTATCCCCTTCCTGTCTACTACAGAGATGACAGTGGCACACGGACCTACTACTACGGTCATACGCTCAGAAGCATTCCTCACTGGGATGTTTATGATGCAATCGGAGAAATTACCTACTACGATAGCTATTATGAGGCTGTGGGCCCCGAAAAGGAAGTTTACCTGAAGGGATCCAGCGGTATCGCATTCAATGTGGGTGCCGGGAATGAAAAGGTCATGATCAGCCTCAAGTCTGTGGGTACTGCTCCCGCTACGGTACAGGTTTATAACACTGCAAGCAATGCATGGGTCAATCTCCTGAAGAACTTCAGCTTTGCTACGGAAATGTATTTTGATGTTACTCCTTACATCGATGCAGAGGGCAATATCTACATCCGTGGAAATAATACCAACAGTGATGCTATCGTTTCCCTGTGCAATGTGAAGATCATCGGCGGTGTCGCTACCTTAAGTGTTTCCCGTTCTTTGGTTCGCTCTGCTTCTGCCATCTTCCGTGATCATGCAGAGCTTCCCATTGACGATTCTGTAGCTATCATGCACAGCTTGAATCTCCGTAGCAATATCAGCATCAACTATATCGTATCCAAGGACGCTTTGGCTGAGTACGATCATTACTATATGACCGCTGAGCTTAACGGCAAGACCTACGAGCTCTACGGTGTGGAAAACGGTCCGTATATGTATTTCACCTTGGATAAGCTTCATGCAGGCATGATGAACGATCCGGTTCGGGCACAGTTGAAGGCTTATAAGGGCAGTAAGGTTTATACCTCCGAGGTAGATGATTACAGCATTGCTACCTATGCATTTACTATGATGAATCGGGACAATGCAACAGAGCAGTTTAAGCGTGTTTGTGCAAATCTGCTCCGCTACGGTGCGGCAACTCAGACCTATCTGGGCTACAACACCGATGCATTGGCAGACGAAGAACTGACGGAAGAGCAGAGAGCATATCTGTGGGATTTGGACACCGTGACCTTCGGCTCCAATTACACCGTAGGCAACGATGTTGCCGATGCCACCGTGGTATGGCAGGGAAGAACTCTGTCTCTCACCAGCACTATTACGGTGAAGCTCGTGGTCAATGTATCCGAATACGAGGGTAATGCAGAAGATCTGGAGCTCCGTGTTTCTTATGTAGCGGCAAACGGTGAGGAAAAGACCTTTACCGTTGCACCTCAGGTCTACAATGCAGACAAGGGACAGTACCTCTTTGATGTGGATCAGCTCAATGCCGCAGATCTGAGAGCGGTTCTGACTTGCCAAGTATTCGCAGGAGATGTGGCTGTGTCTCAGACCCTGACCTACAGCGCTGATACCTACGGCAACGGCAAGACCGGCACCCTGTTGGATCTGTGCAAGGCCCTGTTTGCCTATGTAGACGAGGCTAAGGCATACTTCGGCTAAACAACTAAGTATCCCCGATCGGGAGATCGGCGGATCCCATGAA
>JAZOXB010000204.1:0-10372 GCA_045659585.1 Faecousia sp. | reverse complement strand
TTTTTATGGCAGGAATAGTCACTTTCCGCCAAGACAGATGCAAAGGTTGCGAGCTGTGCGCCTTAGTCTGTCCCAAGAACATCATCGTCATGGACGAGACCACCACTAACCGCAAGGGTTATCACCCCGCCGCTATCCGTGAAGAGGATCTGGATAAGTGCATCGGCTGTGGTAGCTGTGCAAAAATGTGTCCCGACTCCATCATCACTGTGGAGCGAGTATAAGGAGGAGCTATGGCAAAAGAACTTTGGAAGGGCAATGAAGCCATTGCCGAAGCCGCCATTCGTGCCGGCTGTAAATATTTTTTCGGCTATCCCATCACTCCCCAGAATGAGATCCCCGAATACCTGTCCCTGCACCTGCCTCAGGTAGGCGGTTGCTTCCTCCAGGCTGAGTCTGAGGTTGCAGCAATTAACATGGTTTACGGTGCCGCAGGTTGTGGTAAGCGTGTTATGACCTCTTCTTCCTCTCCCGGAATTTCCCTGAAGCAGGAAGGCATCACCTATATCTGCGGTGCGGAGTTGCCTGCAGTTATCGTTAATATGATGCGCGGCGGCCCCGGTTTGGGTACCATCCAGCCTGCACAAGGCGACTACTATCAGGCAACCCGTGGTGGCGGCAACGGTGACTATCGTCATCTGGTATACGCTCCCGCTACCATTCAGGAAGCCGCCGATCTGGTTCAAAAGGCTTTCGACGTAGCTGATTACTATCGCAACCCCGTTATGGTTCTTGCCGACGGCATGATCGGTCAGATGATGGAAGCCATTGAGTGGCGTGAGCTTCCCAAGCGTGAGCTCCCCGAAAAGACCTGGGCCACCACCGGCACCAAGGGTGAGCGTGAGCCTAACATCATTAACTCTCTGTACATTGACCCCAACATCTGTGCCGAACACAATGAACGTCTTGCTAAGAAGTATCGGGCCATGGAAGAGAATGAGGTTCTGTACGAAGCATTCAACACCGAAGACTGCGAAGTTCTCTTCGTAGCCTACGGCACTCCTTCCCGTATTGCCCGTGCCGCTATCCGTCAGCTGGAAAAGGAAGGCATCAAGGCAGGTCTCCTCCGTCCCATCACCCTGTGGCCCTTCCCCTCTCAGGCACTGAAGGCTGTCGCAGAGCAGGCAAGCGTCAAGGCTGTTGTTGACGTAGAGCTGAGCATGGGTCAGATGATCGACGACGTTAAGATCGCTCTGGAGGGTTGCAAGCCCGTTTCCTTCATTGGTAAGGCAGGCGGCGTCGTTCCCACTCCGGCAGAGGTTTGTGCCGCTGCCAAGGCTGCTATTGGGAGGTAAGAAACATGGCTATTGTATATCAGAAATCCAAGGGCTTGACCGATGCCGAGCTCCACTATTGCCCCGGCTGTACCCATGGTATCGTACATAAACTGGTGGCTGTGACTTTAGAAGAAATGGGCGTTCTGGGCCAGACCATCGGTGTTGCTCCCGTTGGTTGCTCCGTTTTCGCATACAACTACTTCAACTGCGATATGCACGAGGCCGCTCACGGCAGAGCACCCGCTGTTGCCACCGGCATCAAGCGTGTCTCCGAGCCCGGCACTATTGTATTCACCTATCAGGGTGACGGCGACCTTGCCGCTATCGGTACCGCAGAAATCATCCACGCCGCAATGCGTGGTGAAAAGTTTACCACTATTTTCATCAACAATGCCATTTACGGCATGACCGGTGGTCAGATGGCTCCCACTACTCTGGTTGGACAGAAGGCCACTACCGCCCCTCTCGGCAGACAGCAGGACCACTATGGCTCCCCCATCCGTATGTCCGAGATCATCTCCACTCTGGATGGATGTGCTTATGCCGCCCGTACCTGTGTGACCGATATTGCCAACCTGTACAAGACCAAGAAGGCTATTCAGAAGGCATTCCGTATGCAGCAGGAAGGCAAGGGCTTCACCTTCGTAGAAGTTCTGGCTTGCTGTCCCACCAACTGGGGCAAGACTCCCGCTGCCTCCATTGAGTGGCTGAAGGAAAACATGATCCCCTATTTCCCCTTAGGTGTATATAAGGACATCGAAGGAGGTGCCAAGTAATGACCAATGAAATCATGATCGCAGGCTTTGGCGGTCAGGGTGTTATGGCTATCGGCAAGACTCTGGCAGAGGCCGGCATGAAAGAAGGCAAGGATGTCTCCTGGCTCCCCTCCTACGGCCCCGAAATGCGCGGCGGTACCGCAAACTGCTGTGTTGTTATCTCTGACGAAGCAATCGTCAGCCCCATCGTTCTGGAACCCACGGAGCTCATTGCAATGAATCTGCCCTCCCTTCTGAAGTTTGAGCCCACTGTTGCTCCCGGTGGCACGATTTTCGTCAACAGTTCCATTATTACAGAAAAAGTACAGCGTGAAGATGTCCGTGTTATCTACGTTCCCTGTCTGGAAATCGCTCAGGATCTGGGCAATTTGAAGGTCGCTAACATGGTTATGCTGGGTGCTTACATTCAGGCCATGGGCAATCTGGGCGTAGAGACCATTAAGGAAATGCTGGTTCATATGTTCACCGGTCCCAAGGCAAAGTTAGTCGATCTGAATATCGAGGCTCTCCGTCGGGGCGCCGCCTGCGTTGAATAATCCATCAGAAAGGAGAAGTCCTATGCTTCCCGAAATTCAAATTTTCAAGACCCAAACTCCTAAGGAAAAGCCCGTAGACGAGTCTACTCTTGGCTTTGGCAAGCGTTTCTCCGATCACATGTTTATGATCGAATATGATGAGGGACAGGGCTGGCATCATGCCCGCATCGTACCCTACGCCCCCCTGCAGCTGTCCCCCGCCGCTCCCGTGCTCCACTATGCACAGGAGATTTTTGAGGGTCTGAAGGCTTACCGCCGTGCAGACGGTAAGGTTCAGCTCTTCCGCCCCGAAGAGAATGCAAAGCGTCTCAACAGCAGTGCAGAGCGTATGTGCATGCCCACTCTGGATGTAGAATATCAGGTGAAGGCTATGCAGGCTCTGGTTAAGGTAGAGGAAGACTGGGTTCCCCATAATGATGGCACCTCCCTGTACCTCCGCCCCACCATGATCGCCGTAGGCGAAGAGCTGGGCGTTCATCCCTCTGCTCATTATCTGTATTACATCATCTGCTCCCCCTCCGGTGCTTACTATAAGAACGGCATGGCTCCCGTCCGGATCCGTATCGAGGATCACTATGTCCGCGCTGTCCGTGGCGGCATCGGTGCTTGGAAGACCGGTGGTAACTACGCCGCTTCCCTGAAGGCAGGTGCAGAAGCTGCAAAGGATGGCTTCGATCAGGTTCTGTGGCTGGACGGCAGAGAAAACCGCTATGTCCAGGAAGTCGGCGCTATGAACATGATGTTCGTTCTGGACGGCAAGCTGGTCACCGCTCCCATTGAAGACTGCATTCTCCCCGGCATCACTCGTAAGAGCATTATGCAGTTGGCAGCCGATAAGGGCCTGACCGTTGAGGAACGACCCATTGAGCTCACCGAGCTGTTTGAAGCTTATGAAAAGGGCACCCTCACCGAGGCTTTCGGCACCGGTACCGCCGCTGTCATTTCCCCCGTTGGTGAAATGTGCTACAAGGATCGCTCCATGAAGCTGTCCGGTGGCAAGATCGGCCCCATTGCACAGGCTATGTACGATGCTCTGGTAGGCATCCAGACCGGCTCCCTGGAAGATCCCTACAACTGGATCACCCCCGTATGATTCACACCCTTTTGGAGTTGCTCTATGAATAGTGAAAGTACCAATCTGTTTTGTCAGGGTCTAATGGATGGGGACGAAGTGCTTTTATGGCATGGACGCCCCACTGCAAAAGGCTTATGTATGTCAAAATATGACCGGATCATTTTCTGCTTTGGAATTGGTTTTACTTTGTTTGCGGCATTCTGCCTCACACTCGGATGGATGTATAATGATGCCGACTTGTTACTCATCTTATTCACCATCGCCTTCCCGGCCGCCGGTATCTTTGTTGCCGCTGGACCTCTTAAAAGAGGTCTCCGGACTCGAAATAGCACCGAATATGTTATTACCAACAAAAGATTGTTCCGTCGTATAGGAATCCATACCGAAGTATTCACCGAGGGAATTGCTCAAGGCTACGAGACCATTCTCCACAGAAACAACACCGCAACAATTCGATTCGCCACGGTGGTTGAACCCAATGCCGTACCTTTCTACGTAAACGGGCGAGAGGTCATTCAGCCCTTAACCCTTGTAAAAATCGCAGATTACGAAGGTGCACAACGAGCTCTGACCGCTCTGCAGACTCTCTCCGCTTGCTCCCCTGAATCACTTTGAAAGGAAATCGTTATGGAACAAGATACCTATAGCTTTTGCCGTGGGCAAATGGCCCCGGACGAATTTGTCATCTGGACAGGAAAACCCGAAACCAAGGGCACTCTTTTCACAGGTCAGAGTATATCCACATTTCTTTTCGCCATTCCTTGGACAGCCTTTGCTGTTTTCTGGACTGTCACGGCTGCTCAAGCCCCCGGTCCCTTTTTCCTGTTCGGTATACCTTTCCTTGCAATTGGTTTATATATGCTCTTCGGCAATTTCATCTATACAGCATATATGCGTAAACGCACCGCTTACGTGATTACCAACAAACGAATTTACCGCCGTATGGGACGGAAAACCGATAATCTTGCTGCAGCTGTTATGCCAACCTACGAAACCATTATGCACCGTAACGGCAACGGCACCATTCGTTTCCCCTTGGCCCACGATCCTTATCAGAGGACCGTCCGGGTAAACGGCCGTGTTGTCACACGCTACTTCTCTCTGGACAACTTGGCAGACATTGATCGTGTCCAACAAGCCATCGCCCGTATGGATCGTATCAGCTAATTCCACACCCTGCGAGGGGCCACCCCATATGTTCTGTGGTCCGGATAGTCCGAAAAAGTCTTTGCCCGGCATCACAGATGCCGGGCAAAAGTTCCACAGGCGCCGAATGGTGCAAATTCAGAGAGGCGATTCGCCCGCAGCATTCCCAAATCAATCTTATCCTATAGGAGGTTTTTATGGAACAATATACCGATTACAGTTTTTGTCGAAACCTAATGGGCTATGGCGAACAGATCCTGTGGACCGGGCGACCGAAAGTAAAAAACATTTTCTCAGCCGTTCCCTTTTCCTCTTATGTCACCAGTTTCTTATGGACTACCGCTTGTGTGTTAATGTATCTTTTAGTAAAAAATTACGTAACGGACGGAGGACGGATTTTTCGTCTGCTGTGGGTGGTCTTTATTGGCGTTGGTATTTACGGTTTGTTCGTGTGGCCTTTCCAAGCGTACTATCAGCAAAAGAACACGACCTATGTCATTACTAACAAAAAGATCTACCGTCAAAGAGGCCAAAATGTCAAAACACTTTCTGCTTCCGATATGAACGGCTACAATACCATCTATCGTAAGAATGGTACAGGAACCATTAGCTTCCCCATTGCAACCATGGTTCCCGGAGCTACCCGTCCGTACAGATCTGAATTTAAACTGGAAAATCTGCCGGATACTGACCGTGCTCTGCAGGCTATTTCCGCCATGGAAACCCCCTGATTTTCAAAATTACAGGAGCTATCCTTCATAGGGTAGCTCCTGTTTTATGCTAATTTCTAACGAAACAACATTATATTTTCTAACGAGACAACATTATATTCTCATTGCGTTTTTACCATTTTTGTGGTAATATAACAATGTTAATTTAGAAAAAATACAAAAGGAGGATCCTATATGCAAAAATTCATGCGTTTCCTTAGCCTACTCCTGCTCCTTACTATGGTACTGTCTCTTCTGCCTGCGCTTCCTGTTCTGGGCGCAGAGGCAACTGAGAACGAAACCGTAGCAGAAGTCCCTCTCCCCGAGGAAAAGCCTACTGCCAAGGCCGTTTCTGTCGGCAGTATTTCCGTCCCTGCCTACAGCGGCGGCACTGCTTCAAGCTGGATGACCTATGACTGTGGCCAATACTTCGGTCTGTCCAATACCGGAACCCAGTCTAAGATGCAGATCATCAAGGGCACTTCCGGCACCCAGCTTCTGAGCTATCGGGACAAATTGACAGGGTTAGGATATACCCTTCTGTTCCAAAGGGCTGTTGCTGCGCAGAGTGGCTATAATCGCCACATCAAGTGTCTGTCTCCCGATGGCACTTTTGTCATCTATGCCTACTATGTAGAGGCTTATCAGGAGACCCGCATCATCGTCGATACCAATGTTGATACCCTCCGCAGCATCAGCTACCGGAGCAGTGGCAACTACACCGGTCGCAATGAAATCTACATGGTTCCCTTCTCCGCATCTCAAGATGGCTATGGCTACAGCAGTGCCTACGGCAGCCAAAACCGTAACAACGCAGGTTCCATGTTCGTTATCAAATTTTCCGATAACAGCCTGTTCGTAATCGACGGTGGCAGCTATATCCAAATGAGCGACCGTGATTGCGAGCGAGTCTATGCTTTCCTACGCCGCATCACCGGCATCCCAGAGGGGCAAAAGATCACCGTTAACACATGGTTTGTTTCCCACTATCACGATGACCATGTATCCGGCTTCCCCCGTTTCCTGTCTAAGTACTATGAACACTTCGATCTGCAGAATATTATGTACAATTTCGATGTGGTCGGTGCCTCCGGAGACAACATGGAGATCATGGGCGAGTTGTATCCCAACGCCAAGTACTATAAACAGCACACCGGCGAATATTTCGACATTTGCGGTGTCCGGTTCGAGGTTCTGTACACCGTAGAAGACCTTTATACTCCCAACACCAGTAACAAGCTCACTCTCAGCGACGTGGGCTGTATGCGCAAGTCCAATGAAGAAAACAACTGTTCCTCTGTTCTCCGTGTGACCATGGATGGAAAGACCCTTCTGTTGACCGGTGATATTTACGATGCGGATCGGATCCTCATTGACATGTATCCCCAGTCCTACCTCCATGCAGACGTTCTGCAGATCCCCCACCACGCCTTTGACGGTCATGTCACTTTGGTCAAAACCGTGGCACCCTCTATTTCCTTCCTGAATCAGGTAGAAAAAGCCACCACCAACCGTAGAGATCTGTATACCAACAATCACAATTGGATGCCCTATGCCGGCAAGATCTATTACGGCAACTCCAATCTGGTAGGCTATTGTGCCGAAGCAGGCATCTTCCTTCAAGAGCCCTTTACCGAAGGTGTAGATTGGCTTAGCTGGGGCAATCTCACCCGTGACATGGACGAAGCAAACTACTACGAAAGCGGCACAACAACCGCCTCTGAGCAGTATTATCGCTACGATCGTGTTACCACCGCTCCCACAAAAATCAGCGGTACCTACATGCTGGTAGATAACAAAATGGGCTATCCCCTCCACTACAGCACCTCTAACGGTGCCGTAACCAACGGTTCTACTGCATTCTATTCCAATGACAGATTCTATATGGGTGCTTCTCAGCGCAGATATGTGAACTGGAACATTTCTACAGGCACTGCCGCCGATCTTTCCATTGCCCTGACCAGTGGCGGAAAGGGCTATTATGTCAGTGGTTCTATTACAAAGGGCAGCGGAGACTATTGGGGCACCAACTCCAAGAACTACAACATGGCTCTCGGCAGAGGAGATACCTATACCGCCTCCGGCATGTTCAGTTCCTGGGCCTCCTTCACCAACCAGATGGAGAGCACCACCAATGCTATCCGTATGGATATGATGCAGGATAATACCTTCCTGATCTACGCCCGCTATAATTCCAACGGTTCGACCTATCATCCTCTGTACCGTGATGCTTATATGGCAACCACCGATCAGGGCTGGGGTGCATCCAACCTGACCAAAACTGCCGCTAACGAGAAGTTAGATTATCTCAAGCTCCGTATGTATTCCTATAGTGCTTCTACAGATACCCTGCTTCTTTCTTGGACAGGCCATAAGGATTACTATGCAAATCCCGGCATCAGCAAGAGTCAGGCCCTGTCCCTGCTGTCTGCTGACCTCCGTGTCCGCTATACCTTTAAGAACTCCGGAGACAGCGGTGAGATTTTCTATGACGGCTGGCAGAAGAACGCTCCCGGCACCTATTGGTTAGAGTTCCCCTCTAATTTTAGTGGAAGCACTCCCGGTAACTACACCGTTACCATCAAATTTGCAAACCACAACGGTACCGCCCAGTCTCTGGGAACCTTTACCCTCCATATCCGCAACCGTAGCAATGACAATGCTACCAAGTCCCTGTTCTTCGATTTCAACGATGATACCGCTTCCAGAAAGAACTACGAATTCGAGCCCCAGTACAACGGCACCAACTTTGATGCTACCTCCCGTTGGGAATTCATCGAGTACAACTCTTCCACCAAGACCAACGACATCACTACCGGTTTTGTAGACACCCTTTCCGGCACCCTGAAGCTCTACACCAAGACCCCCGACACTGTCAGAAAGAACCTGTCTGTCCGTACCTATGCCGGCAGTCTCAATCCTCTGAACTTCAACCCCAAGAACGCTGAGATCGTCCAGATCCGCTTCAAGGCAGAGAATCTCAAGTCCGCTACCGACGGCACCGCAAACTTCCGTCTGTGCTACTTCAAGGATGGTGGCACCGAGCTACAATATGATACCATCCACACTCTGGGCGCCGACTATGTCGCCAACGGCAAGTATGTGGTCGTAACCGTAAATACAAGCTCCGATTTCCGCAACGCAACCTCTATTACCGGTCTGCGTCCCGCCTTCAACTATATGATCCCTGCGGATACCTCCAAGAAGGGTTCTGTCACCATTGACTACCTGTATATCGGACCTGCTTCCGGCGCTCCCAAGCAGGAAGACCGCAGTCTGTTCTTTGACTTCACCAACACTGCTACCGACCGTACCAGATACACCGGTGAAGCATACAACAATCTGAACTTTGACCGGGAGACCATGCCCAACTGGAGCACATCCGAAACCTCTACCACTGCAAAGATCTACAACGATTGCACCATTTCCAATACCGAAGGTGTTCTGAAGGTCAACGTAGCAGAAGCTCTCGCTTATGGTACCACCAACAGCTATTACGGTCCTTGGCTCGTTACCTCCGGCTGTACCGGCTATTTCGTAGATCGAGATAATCGTGAGTATCACGCTCTGGGCTTTGAACCCCAAGCAGGAGACGTGATCCAGATCCGCTTTAAGTTAGAGGGCTGTGTTGCCGCAACAGATTCCGATCCGCAGGTGGTTGTGGTTTATGACCGCACCAACGACGGTGTTTCCGATCGCGGAAGCTACAACCTGACCGCAAGCTATACCTTGCAGAACGGTGTATACCAGACCCTTACCATTCCCGTCAATTCCGAATTTGCATCCAGTGATGTCATTACAAACATCGGTTTCCGCTTCTGGCACATCAAGTCCCAGACCAAGGGTTCCGGCAAGGTCATTGTAGATTACATCTATGTAGGTGCAAAGTCCTCCGCTCCCGCCACAAATCACACCGTAACCTTCGCCATGGAAGACGGCACCGTTCTGTATCAGCAGACTGTCTCCAATGGTGGAACCGCTACCTATCAGGGCGCAACTCCCACCAAGAAGGGTGATTTAACCAATCACTATACCTTCAAGGGTTGGGACAAGGCTCTGACCAATATTACAAGCAGCATCGTTGTTACCGCACAGTTTACCGCAACCCCCCACACCTATACCTACAGTAACGAAAATGCAAACAATCACAAGGGTACCTGCTCCTGTGGCATCACCGTAAGCACTGCTCACGGTTGGGATACCGGCAAGGTCACAACCGAAGCCAACTGCACCACCGCAGGCGTAACCACCTATACCTGTTCCACCTGTAACGCCACCAAGACCGAATCCATCCCTGCAAAGGGCCACAGCTACACAAGCAAAACCACCGCTCCCTCCTGTACAGCAGAAGGTTATACCACCTATACATGCGACCTATGTAACCATTCCTATACCGATAACAAGGTTTCCGCAAATGGACATACAGAAGTCATTGACAAGGCTGTTGCTCCCACTTGTACCGCTATCGGTCTGACAGAAGGTAAGTACTGCTCTGTATGTAATGCTGTTCTGACCGCTCAGGAAACTGTTCCCGCAACCGGTCATGCACCTGTTTACACTGTCAAGGATGAGACTTCCCACATCATCACCTGTGAAAACTGCGACTTTACCGAAGAAGCACCTCACAGCTATGAAGACGGTCTGTGTATCTGCACTCATGTAGAGGTTAAGGAGCCTGTAGAAGAAAGCACCTGGAAGCTGGGACACAGCTTGAATCTGGCAAGTGATATTTCTGTTAACTACGCCATCGGTAGATCCACTCTGGCAGGCTACGATTTGGATTCTATCTACATTCTGGCAGAGATCGACAGCTACAAGGAAGGCAAGTACTCCGTTAAGGAAGTGAAGCTCC
>JAZOXB010000203.1:0-4961 GCA_045659585.1 Faecousia sp. | reverse complement strand
ATTGGCAGACTCGCTAGATTCAGGTTCTAGTGTCCACTCCGGACGTGCGGGTTCAAGTCCCGCCTCGCCCACCAAAGAAACAGTCGAAAGGCTGTTTCTTTTTTTATTCCTTCCGGCCTCCATCGACTGGCCAAAAGCACTGAAAGCCCTTGGATTCCCAACAAAAACCGGGATCCAAGGGCTTCTTCGCTTTTATATGCCTATTCTTCTATTGGTCACTATTATCCCCTATTTCGCTTCCCTCTGTCGGCATCCCGGTCGGCGCGCCGATTAGGTGACACCTCTTGTCTCAAAATATTTAGGAAATGCACACGAGGCTAAAGTTTCATTTTATTTACTCTCACTACTTTCTCTATAGTTTTACTATATAACGGTTTTCTTAAAATGACTTGAAAATTTGACAGAATGTGATAGAATTAGTGTGTCAACAAATAATATAAATCATTTGGAGGTTGCTATGAATCAGAGATACTCTCGCAATAATTATATTGACGCATTCAGAACAATCGCTTCATTCCTTGTCATATTTCTGCACTTTTCTTTACCGGGAGTATTCGGCAAAATAACAATACCACTTACTCGTATAGCAGTTCCGTTCTTTTTTGCGGTTTCCGGATACTATTTTTATAGGGGCGATAAAAAAGAGGAAAATCGTGTCGTAGGAAAACGTATCGTTCGCCTTTTAAAATTACTTGCATGCTCTGAACTAGTATATTTTTCATTTTATTTATTTCTTGAGTTTAAAGCTTTTGGATTTGGCTTGCACAGTGTCAAAGCTCTCTTAGAAACATATGTATCCAACTATTCGAATAACATTCCAAGTTGGCCCTTAGCTCTTGTGCCACTTTGCAACGAAGTCGGTTGGTTCTTATTAGCTCTGTGTGCTGTATATCTCATTATGTACATTGCAAATAATGTAAATATGACTAAGCCTCTTTGGATTTTTTCTATAATTTACTTATGCCTACACATGATTATCCGACGCATTAGACTTTGGATAGGAAGTGATATTGTAGTATCAGAACGCTTTATTCTCTGCCTACCGTTGTTTTTCTTTTTGCTTGGTTATCAAATCCATAGCACTCAAGAAAGGCTGGCTAAAATCTCGATGACCAAGTTAGTTGTTATATTTATTGTAGGCTGTTTTCTATCAATCGCAGAATGTCTTGCTTTTACCCATACAATATACGTAGGAACAATCTTATGTACCTTTTCACTAATTCTTATCTGCATCGCGCCTAGAAAAACGAAAGAATCAAAGTTTATTTGTTTACTTAGTAGAATCGGTCAACATCATACTGAGTTTATCTATATTATGCATCTGCTAATCATCAACAATGTGAGACATATATTATCAAAGCTTATGCCTAAATTAGTAGTACACCCTTTGTATGCATGGTTGGTACCGGTTTGTGGTTGTATTTTAGTTACTCTTTGCGCAGTAGTTTTTCGAGCTATTGTTGAAAAAATCAAGCGAATTTTTACCAATCTTAGAAAAGCCACTTAATTGCAAGCTAATAGCAGCCGTTACATCACTCCTCTGATCGGCAACTTTCCTGTTCAGTCCCTAACTGCTTTGACTATCCAGTCTTGGGTAAATGGGTTGTAAGGTTGGAAGAAGAACCAGATCCACGTCTGCCGCAATCGGGTAGTAGTGAATGGCAAATCTCACCTAAAGGATCCTAAGACCGAAGCCGGTAACAGAATCCTTGATGTTCCTGAGATGCTTATGAGAAAACTCAAACGCCATAGACTTACCTGCATGGAACGGCAGATAGAGTTAGGTAGCAACTACACCCTTACCGACTTCATCATCGTTCACTCTGATGGTAAGCCCATCTACCCGGAGTATCTTAGCCAAATGTTAACAAAACTACAGGAGAAAGCCAATCTTCCCAAATGTCGATTCCATGATCTGAGACACCTGTGTGCCTCTATCATGCTTAAGCAGGGTGTAGACGTTAAGGTAGCACAGGAACGTTTAGGCCATGCAGATATTTCTACAACCCTGAATATCTACAACCACGTCCTTCCCTCTTCTGCCAGAGAAGCCGCAGAGAAAATCGGGGCAATGGTATTTGAAAATGTCGCCATCTGACGTCCCTATTGGAGGTAGTAAGTCTTGCAAGCTAAGCTGACACATCCTCGGTCGGCGAGTGGTCGGCGAGAGCTACATCCGATACCAAGAACTCCAAGGAAGGACCGGGTGAGTTAGTTTACATAATATTCCCTCAAATCCCGCCTCGCCCACCAAAAAATCCTTTGTCGAAAGACAAAGGATTTTTTCATGATGTTTGCCTTGCGGCAAATGATGTTTTTGCACAATGATGTCACTGCGTTAATGATGTCGGCTTCGCCTAATGTTTTTTGGCAAACATTGCATCATTGCGACCATCGGGAGCAACATCATTTTGCGGAGTAAAACATCATATCGCCAAAGGCGATGCATCGCTCACCTGTTCTTCCCATATCACAACAGCTCTTGGATCCCCAACAAAAACCGGGATCCAAGGGCTTATTTGCTGTTTCTCAGCTATTCTTATCTAATGTCTGCTGAACAAGTCGCTGTTGCGACTTGTCTCCTATTTCTGCCTCACTTGTCGGCAGATCTGTCGGGCGACGACCAAATGAGAAAGCTTCTCTCAAATCAACGCCATATCTTACACTCACATAACATTCACCCTTTCGGGAATATTTCCCATGTACCTACAAACTTGACACCATCGCTAAAGAAAATACTCTTGTAAAACATGGTTAGAAGTAGTATAATAAATAAGATTATGTATTGCTCCCAAATGGAGCAAGGATATGTCAAAAGAAAGAAGGTTATTGCATGAAACATAAATTTAGCAAACGCCTGTTGTCCTTCCTGTTAGCGGCAGTGATCCTCTTAGGACTGGTTCCTGCGGTAGCAACTCCCGAGGCAGAGGCTGCTAACGGAGATGAAGCTGCTACACAGATAGATAGCTACCTTACCGCCTTGAAGAGTCAGTATGGGAGCTTGCAAATCCCGAAGACGAAGGCGAAATATGTCACAACCGGTAATGTAAAAAATTTGGCAGGTACCTATTTCATGGTCGTTTACGGTGCCCACCACAGAATGATCAACTATGGTGTATCTCACACCTCTCGATTTGACCGTCTCAACGGCAACTGTTATGACGATCCTCCCTCCGAGGGCGGAACCCATTCTTACTTGCCCAGCTTGCACATTAACATTGCAAACTGGAAAACAACGAATGGCGAATTTACAGGAATCAATGGTCTCACACCCGATAACCTCCTGGACTATGCAGTAGAGTTCATTCCCAACACGGTGACGGTCAATTACAACACTTGGTACGCCGATGGTGGATATACCGGTTGGGCGGCATATTCCAAGTGGGAACATGAGCGTAAAACTTTGGCAACAGGCGGTACGTTAGGTTTTGGTCCCTATATGGGAGTCAATGGGCAAATTTCCACATCGGACTCTGCCTACAACATTCTCTCTCTGCACCCCAGTCGTACCTCGGCAGGAACTCCTTGGGTAGGTACTTACGATACTTGGGGCAATGCAGGCTACCGCAGCAGTGCCATGCCTATTTTCATCAAGCCCAACACCGATGGTAGAACCTTTAAGATGTACAAGGTAGATTTCCAAAATGCTACCAACTGTTACACCTATTGGTTTGGCGTGGACGAATATTACAGTGATGCTCCCATCAACGCACATACCATTAGCCAGATCGTCCGTGAGGACAAAAATCTGAACGAAAAAACCTACCCAGGCCACAATACGCAGAAATACTCCACAGACTGGGAACTGTTCCAGGTTTCTCCCTCGACCTTGGCGCTGTATAAGGCATTATACAAGGCTAAGAGCTATGTTATGAATGCAAATGCATCGACCCTCTATTCCCCGGAGCAGTATCTTGAGTTCCTTCGGTATACGGCCATGGCCATGGCGGAGTATAACGACAATCGTGGCACCTTTAATGACTCTACCACAGATCCCGGACGCATTAAAATGGATCAGATTGCCGGGAATCTGAATAACCTTATGGCGCGTTTGGACGCTCCCGTTGCACAGACGGAACGGAACTACAGCGAACTGAGAAATGCCATTTCCGGTGCCGGCTGGCCCTATGGTGAGCGTCATACTTCTTTGCCCTCTTCTATGGAAGGCCACTGGCTCGTTTTGGGCGGTGAAAGCCGAGGGGCGGCCAATACGCTTTTCGGCACCAATCCCCAAGTTCGTGGAAGCTGGAATGACTCCGGCACCCCCGTTGCCAACGGACACCGCGGAACCGACACCCTGCCTGTCCAATACTATATTGCAAACGGTACAGATTGGGTCACAACCAGTCCTCCTTACAATACGATCCTGAAGCTGTCAGGCTCGTCCTCTTCCTTCACGGTTCAGATTTATAACGGACAATCCTGGAATCTGAATCGGGACTCCAACGGCAGCTCAACTTGGGCAAACTTTGACTTTGGTTCCCCAACCAACCTTACTGTTACCGCCGCAGACAGTGGTCGTTTTTATGTACATACGACTTCTAAAAATGCCTATCTTTATACAAACGGCCATACTGTTCGAGCAAAATACGCCAACGAAAGTATTACACAGAACAAACAACATTTCTTCAAAATCAACGAAGATCTTTTCAACCTCCGCCATGCTTTAGAGGAAGCACAACACTATTTAGTGGACAATTCTACGGACATTTTCGACCAAGAGGACTATAATGCCTTCCTAACTGCGGTAAACAACGGCGTCAGCTATTACAGCACAAGATATTATTTCTTGGACAGCACTCTTGATACAAACGAAAGGACAGAAATTAACCAAAAGACCCAGGCTATCATCGATACCATGGCCAAACTCGCAGCAGGTGACAACTTTGCGGCGGTGCTGGATTACGGCAAATCTTCGGACATTGAATTGGTGCAGGTGGCTGACAGCCTCCGTGTCGGTG